>NZ_JBFAIS010000042.1:0-56872 GCF_040654795.1 Streptomyces sp. NPDC050617 | reverse complement strand
GGGGTGGCCTCCGGCAACGGCAAGGGCCAGATCTTCGTGAAGGGCGAGGTCATCAAGACCGTCCCCGAATCGAAGATCGTCGAGACCCTCATCGACGAGGCGATGAAGATCGCCGAGCAGATGGAGAAGGACGGCGTCATGTCCGGCGAGCCCGCCGTGAGCGTCGGCTGACCTTTCGCCGGCCGACGCCTTCGGGGGCCCTGGTTCCGGCCCCGTGAGCCTTCGCCTGCGCGACGGTACGGGCCTCCGCCCTTACGGGCACGCCGGGCCCGGACCGGGCCTCCTACGCGCCTCCGTAAGGCCACCGGCCCGTACGCGTTCCGCTACGAGGACCGCGGCGTACGAGCCGCGGTACGGCCCCCGCGGCCGCACACGGGTCGGCTACGGGCCACACGGCCGTACTGACGCCCGTAACGGCCCCCCGTGGCCCATGCGCCCCGCGCCCACCGCGCGGGGCGCTCTCGCGTCCGGCCGCGCGCCCGGTGCGCCGCCGGAATCGCGAGGTACAGTGCCAAGACCTGATCCCCCATGGCCCGCGGCCCGAACCGGTGAGGCAATCCGACACGTGTTGACGACGACCACCACCAGGGTCCTGGAGCCCGCAGAGCTCGACGCGGCGCTCGCCGTACTGGACCGCGACCCGGTCGCCAACGCCTTCGTCGCCGCACGCGTACAGGTCGCCGGGCTCGACCCGTGGCGGCTGGGCGGCGAGATGTGGGGCTGGTACACGGACGGCAGGCTGGAGTCCCTGTGCTACGCGGGCGCCAACCTGGTGCCCATCTGCGCCGGCCCCGCCGCCGTACGGGCCTTCGCCGACCGCGCCCGCCGCAGCGGCCGCCGCTGCTCCTCCATCGTGGGCCCCACCGAGGCCACCGCGGAGCTCTGGTCGCTGCTGGAGCCCAGCTGGGGACCGGCCCGCGAGGTCCGCGCCCACCAGCCGCTGATGGCCACCGAGACCATGCCGCCGGACATCGCCCCCGACCCGCTCGTCCGCCGCGTCCGCAAGGACGAGATGGACGTGATCATGCCGGCCTGTGTGTCGATGTTCACCGAGGAGGTCGGCGTCTCGCCGCTGGCCGGCGACGGCGGGCTCCTCTACCAGGCGCGCGTCGCCGAACTCGTCAGCGCCGGCCGGTCCTTCGCACGCGTCGAGGACGGCCGCGTCGTCTTCAAGGCCGAGATCGGCGCGGCCACCCCGCGCGCCTGCCAGATCCAGGGCGTCTGGGTCGCCCCCGAGTTCCGCGGCCGCGGCCTCTCCAAGAGCGGCATGGCGGCCGTCTTGCGGTACGCCCTGCGCGACGTCTCCCCGGTCGTCAGCCTCTACGTCAACGACTTCAACACGGCGGCCCGCGCCACGTACCGCGGCGTCGGCTTCCAGGAGGTCGGCGCGTTCATGAGCGTGCTGTTCTGAGGCGCCCGGCCGGAGCGCCCCGCAGGCGGGGCCGCGGGGCGGACGCGCACGGCGCCGCACCGGTAGCCTCCCCGCATGGATGACATCGTGGTCGGTCCACTCGACCTCGCCGCGCGCGTGGACGACGCCCTCGCCGTGCAGGCGCTCGCCTTCGGGCTCACCGACGACGAGATCGGCGTACGCCGCCAGATCGTGCTGCGGCACCTGCTGAACCCCGGGGCCCGCGCGCTCGGCGCGACCAGAGAGGACGGCCGGCTCGTCGGCTTCGTCTACGGGATGCCCAACGACCGCCACCACTGGTGGGCGACCGTCGTCGAACCGTATCTGCGCGGCGAGGGCAACGACGCCTGGCTGGACGACGCCTTCGTCATCACCGAACTGCACGTGCTCCCCGCCTACCAGAAGCGGCGCATCGGCCGGACCCTGATCACCGCCATCACCGACGGCGCCGACGAACCGCGCTCGATCCTCTCCGCCATCGACGCCGACAGCCCCGCCCGAGCCCTCTACCGCAGGCTCGGCTACCGCGACCTGGCGCGGCCGGTGCACTTCCCCTCCGCGCCCAGCGCCTACGCGGTGATGGGCGCGCCGCTGCCGCTGCCGAGATGAGATGAGGGGAACCCATTTCCCGGCTGTCGGCGGCGGCGGCTAATCTCCTGGGAATCCCACTTCGCACGCAGGAGATCACCATGGCCCACGTCCAGCGCATGTCCACGATGATGCTGAAGACATTGCGCGACGACCCGGCCGACGCGGAGACCGCCAGCCACAAGCTGCTGGTCCGCGCCGGTTACGTCCGCCGCACCGCCGCGGGGATCTGGACCTGGCTGCCGCTCGGCAAGAAGGTGCTGGAGAACGTCTCGCGGGTGGTGCGCGAGGAGATGGACGCCATCGGCGGCCAGGAAGTGCTGCTCCCCGCGCTGCTGCCCAAGGAGCCGTACGAGACGAGCGGCCGGTACGAGGAGTACGGCGACCTGCTCTTCCGCCTCCAGGACCGCAAGGGCGCCGAATACCTGCTCGGCCCCACCCATGAGGAGATCTTCACCCTCACGGTCAAGGACCAGTGCACGTCCTACAAGGACCTGCCCGTGATCCTCTACCAGATCCAGACGAAGTACCGCGACGAGGCCCGCCCCCGCTCCGGCGTGCTGCGCGGGCGCGAGTTCCAGATGAAGGACTCGTACTCGTTCGATGCCTCGGACGAGGGGCTGGCCGAGGCGTACCGCCTGCACCGCGAGGCGTACACCCGCATCTTCGCCCGGATCGGCCTGGACTACCGCATCGTCTCCGCCGTCTCCGGCGCGATGGGCGGCTCGGCGTCAGAGGAGTTCCTGGCCCCCGCCGCGGCCGGCGAGGACACCTTCGCGGACTGCCCCGCCTGCGACTTCTCCGCCAACACGGAGGCGGTCACCGCGGTCGTGCCGCCCGTGCCCGAGACCGAGCACGGCCCGGTCGAGGAGCTGGACACCCCCGACACCCCGACCATCGAGACCCTCGCCGAGCACCTCGGCGTGCCGGCCTCGGCGACGCTCAAGAACCTCCTCGTGAAGGTGGACGGCGAGATCACGGCCGTGGGCGTGCCGGGCGACCGGGAGGTGGACCTCGGCAAGCTGGGCGAGCACCTCGCGCCCGCCGTCGTGGAACTGGTCACGGCCGAGGACTTCGTCGGCCGCCCCGACCTCGTGCGCGGCTACGTCGGCCCGCAGGGGCTGGCCGGCAAGGCGTTCCGCTACATCGCCGACCCGCGCGTGGCGCCCGGCACGTCCTGGGTCACCGGCGCCAACAAGGCCGACACGCACGCCCGCAACGTGGTGTGCGGCCGGGACTTCGACGTGGACGAGTACCTCGACGTGGTCGTCGTCGAGGAGGGCGACCCGTGCCCCCGGTGCGGCGCGGGCCTGAAGCTGGACCGGGCGATCGAGATCGGCCACATCTTCCAGCTCGGCCGCAAGTACGCCGACACGTTCGGGCTCGACGTGCTCGGGCAGCAGGGCAAGCCGGTGCGCGTCACCATGGGCTCGTACGGCATCGGCGTCTCCCGTGCCGTCGCCGCGCTCGCCGAGCAGACCCACGACGGCTCCGGGCTCTGCTGGCCGCGCGAGATCGCCCCCGCCGACGTCCACATCGTCGCGGCCGGCAAGGCCCGGCAGACCGAGCTGGCGCTCGACCTCGCGGAGCGGCTGAACGCGGCCGGGACGCGGGTGATGGTCGACGACCGGGCGGGCGTCTCGCCCGGCGTGAAGTTCACCGACGCCGAGCTGATCGGCGTGCCGACGATTCTGGTCGTCGGGCGGCGGGCGGCCGAGGGCGTCGTGGAGCTGAAGGACCGGCGCACGGGGGAGCGGGAGGAGCTTCCGGTCGCCGAGGCCATCGCCCGCGTGACGGGCTGACGACGACCTGACGGGCGGGGTCGGGGCGCTGCCCTGGCCCCGGCCCTCCGGAAGGCGCCCCCGACGGGCCGGAGTCCATGCGGGCGGCTACAGCAAACCCGCGAACTCCAGCAGGAGTTCGCCCTGCTGGCGGTGGCCCTGGGAGAGTCTTCGGAGGGCGGCCTCCGTGGTGCGGAAGTGCGACCAGCCGCGGAGGCGGTCGCGGTCGATGTCGAGGGAATCGGCCAGTTTGGAGACGCGTCGGCGGGCGGCGGAGGCGGCGCCCGAGGAGGCCAGGAGGGTGTCCGAGCGGTCGCGTACGAGCCGGGCCAGGTCATACGCGCGCTCACCCACCAGCGGCTTCGGGTCGATGGCCAGCCACGGGACGCGGTCGCCCGCGAGCACGTTCCCCTGGTGGTAGTCGCCGTGCAGCAGCGCGTCGCCGGGCGCGTCGGCGATCAGCGCGTCGCGCAGCTCCAGCGCCTCGTCGATGACGGCCTCGGCGTCCGCCGCCCACGGCTGGGCGCGGTGCTCGCGCACCGCGTCGGCCAGCGCGGCCGTACGGCCGGCGACGGAGGCGAAGCGGTGCCCCTCCTCCGGGTTCACCCACAGCCGCTGCAACGTGGCGGCGGCCTCCAGCATGGCCTTCGGGTCCGGCAGCGAACGCAGGCTGACGTCCCCGTGCAGCCGCTCCAGGAGCAGCGCGCCGCCCTCCGGGTCCGCGCGCAGCAGCCGCGCCGCGCCCCAGCCGTTCCACTGGGTGAGCGCCGCGTGCTCCTGGGCGGTCTCCTCGTCGAGCAGGCCGAGCTTGAGCGCGGCCGGCGTGCCGTCGGACTGCCGGACGAGGACGACCATGCTGGCCCGGCCGCCGGGCCGCTGGACCCGCTCGGGCGTCAGCTCCCAGCGCTCCAGGTAGTGCGCGGCCCGGCCGGGCAGGGCTTCGAGCCAGTCCCGCGCCGCGTCGCCGGCCGGTCCCCGGCGGGCGCTCAGGGTGCGTACCAGCCGCTCCGGCGGTTGGAGGCGGTCGTTCGCGTCGGTCATCCCTGAGCTGTCCCTTTCAGACGGGTCGGTTTCGGACGGGTCGGTTTCGGACGGGCCGGTTCCGGGCGGGTCGGGTGCGACAACGGCCGGTCGCGACGGGGTCGGGCGGGGCGGCGGGGCTCACATCGCGTCGGCGCTGCCGCTCGCGGAGCCGGGCGTCGCCGACGCGTCCGGCGTACCGGCCCGTTCGGCGAGCCCTGGGAAGGCTACGCTCCCGCCCCGCCACCGCACCGCACGCACCGTCGCCTCGCGCATGGCGTCTGCGGCGCTGCGGCGCAGCCCGCCCGTGGCGGCCCGTACGAGGTCGGCGTAGACGCCCGTGACCCGGTTCTCCAGCTCGGCCGCGAGCCGCACCGCGGCCTGCGCGTCCGGCACGGCGAAGGGCAGCGTGTAGGCGGCGGCCGCGGGCTCGGGCGTGCCGCCGAGATCCTGCACGGTGCGCCGCATCGCGTCCCGCCGGGCGCGGTGCGCGTCGTACCCCTGGCGCGCCTCGACGGCGCGCGCGCTGTCCACGCGCCCCCCGACGACGCCGTAGCCGTACACGGCGGCGTGCTCGGCGGCGAGGGCGGCCTGGGCCGCGGCGAGGGCCTCGGCCTCGGGGCCGCCGGAGGGGCTTCCGCTGGGGCGCGGTGTCGCGTCGGCCATGTCAGCTGCCCTCCGTGAGGAGATAGACGTGCGCCGCGCCTGCGGCGGCGACGGAGGCGAGGAGGCGGGCCAGCTCCGGGGGCGCGTCCGCGAGAGCCGCCAGCCGGGCGTCGGCGGTGCGCCGCTCGGCGGCGACGAGCGCGCCGAGGGCGCCCTTCTCGTCCTTGGGCACGTCCGTACGGGCTGTGGGGGAGGCGGTCGAAGAGGGCGAGGCGGACGCGGACGGCGCGGCCGATGCCGTCGCGCGCTTCTCGGGCGCCCCGAACGCCCGCGCGTGGAGCGCGACTTCGGCGCGCAGCGGCGCCAGCCGCCCGGCGAGCCCCGCGTGCGCGGCCAGCGTCGCCTCGTAGCGGTCCAGCAGCGCGTCGGAGTCCCGCGCGGCGCGTGCGCGCAGCCGTTCGCCGGCCCGGGCGCGCTTGTCGCCGCCGGTCTCCCCGTGCTCGGAGCAGCCGGCGAGCAGCGCCGCCGCCCCGAGGGCCGCGGCCCCGGTCAGCACGGTGCGTCTGTGCGGGCCGGCCGGGCCCCGCGTCGTCGTCGTGAGCGGCACGTTCCTCTTTCCGCCTCGGTCAGGAATGATCTCGGGAATGATCCGGGAATGATCACCGCACGTGAGCGTACCGGCGCGGTGACAGGGGTCCGGGGAGCGGCCGCCGAATCGTCAGCCGGCTGCCGGAACAGCTAGGCTCTGTCCTGACACGCGACTTTCCCACAACAGCACACGCGGCCGAGGAGTCACCCGGATGAGCACCACCCAGAGCGAGAGGCTGCGCGCATTGCTGGCACCTCTCGTCAGCGCGCGAGAGCTGGATCTGGAAGAGGTCGAGGTGACGCCGGCCGGGAAGCGGCGCGTACTGCGCATCGTGGTGGACTCCGACGACGGCGTGCTGCTGGACACGTGTGCCGAGCTGAGCCGGGCGGCCTCCGAGCTGCTCGACGAGACGGACGCGATGGGCGGAGCCCCGTACTCCCTGGAAGTCACCTCACCCGGCGCCGACCGGCCGCTGACCGAGCCGCGCCACTACCGGCGCGCCGTCGGCCGCCTCGTCAAGGCGCAGCTGACCGCCGGCGGCGAGCTGATCACGCGCATCATCGCCGTGGACGACGAGGGCCTCGACACCGAGGTGCCGGGCGTGAAGGGGCGCAAGCCCACCGCCCGCCGCCTGGAGTTCTCCGAGATCGCCAAGGCACGGGTCGAGATCGAGTTCAACCACAAGCACAGCAGGACCAACAACAGCGACGCCAACGACACGGACGACGCGAACGACACCGTCGACGCGGGCGACGACGCGAACGACGAGAACCAAGAGGAGGCGTAGCCGTGGACATCGACATGAGTGCCCTGCGGGGTCTGGTACGGGAGAAGGAGATCTCGTTCGACCTGCTGGTCGGGGCGATCGAATCGGCCCTCCTCATCGCGTACCACCGCACCGAGGGAAGCCGCCGCCGGGCCCGCGTGGAGCTGGACCGCAACACCGGCCATGTGACGGTGTGGGCGAAGGAGAACGCCGAGGACCTCACGGACCTGGAGGAGGGGCAGGAGCCCCGCGAGTTCGACGACACCCCCTCCGGCTTCGGCCGGATCGCGGCGACCACCGCGAAGCAGGTCATCCTGCAGCGGCTGCGCGACGCCGAGGAAGAGATCACGTTCGGCGAGTACGCGGGGCGCGAGGGCGATGTCGTCGCGGGCATCGTGCAGCAGGGCAAGGACCCGAAGAACGTGCTGGTCGACATCGGCCGGCTGGAGGCCATCCTGCCGGTGCAGGAACAGGTGCCGGGCGAGGAGTACAAGCACGGCACGCGGCTGCGCACCTATGTCGTCCGGGTGGTCAAGGGCGTGCGCGGCCCGTCCGTGACGCTCTCGCGCACCCACCCCAACCTGGTGCGCAAGCTCTTCGCCATGGAGGTCCCGGAGATCGCGGACGGCTCCGTGGAGATCGCGGCCATCGCCCGCGAGGCCGGTCACCGCACGAAGATCGCCGTCCGGTCCACCCGGTCCGGGCTCAACGCCAAGGGCGCCTGCATCGGCCCGATGGGCGGCCGGGTGCGGGCGGTCATGGCCGAGCTGCACGGCGAGAAGATCGACATCGTGGACTGGTCGGACGACCCGGCCGAGCTGGTGGCGCACGCGCTGTCCCCGGCCCGCGTCTCCAAGGTCGAGGTCGTGGACCTGGGCGCCCGCTCCGCGCGGGTCACCGTCCCCGACTACCAGCTCTCGCTCGCCATCGGCAAGGAGGGGCAGAACGCCCGCCTCGCCGCCCGGCTCACCGGATGGCGCATCGACATCCGGCCGGACACCGAGCAGCCCGGCGACCGGGACGGCGACCGCGACCGGGATCAGGACCGGGACCGGGACTGAGCGCGGCCCCGTACGAGCGGGGCCGGGCACGGGACGACCGTACGGCCGGAGCCCCGCGGCCGGGGTCCGTACGGCCGGGACCGGGAACGGACCGAAACGAATAAGCGCGCGATCAGTAACCCGAAGGGGTTATGTCGTCGCGGGGAGGTAGACTTAAGCAGTGTCTGGTCGGACGCACGCCCGAGCATGCCCAGAGCGAACCTGTGTGGGTTGCCGGGAGCGAACGGCCAAGAGCGAACTGCTGCGCATCGTGGCGGTCGAGGGCGCTTGCACCCCCGATCCTCGCGGTACGCTGCCCGGCCGGGGTGCCTATCTGCACCCCACAGTGGTCTGTTATGACCTGGCGGTCCGCCGCCGGGCGCTGCCCCGGGCCCTCCGCTATCAGGGGGACCGGGGACCGCTCGACACCGCGCGAGTGCGTGGTTTCGTCGAGCAGGCAACGCCGTAAGAAGAGAACGGCACGGGAAAGCCGTGCGGTCAGGTACCTCGCGAGTCGGAAGTAGGTCGAGATTGCGATGAGCACTCGATGAGTACGCGATGAGTACGCCCATGAAGTAGCGACGGTCCGGCGTGAACCCGGACCTAAAAGGAGCGAAGTGGCTAAGGTCCGGGTATACGAACTCGCCAAGGAGTTCGGAGTGGAGAGCAAGGTCGTCATGGCCAAGCTCCAAGAACTCGGTGAATTCGTACGTTCGGCGTCCTCGACGATCGAGGCGCCGGTTGTTCGCAAGTTGACCGACGCACTGCAGGGGCCCGGCGGCAACGCCGGCAAGTCCGCTGCGAAGCCCGGGGCGCCCCGCAAGGCGTCCCCCGCCAAGCCGGCCGCACCCGCCCCGGGTCCGTCGGCGCGTCCCGCTGCCCCGGCTCCCAAGCCGGCCGCGGACGCCCCCGCCAAGCCCGCCGCGGCCTCGGGAACCGGCTCCGCGCCGACGCCCGGCCCGCGTCCGGGTCCGAAGCCCGCGCCGGCCAAGCCCGGCCCGGTCGCCCCGGTGCCCGCCGCGGAGTTCTCCGCCCCGGCTCCGGCCCAGCCCGAGCGCCCGGCCCAGCAGGAGCGCCCGGCCCAGCAGGAGCGCCCCGCCGCGCCCGCCCCGCGCCCCGGCGCCACCCCCGGCCCGCGCCCCGCGCGCCCGGCCCCCGGTGGTCAGCAGGGCGGCGGCCAGCAGCGTGACGGCGGCCAGCAGGGCGGCGGCCGCCCCGAGCGGGGCCCCCGCCCCGGCGGCCAGAACCAGGGCCCGCGCCCCGGCGGCGCCCGTCCGTCCGGACCCCGTCCGGGCAACAACCCCTTCACCTCCGGCGGTTCCACGGGCATGGCCCGTCCGCAGGCCCCCCGTCCCGGCGGCGCCCCGCGCCCCGGCGGCCAGGGCGGTCCCGGCGGTGCTCCGCGTCCGCAGGGCGGCCCCGGCGGCGCCCCGCGTCCCCAGGGCGGTCAGGGCGGCGCCCGGCCGACCCCGGGCGGCATGCCCCGTCCGCAGGGCGGCGCGCGTCCCGGCCCCGGTTCCGGCGCTCCCGCCGGCAACCGTCCGAACCCCGGCATGATGCCGCAGCGTCCGGCTGCCGGCCCCCGTCCCGGCGGCGGCCCCGGCGGCGGCCGCGGTCCCGGCGGCGCGGGCCGTCCGGGCGGCGGCGGTCGTCCCGGTGGCGGCGGCGGCTTCGCCGGTCGTCCCGGTGGCGGCGGCGGTGCCGGTCGTCCCGGTGGCGGCGGCGGCTTCGCCGGTCGTCCCGGTGGCGGCGGCCCCGGCGGCTTCGGCGGTCGTCCCGGCTTCGGCGGGCGTCCGGGCGGTCCCGGCGCCCGTGGCGGAACGCAGGGCGCCTTCGGCCGCCCCGGCGGTCCCGCGCGGCGCGGTCGCAAGTCGAAGCGGCAGAGGCGCCAGGAGTACGAGGCCATGCAGGCCCCGTCGGTCGGCGGCGTGATGCTGCCGCGCGGCAACGGACAGACCGTCCGCCTGTCGCGTGGTGCGTCCCTCACCGACTTCGCGGAGAAGATCAACGCCAACCCGGCGTCGCTCGTCGCCGTGATGCTCAACCTCGGCGAGATGGTCACCGCGACCCAGTCGGTCTCCGACGAGACGCTGCAGCTGCTCGCCGACGAGATGAACTACGTCCTCGAGGTCGTCAGCCCGGAGGAGGAGGACCGCGAGCTCCTGGAGTCCTTCTCCATCGAGTTCGGCGAGAACGAGGGCGGCGAGGAGATGCTCGTCTCCCGCCCGCCGGTCGTGACCGTCATGGGCCACGTCGACCACGGCAAGACCCGACTGCTGGACGCGATCCGCAAGACGAACGTCGTCGCGGGCGAGGCCGGCGGCATCACGCAGCACATCGGTGCGTACCAGGTCGCCACCGAGGTCAACGGCGAGGACCGCGCGATCACCTTCATCGACACCCCGGGTCACGAGGCGTTCACCGCCATGCGTGCCCGCGGTGCGAAGTCGACCGACATCGCGATCCTCGTGGTGGCGGCCAACGACGGTGTGATGCCCCAGACGATCGAGGCGCTGAACCACGCCAAGGCGGCCGACGTGCCGATCGTGGTCGCGGTCAACAAGATCGACGTCGAGGGCGCCGACCCGACCAAGGTGCGCGGCCAGCTCACCGAGTTCGGGCTGGTGGCCGAGGAGTACGGCGGCGACACGATGTTCGTCGACATCTCCGCCCGCAAGGGCGAGAACATCGACGCCCTCCTGGAGGCCGTCGTGCTCACCGCCGACGCCTCGCTCGACCTGCGCGCCAACGCGGAGCAGGCCGCGCAGGGCATCGCGATCGAGGCCCACCTCGACCGCGGCCGCGGCGCCGTGGCCACCGTGCTGGTCCAGCGCGGCACGCTGCGGGTCGGCGAGACGATGGTCGCGGGCGACGCCTACGGCCGCGTCCGGGCGATGCTCGACGACAAGGGCAACAACGTCGAGGAAGCGGGTCCCTCGACCCCCGTCCTGGTCCTGGGTCTCACCAACGTCCCCGGCGCCGGCGACAACTTCCTCGTCGTCGACGAGGACCGTACGGCCCGGCAGATCGCCGAGAAGCGCGCGGCGCGCGAGCGCAACGCGGCCTTCGCCAAGCGCACCCGCCGGGTGTCCCTCGAGGACCTCGACAAGGTGCTCAAGGCCGGCGAGATCCAGCAGCTCAACCTCATCATCAAGGGCGACGCGTCCGGTTCGGTCGAGGCTCTCGAGTCCTCGCTGCTCCAGCTCGATGTGGGCGAGGAGGTCGACATCCGCGTGCTGCACCGCGGCGTGGGTGCGGTCACTGAGTCCGACATCAACCTGGCGTCCGGCTCCGACGCGATCGTCATCGGCTTCAACGTCCGCGCCGAGGGCCGTGCCACGCAGATGGCCGAGCGCGAGGGCGTCGACGTCCGGTACTACTCGGTCATCTACCAGGCGATCGAGGAGATCGAGGCGGCCCTCAAGGGCATGCTCAAGCCGGAGTACGAAGAGGTCGAGCTGGGCACGGCGGAGATCCGCGAGGTCTTCCGTTCGTCCAAGCTGGGCAACATCGCCGGTGTCCTCATCCGCTCCGGCGAGGTCAAGCGCAACACCAAGGCGCGCCTCGTCCGCGACGGCAAGGTCATCGCGGAGGACCTCAACATCCAGGGCCTGCGCCGCTTCAAGGACGACGTCACCGAGATCCGGGAAGGGTTCGAGGGCGGTATCAACCTCGGCAACTTCAACGACATCAAGATCGACGACGTCATCGCGACGTACGAGATGCGCGAGAAGCCTCGCGGCTGATCGTCCATGAGCGACCCGGGGCCGGTCGGCGGAGCGTTATTTCCGTCGATCGGCCCCGGCCGTTGCGTGTACGGTTCGAAGAGCTCGTACACCAAATGCCTCACGCCTCCCGGGTGGGCTTCACCCGCACCGCATGTATGTAGGGACGCTCTCCTTCGACCTGCTCCTGGGCGACGTACGGTCGCTGAAGGAGAAACGCTCCATCGTGCGCCCGATCGTCGCCGAACTGCGCCGCGCGTACGCGGTCAGCGTGGCGGAGGTCGGCGACCAGGACCTCTACCGCAGGACCGAGATCGGCCTCGCGGTGGTCTCCGGGGACACGGGACACCTCGTGGACGTGCTGGACCGCTGTGAACGCTGGGTCGCCGCCCGTCCCGAGGTGGAACTGCTGTCCGTGCGGCGGCGGATCCACGGCGACGACGAGTGACGACTGATGAATGAACCGAAGAAGAAAGAAGTAGGCGCATGACCGACAACGCGCGGGCGCGCAAGCTGGCCGACCGCATCCGGGAGATCGTCGCGGAGACCCTGCAGCGCCGGATCAAGGACCCGCGGCTCGGCTATGTGACCATCACGGACACCCGGGTCACGGGCGACCTGCGGGAGGCGACCGTGTTCTACACGGTCTACGGCGACGACGAGGAGCGCGCGGCCTCCGCGGCCGCCCTGGAGAGCGCCAAGGGCGTGCTGCGCTCCACGGTCGGCCGGGAGACCGGGGTGCGGTTCACCCCGACCCTGACGTTCGTCCCCGACGCCCTGCCCGACAACGCCCGCACCATCGAGGACCTGCTCGCCAAGGCCAAGGCCAAGGACGCGGAGGTCCGCGAGGTGTCCTCCGGCAAGTCGTACGCCGGCGACGCCGACCCCTACCGCAAGCCGGGTGAGGACGGCGCCGACGCCGACGCGGAGACCGACGGCGACGCGCAGGGCAAGGGGACCGCCGCCGAATGAAGCGCGCACCATCCACCTGTCCGGACGGCCTGGTCATCGTCGACAAGCCGGCCGGCTTCACCTCCCACGACGTCGTGGCCAAGATGCGGGGCATAGCCCGGACCCGCAAGGTCGGGCACGCGGGCACGCTCGACCCGATGGCGACGGGCGTCCTCGTGCTCGGCGTCGAGCGGGCCACGAAGCTCCTCGGTCACTTGGCGCTGACCGAGAAGGAGTACGTCGGCACGGTCCGGCTCGGCCAGACGACGGTGACCGACGACGCGGAGGGCGAGCTCATCGCGTCCGCCGACGCCTCCGGCATCGCGCGCGAGGCCGTCGACGCCGGGGTCGCCAAGCTGAGCGGCGACATCATGCAGGTGCCGTCGAAGGTCAGCGCCATCAAGATCGACGGCAAGCGGTCGTACGCGCGGGCGCGCGAGGGCGAGGACTTCGAGATCCCCGCGCGGCCCGTGACGGTCTCCTCCTTCGTCGTGCACGCGGTGCACGACGGGGTCGCGGAGGACGGCACGCCCGTACAGGACCTGCTGGTCTCCGTGGTCTGCTCGTCCGGTACGTACATCCGCGCGCTCGCCCGCGACCTGGGCGCGGACCTGGGCGTCGGCGGCCACCTCACGGCGCTGCGGCGCACCCGCGTCGGCCCGTACGGACTGGACGCGGCCCGCACGCTGGAGCAGCTCCAGGAGGAGCTGACGGTCATGCCGGTCGCCGAGGCCGCCGCGGCGGCGTTCACCCGCTGGGACGTGGACGAGGAGCAGGCCCGGCTGCTGGCCAACGGCGTACGGCTGCGGATGCCGCCGGCCGTCGCGGACGGGCCCGGTCCGGTCGCCGTCTTCGGGCCCGACGGCGCGTTCCTCGTGCTCGTCGAGAACCAGGGCGGCAAGGCCAAGAGCCTGGCGGTCTTCGCCTGACGCGGGGACCGCCGCGGCGGTACCCCAGGCGGCTCGGTCCCCATCCGTGGGGCGGGCGGGCGCGGTTCGCGCGCTGCCCGCCCCACGATCCCCCTCACCGGCTCTCTATCCGGCCCACGGCCCTGATTCACCCCATCGAGCAGGCGCTCGGAGTGAACCGCGGGGGTGCGAGGGGGCGCGTTCGCGGTGCGAGGTGTTTCCGGCGATCACTCGCCGCATACCGTCTGAGTACGGGCGGCGGGGCGCGGGGAGGCACGGCGGATGGCGTTGCGGCGTACGGATCCGGACGAGGCGCTGGTGCGCATCCGGGACCTGGCCGGGCGGCCGCGCGGCACCGGCTTCCTCGCGGACGGCCACGGCACCCTGATCACCAGCCACGAGGCGGTCGACGGCCTCGCGCGCGTCGTGCTGCACGCCTCCGGCGAGCAGACCTGCCTGGTCGGCGACGACGCCGTGCTCGCCCTCCCGGAGGCCGATCTCGCGCTCGTACGGACCGAGGGGCTGAGCGCGCCGCCGCTCGCCGTCTCCGCGTCCGCCGCGATCGAGCCGGGCGCGGGCGTGCGGCTGCGCACGCGGCGCTGGCTCGACGCCAGGGTGGTGGGCGGCGCGGCCGTCACCTACACCGCCACCGACCGCTTCCACCTGCTGGGCTCGGCGCTGGAGCTGACCGTGGGGGACCGGGAGGGGGTGCGGCTCGGCGAGCGGGCCGCGGGCGGGCCCGTGCTCGACGCGCGGACCGGAGCGGTCGTCGCCGTCCTCGGTACCGCCCTGCACACCGGCCGCCGGGCGGGCGGCTTCGCGATCCCGCTGCGCGCCACCGCCGAAGCGGACCCCGGAGGCCCGCTCGCCGCGCTGCTGACGCGCAACGGCGCGACCGTGCCCGCGTACGGGCCGGACCTCAACCTCGCGGGCGCGCTCCAGCTCACCGCCCTGTCGCTCGGCCCGGCGGCCGGCCCGCGCCCCTGGGGCGAACCGGCCGAACGCTCCGACACCGCCGAGGAGTTCACCGCCTTCCTCGACGGCGACGCCCCGGTGCTGGGACTCGTCGGGGACCCCGGCACCGGCCGGACGACGGAGCTGGCCGCGCTCGCGGCGCGCCGGGCCCGAGGCGCCGCGCCCGCCCCGACGGTGTGGCTGCGCGGCGCCGACCTGTGCGCGGGCGACGCGGGCGTACGGGACGCCGTCGCCCGCGCCCTGACAGCGGCGGGCCGCGTCGTCACGGCGTCGGCGGGGGCGGCCGGGACGGTCGGCGACACGGCGGCCGTGACCCCCGAGTCCATCGCACGGCTCACGCGCGCCGCCGGGCGCCCGCTGCTCGTACTCCTGGACGGGCCGGAGGAGATGCCGCCCGCGCTCGCCCGCGAGTTGTCCGGCTGGACGGCCGCGACCGCCGAGTGGCTGCGCGCCTCGGGGGCCCGGCTGATCGTCGCCTGCCGCCCCGAACACTGGGAACAGGCCGGCGCGCTCTTCCCGCCGGACGCCCTCCACCACCCCGCGCACGCCGCTTCCTCCCTCTCCCGCGCCCTCCCGCCGTGCGCCCGGCTCACCGATCTCACCCCGCGGCAGAGGGACCAGGCGTACGTCCGGTACGGCCTGCCGGTCGGCGCCGTGGCCTCGGCGGACGACGGCCATCCGCTGACGCTGCGGCTGGTGGCGGAGGTACGGGCGGCTCTGCCGGGTGCTGAAGGGGAAGGGGAAGGGGACAGCGCGGGGCGTGCGCCGGCGCACGAGGCGCACGCCCCCGGCGCGTGCGACGATCCGGGAACGGTTCCGGAGCCGGGCGCCCCCGACCGGTGGGAGGTCTTCTCCGCTTACCTCGACCTGCTCTGCCTGCGCGTCGCCGTTCGGCTCGCCGCCGACGAACGGCCCCCGAAGTGCGGCCCGGCCGTGCGCCGCCTCGCCGCCCGCGTGGCCGGACAGGCCCACGAGGCCGCCCGGCGCTGCCTCGGCCCAGGCCAGGGCGAACTGGACCGTACGTCGTTCGAGGAACTGTTCCCCTGGCGCACGGGCTGGGCCGCCGCCGTCCTGGCGGAGAACCTCCTCGTCCCGGCCGGCTCCGGCTACCGCTTCGCCCACGAGGAGTTCGCCGACTGGCTGCAAGGACAGCACCTCGACCTCGACATGGCGCTGAACGCCTTGGTGCACCGCTGGTGCGAGGTGAGAGGTGAACGGGGCGACGCGCGGGCTTGGCCGGGGGAGGCGCCTGTTGGCCGGGGGGAGGTGCGGGCCGGGTGGGGGGAGACGCAGGTCGGTCAGGGGGAGGTGCGGGCTGGTTGGGGTGAGGCATCGGCAGGGCAGGGGGAGGTGCGGGCTGGTTGGGGTGAGGCATCGGCAGGGCAGGGGGAGGTGCGGGCTGGTTGGGACGGGGCATCGGCAGGGCAGGGGGAGGTGCGGGCTGGTTGGGACGGGGCATCAGCCGGGCAGGGAGAGGCGCGGGCTGGTTGGGACGGGGCATCAGCCGGGCAGGGAGAGGCGCGGGCTGGTTGGGGTGAGACATCGGCAGGGCAGGGGGACACGGGGGCTCGGTGGGGTGAGATGCCTGGCCGTCAGGGAGACGCGCGGGGGCGGTGGAGTGAGACGCCTGGCCGTCCGGATGACGCGCGGGGCCGGTGGAGTGAGACGCAGGCCGGACACGATGACGCGCGGGACCGGTGGGGCGAGACGCCGGTCGGGCAGGGCGAGGCGCGGGCCCGGTGGGGCGAGGCACTGGCTGGTCAGGGCGGTACGCGGGTTCGTCGGGACGACACGCCGACCCGTCAGGACGACACGCCGACCCGGCGGGGTGGGGCGTCGGTTCCGGAGCCGGAGGTCGCCGTCCGGCTGCCGTCCCGGCCGGGGGCGGCCCCCGCGCGCCCGGAGGAAGCCGCCGCCCCCGCGCCCGTACGCAGATGGGGCAGGCGGTCCGCCCGCCAGCGGCCCGCCCCTGCCCCGGCACCCGCGCCGCCGCGCCCCCTGCCCGTACCCCGGCACCGCATCGGCCCCGTACTCCACGCCCTGCTCCTCCTCGGCCGCCGCTCCGGCCCGGCCGAACTCGCCCGCCGCCTCACGGAGCTGGTCCACGCGGTGGACGCGCTCGGCGCGCCGTTCCCGCAAGCGCCTCCGGCCGCCCGGCCCGCCGAGTGGGGGGAGCCCCCGCCCGCGGACGGCGCGGCTGCGGAACGGGGCGGCGACGCGGACGGGGGTCCGGGCCGGGCGCAGGACGGGGCCGACGCGTGGGACGTTTCCGAGAGCGGGGACGCACGCCGAGGGGCGGCGACGGGCGACGGACCGCCCGTACGTCCCGACCAGCGGTCCGCCTCGCTCGCGGACGATGCCTGGACTGTGACCGCGGACGGCCGTCTGCGCCGGGCACCGGGCGGCGGCGCATGGGCTGATTCCGTGGGCTGGGGAGCGCGCCGAGGGGAGGCGGTCGGCGACGGTCCGCCCGTACACCCTGATGAGCGGGCCGTACCGGCTACGGATGGCACCGCCGCGGAGCGACCCGGCGGTGCGCGACCCGCCTCTGCGGGGTGGGGAGCGCGTCGACGGGCGGCGGGCGGGGGCGATTCGTCCGTGCGCGCCGACGGGCGGGCCGCCCCGGCTGCGGACGGCGCCACCGCGGAGCGGCCCGGCGGTGCGCGAGCTGCTTCCACGGGCTGGGGCGCACGCGGAGAGGCAGCGGCGGGGGACGGGCCCGCCGGTCAGGCCGTGGCAGCGGAGCGGCGCCGCAACGCCTCCTGGTGGGCCGCCCACCTCCTCGGCGAAACCTTGCTGCGGGTGCCCGACGCCACGCCCTACCTCGGGGTGCTGCGGCTCCTCGCCGGCCGGGTGGCGGCGCGCTCGCTGCGGCACGGCGGGTTCGGCGAGTTCGGCCCGTGGTTCTGGCTGCGGCTCGGGCTCGCCCTGCCCGACCGGCTCGAACTGCTGCGGCTGCTGCTGCCCGCCGACGCGCCGCCGGGCAAGGACCCGGCCGGGGCGCCGGAGCGGTTCCTGCCCGCCGTCGCGACGGTACTGGCCGAGGACCCCTGCGCCGCCCAGCTCCTGCTCTGCCGTTGGTTCACCGACGACCGTCCGCTGCGGGCCGGCGCCGCGCCGGACGGCGATCTCCCCCTCCGGCCCACCGTCGCGGTCGCGGCCCAGGCCCTGCTCCACACCCACCGGCGGCACGCCGTGGACGATCTCGCCGAGGCGCTCGTGGCCGCCGCCCATGCGCTCGCCGACGAGCTGCTGGCCGCGCTCGCCGAGGACGAGCCGTCCGCCGTCTGCCGCGCCGTCGACCGCTGGGCGCACGACCCCCGCGGCGAGCGCCACGTGGCCGCGGCCACGTACGGGCTCCTGGCCGCCCCGCACATCACCACCGGCGCCGACCGCGAACTGCTGCGCTACGCCGCCCTCGCCCTCCTCGCGCGCCCCGCCGACCACTCCCTCCACGGCGCGGCCCTCGCCCTGCTCGTACGGGACCCGGAGACCCGCGTCAGACATCTGGAGCAGGCCCTCGCGCGGTTCGACGAGGGGGATCCGCACCTGTCGCCGAGTGCCCTCGCCGCGGCCCTGCCCACCCACCCCGAACCCGTGCTCCAAGCCCTCCGGGCCCGTCTGCGCAGGTCGGGCGAGGACCCGGACAGCACGCTGGAGACCATGCGCACGCTGGCCGACGTGACGGTTCCCGCGCTCGCCCGCCGCGCCGCCGAGCTCGTGCGCGAACACGCCGAGCACCGCCCGCAGGGCGCCCGGCACGCCGCGGCCTTCGTGGACCGCAGGCTCGAACACGGCCCGCCCGCCCGAGCGCTGCTCTTCCCGCTCGTCTCCGACATGCTGCGCGCCAGGTCGCCGCAGGCGCGCCGCGCCCTCGCGCCGGTGCTCGCCGCCCCCGGCACCCGCCTCTCGCGCCCCCTGCGGCACGAGTTGCTGGAGGTGCTGCTGGAGCACGAGGGGCACGGGCAGTACGGCCGGTACGGGCAGTACGTGCCCGACGCCGACACCCTCGACGCGCTGCTCCGTACGGCCGCGGAGGGCGCGGCCGAGCGGGGCCCGGCCCGTACCCGCGATCTCGTCCACCGCACCGGCCTGCTGCTGGCCCGTACGGCGGAGGGCGCGGCCTGTTTCGACCGGCGGCTCCTCCAGCTGGCCTGCGACGTGCCCGGCTTCGCGGCCCTGGTGCGCGGCTGGCTGGAATCCGCCCCCGCCGAATGGGCGGCGGTCGTGGGCCCGCGGGCCCGCGTCCAACTGGCGGGCGCAACGCCCGATGCGTGACGCGAGGACCCGGCATGGCACTCTTAGACCTGCGTATTGGACAGACAAAGGTTCGGGCGAGGAGCGGGCACAGTGCAACGCTGGCGTGGCTTGGAGGACATCCCCGAGGACTGGGGACGCAGCGTCGTCACCATCGGCTCCTACGACGGGGTGCACCGCGGACACCAGCTGATCATCGGCCGGGCGGTGGAGCGGGCGCGCGAGCTCGGCGTGCCGTCGGTGGTGGTCACCTTCGATCCGCACCCCAGCGAGGTCGTACGGCCGGGCAGCCACCCGCCCCTGCTGGCCCCGCACCACCGGCGCGCGGAGCTGATGGCGGAGCTGGGCGTGGACGCGCTGCTGATCCTGCCCTTCACCACCGAGTTCTCGAAGCTGTCGCCCGCCGAGTTCGTCGTCAAGGTGCTGGTCGACAAGTTGCACGCGCGGCTCGTCGTCGAAGGGCCCAACTTCCGGTTCGGACACAAGGCGGCGGGCAACGTCGAGTTCCTCATCGAGCTCGGCTCCACCTATGACTACGAGGTCGAGGTCATCGACCTGTTCGTGAGCGGCGAGGCGGGCGGCGGTCAGCCGTTCTCCTCGACCCTGACCCGGCGGCTGGTCGCCGAGGGCGATGTCGCGGGCGCGATGGAGATCCTCGGGCGGCCGCACCGCGTCGAGGGCGTCGTCGTGCGCGGCGCGCAGCGCGGCCGCGAACTGGGCTACCCGACCGCCAATGTGGAGACGCTGCCGCACACCGCGATCCCGGCCGACGGCGTCTACGCCGGATGGCTGACCGCGGACGGCGAGACGATGCCCGCGGCGATCTCGGTCGGCACGAACGTGCAGTTCGATGCCACGGAGCGGACGGTCGAGGCGTACGCCATCGACCGCGTCGACCTCGATCTGTACGGGCTGCACGTGGCCGTCGACTTCCTCGCCTACCTGCGGGGGATGGAGAAGTTCGACTCCATCGACACGCTTCTGGAGCGCATGGCGGGCGACGTGAAGCGGGCCCGGCAGCTGGTCGAGGCGGAGGACGAGGACGAGCGGTAGGCCGCTCAGAGCAGACGCAACTGGGCGGGGGCCGCGCACTCGATGCGCGGCCCCCGCCTGTTTCGTTCCCTGTGAACTGCTACTGCTACTGCTGCTGCGGCGGTGCCGGGGGCGGCGGGTAGCCGTAGCCGGGCTGCGGCTGCTGCTGCGACGGCTGGGGCTGCTGAGGCGACTGCTCGGGCTGGGGCTGCTGTTCCGGCTGTCCCTGCTGGCCCGGCTGCGCGCCAGGGTAGGCCGGGGGCTGCTGCGGCTGCTGTGCCTGCTGCTGCGGCCAGCCCGGCATCTGCGCCTGGCCCGGCTGCGGCTGGTACGGGGGCTGCGCCTGAGGCTGCTGCTGCCAGCCGGGCGGTACGGGGCCGGGCCGGCCCTGACCGGGTACGGGCGCGGGCCCGGCGGGCGCTGCCTGCTGCCAGCCTCCGGGCTGCCCCGGCTGCCCCGGCTGCTGGTACGGCTGGGGCTGCTGAGGCTGCTCGCCGTACGGGTTGCCATAGGGGTTGCCGCCGTACGGACCGCCGGGCGCACCCGGCGCCTGGCCGGGTGCCTGGCCCTGGCCGGGGAACTGCCCCGGGAACTGGCCGGGGTGCTGGCCCTGATCGGGGCCGGGCGCGTAACCGCCCTGCACGGGCGAACCCACGTGCCCCGGCGGGTTGTTGGCGTCCCCGGTCCACAGCCCTTGCTGCTGCTGGGCCCGTACGAAGTCCTCGGCGACCATGGCCGAGAGATTGAAGTACGACTCGCGCGTCTTCGGCCGCATCATGTCGAGATCGACCTCCGCGCCCGCCGCCAGGTGCTCGTCGAACGGCACGACGACGACACCGCGGCAGCGCGTCTCGAAGTGCGACACGATGTCATCGACCTTGATCATCTTGCCGGTCTCGCGGACCCCGGAGATCACCGTGATGCTGCGCGAGACGAGATCGGCGTAGCCGTGCGCGGAGAGCCAGTCCAAGGTGGTGCTGGCGCTGGACGCGCCGTCGACCGACGGCGTCGAGATGATGATCAACTGGTGCGCCAGGTCCAGGACCCCGCGCATCGCGCTGTAGAGCAGGCCGGTGCCCGAGTCGGTGAGGATGATCGGGTACTGCTTGCCCAGCACGTCGATCGCGCGCCGGTAGTCCTCGTCGTTGAAGGTCGTGGAGACCGCCGGGTCCACGTCGTTGGCGATGATCTCCAGTCCGGAGGGCGCCTGCGAGGTGAACCGGCGGATGTCCATATAGCTGTTCAGGTGCGGGATCGAGTGCACCAGGTCGCGGATGGTCGCGCCGGTCTCGCGGCGCACCCGGCGGCCGAGTGTGCCCGCGTCCGGGTTGGCGTCGATCGCGAGGATCTTGTCCTGGCGCTCGCTCGCCAGCGTCGAGCCCAGGGCGGTGGTGGTCGTCGTCTTGCCGACGCCGCCCTTGAGGCTGATGACGGCGATGCGGTAGCAGGAGAGGACCGGCGTACGGATCAGCTCCAGCTTGCGCTGCCGCTCGGCCTCCTCCTTCTTCGCCCCGAACTTGAACCGCGAAGCCGCGTTGCCGCCCTGCTTCTTGGGCTTCTGCTTGCCCCTGATCAGCCGGTCGGAGGAGAGCTCCACCGCCGCGGTGTACCCGAGCGGCGCCCCGTGCACGGAACGCTGCCGTTGCTCGGGGGTGACGGTCGGCCAGCCGCCGGCCCGCGGGTCGACGGGCGAACCCGGCTGCGCCCCCTCGTAGCCGGGCCCCGGCTGCGCCGGGTCGGCCGCTGGGGGCATGGCGCCGGGCTGTTGGGCGCCGGCCTGCGGCTGCGGGTAGCCGTAACCGCCGGGCGCGGCAGGGGCGTTGGCGGCGGCTGGGGGCTGCTGTGCCCCCGGCCCGGGGTAGCCGTAGCCGTCCTGGGGCACCGGAGCCGGGGCCTCTGGCGGCGCGGCCGGGGCGGGGGGCTGCTGGGGAGCGTACGGGCCGGGCTGGGGTGCGGCGGGAGCGCCGGGCGTGCCGTGGGCGGCGGGCGTGCCGGACTGGGGGAAGCCGTAGCCGCCCTGCGCCGCGGGCTGACCGGCTGCCGGGCCCGGATATCCGTAACCAGCTTGTGGGGCAGGGGAGTTGGGGCCAGAAGCCGCCGCCGGGGCGGAGCCGTCGGCGGGCGGGGGCGGCCAGGGGGAGCCCTGCTGTACGGGACCGGAGCCGGGAGCGCCCGTCGGCGCGTACGGCCCCGGCGCCGCCTGACCCGCCGCGCCCGGCTGCTGTTCCGGGGCGGGCTGCGCCCAGGGGGCCCCGCCGGTCGGAGCGGCGGCGGCCGGAGGGGCCGGCGGGGACTGAGGGGGCTGGGAGGACTGAGGGGGCTGAGGGGCTTGAGGGGCCGCGGGCTGGAAGTCCGGCGGCAGGGGCGGCAGCCCGCCGGGCGGAGCGGGCGGCGGGGCCCATGCCTGCGGGGGAGCGGGGGCGGCGGGGGTGTTCGCGTCCTCCGGGGCGGTCGGAGTGGGCGGAGGTGTTGGAGAGGTCGGAGAGGTCGGAGAGGTCGGTGTGGGGGCGTCCGAGGGCTCGGCGACCGGCTCCTCATGGCGCGGCGCCGCGGCCGAGAACTTCATCGTCCCCTCGCTGCGCACGTCACCCTCGTCGCGCTCTCCCTCCTCGTCGCCGTCGCTCTCCTTGACCGGGGTGGTGCCGGGGGAGGCGTCGGAGGGAGCGTCGGATGCGGCGGCGTTCAGCGGGGTGCGGTCGGCTGGTTCTCCGTCGCTGTCGCCCGTACGCTCCGCGGCCTCACGACGCAGGTCGGCGCTGGAGAACCGCATGGTGGAGCCGCCGAGCGGCACCCCGCCGCTACCGGCATCGTCATCACGATTGCTGCCGCTGCCGCTGGCAGTTCCACGGCCGCCGCCGTTGCCGCCGTCGGGTGCCTCTGCGTCCTGCCGGCCGCGGCTGGGGGAACTGTCGGAGTCGGCGGCGCTCCCGGAGCGTTCCGTATCCCCGGCGTTCTCCTCGTAAGCCCCGTTCCTTCCGTTCACCGCCGCCTGCAACTCGGCGAAGCTGGGCAGCTTCTTCTCCTCCGCCTCTGGCGCGGGCGCAGGAGGCGGAGGTGTGGACGCGGGCGGCGAGGCCGGCACGGGCGGTGCTGCGACCGGAGGCGTCGACGCGGAGTTCGCGGGAGCCTGCGGCGGCACGGGCGGCTGCGCCACAGGGGGCTGAGGGGCAGGCGGCTGAGGCGCGGGCGGCTGCTGAGCGGCCGGCGGCTCGGCGGCCGGCTGCGGCGTCCACGCGGGCTGGAACCCCCCGCCCGGCGGTGTCCCCGGACCCGGCAGCGGCATGCCGGACGGGGGCGGAGGCGTCGACGCCCCGCCCTGATCGCCCGACGCGTTCTGCGTGTACCAGGCAGGCGGCGTGTAGTCGATGGTGAACTCGCCCGTGTGCTCGTGCTCGGCGTCGGACCGATCCTCGCCGGCCGTCTTCCCGCCAGCGCGGCTCTCGTCCCGATCGCTGCTCACAATGCCTCCTGCTGGTGTGGTCTAGCGCCCTTGAATTTCTTGTCGGGGCCGACCGTTCCCGTCGTCCGACTGCCCGGGTTTCCCCCGTATGTGACGCAGAAGCCCTGCACTCGGACTCTCCTGCGCGTACGTACACCAAGACTAATCATCATCAGCGGTGCTATGGCAGGCCCGCCCCCGCCCTTACCGGTATCCGATGATTCACCTGCCCGCGTGCGGCCGTTCCAGTGCGACCCAGGGGGCGAGTAGTGGCAATTGGTGCACATCGGAGCGCGGAACCGCCGCTTCACTTCCGTAACTTGGCGGTATTCCTGCCCGATTCGGGTATTTCCGGTGGTTTGCGCCGCGCGCTGTCGGCGCACTCGGTCGTCCGGGCAGCAGGCGGCGCACACCCCTGACCGAATACGACCGGCCCGCCGCCCAGCCGACCGCCCCCATGCCACGTACCGCGACGGAGCCATGCACCACAGGGGAGCCGGCCACCACGGCGGAGCCGCCCACCCCCACCGAAGAGCAGCCCCTCGCCCCGAACCCTCACCCCGTACCCCCGTACCCCTGCCCCAGTACTCCGCGCTTTCGCCCCCCAATCGGGTGCGAGGACGGACCCCTCAGTCCATCCGGCGAGCCCCGCCCAGCAGCCCCGTCTCGGGATCGGTCGGCTGCGTCGCCACGTACACCCGCGAGCGGCGCGTGCACCAGAGCGTGACCCCGTCCTGAAGTGTGGACAGCGCCTCGACATCGGCCTGCGGCAAGGCCATGGCCCTGCCGATCTGACGCGCCTCGTCCGGCGAGACCCGCTGGATGCCGACCAGGCCCGCGCTCTCCATCAGCCGGGGCGCGACGGGGCTGAGATAGGGCAGCAGCGTCAGCACCGACTGCCAGGGCGCGGCGCTCACCCGGCCGCGCGGCGGCCGCATGCCGCAGTCGCGGACGATGAGCACCGGGCTGTGCACCGAGGGCCCCTGCGGCGGCACCCGTCCCACATCGTGCAGCGTGACGCACTGCTGGCCGCTGTTGGCCGCCTGCGCGAGCGCCGTCCACATCTGCTGGCGGCCCGTCTCCACCGTGACCCGGGCGCCCGTGCCGACCGTACGCAACGCGATCACCTGCGACGTCCACAGGCCGCCGATCAGCAGCACCTCGAAGGGCGTCGGCCGGCTCAGGCCCAGTACGGACGCCTGGCCGCGCGCGTCCTGCCCGATGACCACGCCGTCGTCGCCCACGGGCAGCGCCAGCGACTCGAACTGCTCCGGGGTCAATTCGTGCCGCTGGCGGCGCGGCCCGATCAGCCCGAACCCGAAGCGGGACGTCCGTATCCGCGGGGCGGGCGGCGCCGGCGCCGGGCTGAGCGCGTCGGTGCGCCCGGCGCCCGGGAAGCCCTGCGGGCCGCCGGCGGGCTGAGCGGCGGCCGGGGCGGTCATCGGCGTGGCCATCAGCGGGTACCTCCGAGGGGCAGTGTGGCGAGGACGCCGGGAACCTGTTCGCGATCCAGCCGTACGAGCCCGACCTTCACCCCGCGCGCGGTGCGCTCCATCTCCCGCCGCACGGCGACCAGTTCATCGGCGCTGCGGCCCGTGATCCGTACGTGGCCGGTCACCGTCGGGGCGTGCCGCCCGCTCTGCGTGCCGCCCCGCCCCAGGGTGAGGCTCAGCGTCGTGGACAGCGCGGGCAGCGAGGTCAGCAGCGCCGCCAGCTGCGGCAGCGGCGTCGCCGACGGCCCCAACTGCGGCCAGCGGCCGACCCAGTACGTGGTGTGCCACCGGTCGTCGCAGCGCCAGGTGCGCGAGCTCTCGACGGTCCGCCGCGTGGGCGCGTTCGTCCGCCCCGCCTGCGCCGTGGCCATCGGGTTCGCGCTCGCGGCGGTCGCTATCGCCGCCGTCAGCCCTTCCTCCGTGAGCACCGTCACCCCGAAACCGGCCCCCTGCAACCGGCTCGCCAGCTGATCGGCGGCTCGCAGCACACACCGTCGCGCGCCCTCCAGACCGCCGCCCCTGGCCTCCACGGCCTCCGGGCAGAGCTCGGGGTTGAGCTTCAGCGCGATCCAGGTCAGCCGCACCGCGGGGGCCCCGGTCTGCGCCTGCAACGGCACGTAGTTGCGGGCCGCCACCGCCTGCTCCGGCAGATGCGGCGCGGGCGCGGGCAGCGCGCTCTGCACGATCTGCACGGACTCCAGCCGGACGCCGTCCACCTCCATCGCGTCCCGCAGCAGCGCCAGCGGCAGGGGCCGCTGCGTGCGCTGCGGGCGCAGAGGGGAGTCCACGGCCTCGACCTGGAGGACCGCCGTCAGGAACGTCCCGTCCCCGACCATGCCGACCGACCGCCGCTCCCGGTCCGTGAAGGTGCTCGTCGCCAGCGCGGGCTCGCACTCCACGGCGGGCGCGAAGCTCGGGTCCGTACCCGCGTCGAGCGGCTGCGCCGCCTGCCGCTTCCGCCGGCGCAGCGCGAGCGCCGTCGCCAGCCACTCCGCGATCGGCCGGCGCCCGCGGCGTACGAGCGCGAGCAGCACCAGCACCACGGCCACCACCGAGGCCGGGATCAGCGCCATCTTGTCGATGGCCCAGCCCACGAGGACGACCGCGGCCGCCACCTCGATCAGCACGAGCTGCTGTAGCCGCAGCGGCCCCATGCTGCCGGGCCGCGAGGAGGTCCGCGGGACCACCGCGCCCGTGGAGGCGGCCGGCGCGGAGGCGGCCGGAGCGGTCGTCCGCGACGAGCCCCGGCGGCCCGGCCGCCGCCCCGGAGAGCCTCCCGCGCCCCCCGTGTTCCGCGAAGTCCGTACGCGCGTCCCGGCAGTCATCCCCGCCAATGCCCCCTCAATGTCCGAATCGCACCAGCCTGGAGCAGTCGCTGTCCGTATCGAGACGGTCCCCCGGCACCATGCGTCAATCGTCTACGGGCATAGTAGAGGGTCCGTATGACAGGGGGACCGAGGGCGGCGCCCGTCAACCGAGGCCGAACAACGGGGAGAAACGGCTAGACATGGCATCACGGCGGGACGAGCTCAATGCCTACACCTTTGCGAAGAAGCGGACAGTCGCCGCGTTTCTGCAACCCTCGCCCACCGGCACCGAGGAAGGAGCCCCACGCCCGCTGCGCACGGTCCTGCCGAGCGTCGTCGTGGGAGCGCTGATCCTCGCCGGTTTCGGCGCCTGGGGCATGTTCAAACCCACCGCCCCCAAGGGCTGGGACGACGTCGCGGCGCACGTGATCGTCGGCAGCGACTCGACGACCCGCTATGTCGTACTGAAGACGGACAAGAAGAAGCAGCTTCACCCCGTCCTCAACCTCGCCTCCGCCAAGCTCCTCCTCACCCCCGACAAGTCCAGTGTGATCAAGGTGAAGGAGTCCGAGCTCGACAGCGGAAAGATCTCCCGCGGTCCCACGCTCGGCATCCCGTACGCGCCGGACCGCATGCCCAGCGCCGACGAGGCGGGCAAGAAGAAGCAGTGGGCGGTCTGCGAGCAGCCCGGCGGCAACGGGAAGACCACCCAGAAGGCCGTCTTCCTCTTCGCCGACCGTGACCCCAAGGCGAAGCAGCTCAACTCCCACCGCCTGCACGGCAGCCAGGCCCTGTACGTGGAGGGCCAGGACCACGCCCGCTACCTGGTCGACCCGAGCGGCACCAAGTACCTCCTCGGCGGTCCCGACTGGAGGACTCTGTCGAACGCCGACTACAACCTGCTGCTCCGCTCGATCTTCCGGGACGGCACCCAGCCGCAGCACGTCACCAAGGACTGGCTGGCCACCTTCCACGACGGCGCGCCCATCACCTTCCCCGAGGTCCCCGGCCAGATCGGCGCCCCGGCCGGAGTGTCCACCCTCGACGCCAAGGCCAACCGCGTGGGGATGGTCCTGGAGGCGCCCACGGGCACCGGCACCCAGAAGTACGTCGTGCTCCAGGGCAAGGTCCAGCGCGTCTCCGACTTCGTCGCCAACCTGCTGCTCAGCAGCCGCGGCCTCAGCAAGTTGGGGCAGGCGGGCACGGCCGAGCGGGTGGGGGCCGCGGACTTCACGCCGGACACCGACGAGTACTACGGCCAGTACCACTGGCCCGCCGCGATCCCCGACAAGGCGAACTCCATCGACCCGGCCGCCGGCAACGGCGCCAAGAACACCGTGTGCAGCATCTTCAACGGAGTCGACGCCAAGGGCACCCCGCAGCTCGCCGCCTGGGCCGGCACCGACTACCCGGCCACCCTCCCCGACGGCGCCACCAGCGCGTACGTCACTCCGGGCGCCGGCATCCTCTACCGTCAGGTGACGGGGCGTCAGACCAAGAGCGGCTCGGTCTTCCTCGTCACCGACACCGGCCTGCGCTACGCCGTCCAGTCGAACAACGACAGCGGCACCGACAAGTCGAAGATCGGCAACGACGACGACGCCAAGAACGGCGGTCAGCAGGCGGGGGACGCGGGGGAAGCCGAGGAGGGCGGCGAGTCCGCGGCCCCCGAGCAGCCGGCGGCCAACCAGGCCCAGACCCGGCTCGGCTACCAGAACGTCAACCCGATCCCCGTACCCGCCAACTGGTCGGAGTTCCTGCCGACCGGGCCGCGGCTGGACACCAACAGCGCCAAGCAGCCGCAGGGCTCGTAGGGGATGGGCATGAGGACAGCCAACATGACGACGCCCGCCGCCCTCCTCGCGACAGCGGCGACTCTGACCGTGCTGACGGCGACCGGAACGGCTGCCGCCGCCGAGCCGGCCGGCGCACCCGCGCCCGCGTCCCGGCTCGACGGCAGCGGCCAGTGCACCTACCCCGCCAAGCAGATCAAGGGCACGCCCTGGTCGCTCCAGCGCGTCCTGCTGGACCAGCTCTGGAAGGACACCACGGGCAAGATCCTCACGGGCAAGGACAAGGGCAAGCCCGTGCGCGTCGCCGTCATCGACACCGGCGTGGACATCAAGAACCCGCAGCTGAAGGAGGCGGTCGACGCCAAGAGCGGCGCCGACCTGCTCCCCAAGCCGAAGGACAAGAACAAGGAGAGCCCGCCCGGCGGCGCCACGACCGACGTCGTCGGCCACGGCACCAAGGTCGCCGGCATCATCGCGGCCCGCAAGGCGCCCGGCACCGGCTTCGTCGGCATCGCCCCCGAGGCGACGATCATCCCGATCCGGCAGAACGACGAAAAGGGCACCGGAAACACCACCACCATGGCCACCGGCATCGAGAAGGCCGTGGCCGCGGGCGCCGACGTCATCAACATCTCCCAGGACACCGCCACCCCCCTCAAGGCCGACAGTGCCCTGGAACGCGCCGTCGAGAAGGCCATCGCCGCCAAGGTCGTCGTCGTGGCCTCGGCCGGCAACGACGGCCTCGACGGCAAGGTGAAGCAGACCTACCCGGCCGCCTACGAGGGCGTCCTCGCCGTCGGCGCCTCCGACCGCAACAACGAACGCGCCGCCTTCTCCCAGTCCGGCGACTTCGTCGGCGTAGCCGCCCCCGGCGTCGAAATGGTCTCCACCGTCCCCAAGGGCGGCCAGTGCGTCGACAACGGCACCAGCTTCTCCGCCCCGTACGTGGCCGGGGTCGCCGCCCTCATCCGCGCCAAGCACCACGACTGGACGCCCCGGCAGGTCGTCGCCCAGATCGAGCAGACCGCCGAACGCGCCGTCAACGCCCACGACCGCTACATCGGCTGGGGCGTGGTGGACCCCGTCCGCGCCCTCAACGAGGACTCCCACCCCATCGACCACGTCACCCTCAACCAGGGCCCCGCCCACAACGTCGAGGCCCCCCAACCCGCCGCCCTCGCCGTGGGCGAGACCCCCCAACAACGCGAGGAACGCCTGGCCACCTACGCCCTGGGCGGCACCGCCGTCATCGTCGCCGTCATCACCGGCGCCGCCATCATCACCCGCGACCGCAAACGCCGCCGCGGGGCTTGAGCCGGGATCGGGAGGGGACGCAGGAGATCGCTGACTCATGACACAGCCACCACCCGAGCCGCCTCGGGACGGCTCGCACCACCCGCCTCAGGACGGCTCGCACCGTCCGCCTCAGGACGGCTCGCACCGTCCGCCTCAGGACAGTCCGCACCGTCCGCCCCAGATCTGGGACACGCGCCTCGCCCCTCAGTCAGCCACCCAGCCTCAGCCCGCGCCATCGCCCGCACCGCCGCCCTCCTCTCCGCCTTCGCCTTCGCTCGCGTCCGAGCGGCCCCTGGCCGACCGCCCGACCGCGCCGGGCTTCGGCAGACCGCAGCTCTCCCCCTTCACGGCCTCGGCCCTGGCCGACGGCTCCGCGGGCGGCCTGCGCCGGAAGCGCCGTACGGGCATGGCGATCGCGCTCGCTCTGCTGCTCGTCGCCGGAGCGGTGACGGGCGGGCGGCTGCTGTGGGGCGGGAACGACGACGGGCCGGTCGCCCGTAAAACGAGTCGGCCGCACCGCGTCGACTCCCGGCTCGACTGGGTCGTTCCCGCACCGAAGGCGCCCCTCAGCCGCGCCGACACGGCGGCGGCGTGGTTCGCCCACGGCAATCTGATCCAGGCGGACAAGAACAACGTCGTCGCCTATGACATGGACGGCGGCGGCAAGCGTTGGAGCCTTCCGGTACCGGGAGACGTGTGCGGCACGTCGAGAGATTTCGACGGCGACACGGCGGTCGTTCTGTACGGCGCGGCCGGGCGCCTCGAATGCGACCAGATCATGGCCGTGAACCTCAAAGAAGGCACGAAGCGCTGGGCGCATCCATTGCCCGAGGACGGGACGTGGGATTCGTCCTCGATTTCCCTGAGCGACGGCGTCATCAACATGGCGAGCGTGGGGGCTTGGGCCAGTTACGCGGCGCAGGACGGGCACGAGGTGCACCGGACGAACCTCCTCGCGGAGGGCTGCGCGGATCGGGGCTCGGTGATCGACCGGACGATGCTCACGCATGTCGAGTGCAAGTCGACGGCGAATTTCCTGGTGCGGGTCGACCGCGCGTCGGGAAAGGAGCGGTGGATCTGGAAGGCCCCCGAGGGAACCGAGATCAAGAACGTCATCTCGACCGAGCCCGCCGCCGTCGTGCTCGCGCTGTCCGCGCGAGAGGGCTTCGGCGACATCGTGGTCCTGAACGACAAGGGCCGCATGGGGTCCAAGATTTCGCTCACCGCGGGCCCCTACGACCCGGACTGCGAATCGGTGCGGCTGAACAGCTGCCGCCGGATCGTCGTCGCGGACGGAATCCTGTACATCCCGACGAAGCCCACGAGCGGTCCGGGCGGTGCGCGCCGCAATGAGATCGCGGCCTTCGACCTGCGGTCGGGGAAGAAGCTGTGGAGCACCGACGTCGGCGGCGGCCGCGTGAACCGTCCCGTGGCCCTTCACGAAGGCCGACTTCTGGTCTATCAGGACGCGCTCCAGGACGAAGGCGGCAAGGTCGCCTCACTCGACCTGAAACAGGGCCGCGCGGAACCGTACATGCGGCTCCCGGCCGAAAGCGCCGACAAGGAACACCGGCTCGCCGGCCTCGGTTCGGTCTACTTCCGGGACGGCAAGCTGATCGTCACCGGAGAAACCACCGGAAGCGGCGAACCTTACGTGCTGGCTTTCCGATGAGGGCGTGTATGACGAGGTCCAACGGTACGAGCGAGAACGGACGGGAAAGCGACAGTGTCGGAACCACCACACTACGGAGCTCCGCCGGCGCCGCAGGGCCGGCCCGCACCTCCTGCTTTCCCGTCCGGGTACGGGCCGGTGAGGCGAGCACGGCGTAAGCCGCTCGTCCTCGCCCTGGTTTTCGTCGTCCTGCTCGCGGCGGGCGGCGCCGCGTATTTCTTCACGACCAGCGGAGAAAAGGACGGCGACGCCCCCGATAAGGCGGCGAAGGGCCCCGCCGCCGGCGAACTCAGCTGGTCCGCCGCCGCCCGTACGACGCCGGTCAAGGGCTCGAACATGGCGTTGGGCACCTGGTTCACCGACGACACCGTCGTCAAGGCCGAGCCGAATACCGTAACTGCCTACAACCTGGCGACCGGCGAGAAGAAGTGGTCGTTCATCCTGGCGGACACGCTGTGCGCCGTCTCCGGCAACGCGGACAAGAACACCGCCGTCATCGTCACCCAGTTCGACGGCGCCTGCACTCGGCCCACGGCATTCGACCTCCGCACCGGCGACCGCGCCTGGACGAAAGACCTGATGGGCGACGGAGAACGGGCCGGCCCCGAACTCAAGCCGGCGAAATGGGAGGCGCTGGCGCAGCTCCGCGTCGCCGTCAGCGGCGGATACGCGCTCCTCACCTGGGCCACGGGCGAGCAGACCTTCCGGCTCAGCGACGGCAAGAGGATGACGTCGGCGAAGCGAAAGGCGTGCGGCGTCATCGCGGCCGCCGGCGGAAAGGAACTCCTCTCGGCGACCTCATGCGGCGGCCGGGGCCAGGTCCGCTCGCTGAACCCCGCTGACCCGAAACGGCCGAAGTGGACATGGACCGCGCCCAAGGGCGTCTGGGTGCGGGGAATCCTCTCCACGACCCCGACCGTGCTCCAGACAGACAAGGACACGGACGCGAGCAGCGAACTCACGGTCCTCGACCAGGGCCATGGCCACGCGGCCAGACGAATTCCCTATGGCAACGACTGGGCCCTGGGATCATGCCTCCAAGGGGCGGACGGCTGTGTCGGGGGCCTCGTCTCCGGCGACGCCTTCTATGTCGCGGGCAAGGGGATGACGGCGGCCTATTCGCTGAATACAGGCAAGGAACGCTGGGTCCACAAGGATGACGCCAACCGGGAAGCCAAACCCATTGCCGTACGCGATGGTGAACTCGTCACCTACGTCCAGGCCACCGCGGAACGTCCGGGACATCTCTCCTACGTGACAGTCGATTCCGGCAGAACAGCCCACAAGCAGGATCTCGCGATGAGCATCCGCAAACGCGAGTACGCCATGGAATCGGTCCGAACAGCCACCCCCTACTTGCGGAGCGGACGCTTCCTGCTCGTGGCCGACGGCATGCTCGACTCCGAGGACGACGACGTCATCCTCGCGATCGCTTCCGGCGAGGCCCCGACCTGACGCCCCACACCCCGCGTATTCCCGGCCGCCCAGCCCCCGTTGACGGCAGAGCCGCAGGTCAAGCGGTACGCCCGGGGAGGGCGTCAGCAGGAACCTGTTACAGATCTGACAACATGCTTTGACCATTTTGAAGTTGGGACCCGAGCGACGAGTGGATAGAGTGTTCCAGCGGCGTCGCCGGTAACAGGGGGAGGAACAAGGTGGAGCTGAGAGCGCTGAGCGCGTCGGTGCAGACTCCGTTCGGCAAGAACCTGGTCAAGGAAGCGGAGACACTGGCCAAGTTCAAGAGCCGTGTCGACAAGGTCCTTGCCGATCTTGAGAAGTCGCCCGCCTCGCAGAAGAGCATCGATCACCTGACGATCCCTGCGAGCGCATACGGAGACTTCGACTCCGCCAAGAAATTGTCCACCACGTATGCCGCGATGCACGCGCGTCTCTCGACGCTATCCAAGATTTTCGGCAGTCAGATCGAAGCGATGGGCTTGACCGCGCTGGTGGCCGAGAAGGGCTACGCGGGCATTGATGCGGAGCAGGCGGCGCGACTGAGGGAGATCCAGGCGCAGGCGAGCGAGCATTACCAGCCGCCGAAAGCGACTGACGAGCGCGGGCAGAAGCGCACTGGTGAGAAGGATCTCGGGGACCAGAAGGCCTGACGGGGGGCGAAGATGGGGAAGTTCGACGGCGAGAGCCACGAAGCGCTCTACAGCATGATCGCTAATGCTCAGCCGAGCCGATTCAGTGACGCCGAGACCGCGCTGCACAAGGCGTACACCGACATCAACGCCATTGGCGAGGAGTTCCGGGCGCATGTCGAGCGGGTGAAGTGGGAGGGCGAGGGCGGCGATGCCTTCCGCACCTGGGGCGCCGAAATGGCGAAGCAGACCCTCGTGCTGGCCGAGTACACCAAGGGTGTCGGCGAGGGGATCGGCCATGCCGGGAAGGGCTTGAGCCTCGGCCAGAGTCAAATGCCGCCGGTGGATCCGTGCTACGCGGACCCGGAGAGGGACGCGGAGCGGAGGGCCTCTTCGGACAAGAAGCGCCAAGACGCCATCCAAGCGATGGTGAAGACGGACTCCTATGTGACTGTCGCACAGGAGCAGCTGAACGGGCTCGCGGAGCCCAACTTCCCGCCTCCGCCCTCCGACATGTTCGGCGTCGGCGAGTTTGAGCGTCCGCAAGGAGGGTCACAGCCCGTCGCGGCCGTCCCAGGCGGCGGGGGAGGTTCCTCTTATGCCGCTTCTCTGCACCACGTGCCTGCTGTGGATGGTGGGACGGACCCGACGTCAACGTCGCACCACGACGGAGCGGGCGGAGTTCACCACCTCACCGAGTCCGGTCGACACCGAGTCGAGACAAGTGGCACGGCAATCGACTCCACGGTCACGGTGCCGTCTCCCGATACTGCCAAGCACATCGTTCCTGACCACACGGGGCCCACGAACACCACGGGGCCCCTGGTGCCGGGACCGTTGCCTCCGAGTATGCCGACCACTCCTCGGGGCAACGCGAAGTTCACGCCGGGCCGGACCGGTCTGCCGGAAAGCAACGTGAACACGCCCCGGTCGACGAGCGTCCCGCGTATCGGGAAGAGCGACGGAGTCTTCGGCGGCACACCTGCGGAACGGCCTGTGCAGTCCACCGGTCCGCGCCTTCCGCGCGGCTTGGTCGTCGGTGAGGAGCGGACCCCCACGAGTCGAGCGCCTCTGGGGCGAGCGCCCATGGGCGCAGGGGGTTACGGCACCGGTGCAGGCCAGCCGGGAGCGCCGGCCCATATCCCCGGACGTCGACCGACGCCGGAAGTGGGCGGTTCAGCAGGCGTTCCGCGTACCTCGCGCGAGGTACGTTCCGAATTTACTCAGGGCGGTTCGGGGCTCGTACGCGGCGCTCAGGCCACGGGCGCGATGCCCCACTCCCGGGCTCAGGCCCCGGGCAAGCCCGGCCGACGCGGTGGGAACAGGCCCGACTATTTGACAGAGGACGAAGAGACGTGGACGAGCGGGCGGCGCGATACCGTTCCGCCGGTCATCGACTGACTCATCTGCCAGCCGTACCACGCCGAGGAGAGCGCCGACGCATGCCCATCCAGATCCGGAAACTACGTCAACGCGCCTTGCCGATCATGGCGTTGTGCGGTGCCGCACTCGTCTCCGCCGGGGGTACCGCCCCCGCTGCTGTTGCCGCGGACATCCGCTCCCAGCAGTGGTACTTGCAAGACATGCAGGCGGAGAACATGTGGAAGACGAGCAAGGGCAAGGGAGTGACGGTCGCCGTCATCGATTCGGGGGTCAATACCGAACTCCCCGAGCTACGGGGGCAGGTGCTGGCGGGGGTCGATTTCAACAAGAATCCCACGGGTGCGCACAAGGATGAAGATGGGCACGGATCCAATATGGCCGCCCTCATCGCCGGCACGGGGGCCGAAGGCGGTATTCAAGGTCTCGCGCCCGAAGCCAAGATTCTCCCGCTGAAGGTAAAGATGTACGCGAACTCCGGAGTCATTGACAAAATGCTGTCGGACGCCGTGCGCTACGCGGCCGACCACGGTGCTCGCGTCATCAACGTCTCACTGGCGGGGAAAGGCGTTCCTGCGTACTACGCCAAGACCCAGGCAGCCGTGACGTATGCGCTCATGAAAGGCAGCTTGATCTTCGCTGGCGTAGGCAACAATGGAGACAAGGGTAATGTCCCCGAATATCCAGCCGCGCTGCCGGGAGTGGTGGGCGTCGGCGCCATGGACCGCCATGGTTCGGTGACGAAGTGGTCGGCCCATGGCAACCAGGTAGCGCTCGTCGCTTTCGGAGATGAACTGTCGGAACACTGCACGAAGAGCGAGGGGATCTGCACGGCTGGTGGCACGAGCCAGGCTACAGCGATCACCTCCGGCGCAGCAGCCTTGATCAGGGCAAAGCATCCCGAGTGGACCAACAACCAGGTACTGCGGGTGATGATGGAAACTGCGGGCAAGCCCGCGAAAGCCAAAATGCCCAGCACATACCTGGGATACGGCAGCATCCGCCCCCGCAAGGTGCTCGTCGATGGCGAGGGAAATCCCGGCCCGCCCGACATCAACCCCCTCACCAACGCCAAGACCTCCACCTCCGCTTCCCCCTCGGCTGCCGCCACCGAAAGCAAAAACGGGGACAAGGCACCGGCGCCCTCGGCCGAGGGCGCTGACGCCAAGACTGTGGCGTCCAAAGGAGGCCACACAACCGTGTGGCTCGCCATCGGCGCAGGCGTAGTCGTGCTCGCCGGCCTGGCTGTCACCCTCGTCCTGAAGCGACGTCGGGGCAGCGCGTAAGCCGCGGGCCGCTGTGCCGAGTCGGGCATCGCCCTGACGGCGCCGCCGAAGACCGGGCGGGTATTGCCCCTCCGTCTTCGGAACTCCTGAAGAGAAACCATCAAACGCAAGAACGATCACGAAGAGAGGAAGGAAAGAGCTATGAGCCTGAAGGTCGGCGATGAGCGGATCCGGAAGCTTGAAGGTCACATCGACAGCGTGATCTCCAGCATGAACGGCCAGGTGAGCGACCTGGAGTCCGTGATCGAGATGCTCGCGGCCCACTGGCGCGGTGACGGTGGAGGTCAGTACCGCAAGGCGCAGACCGACATCAACACGTACCAGCGCAACCTGACCAAGATCATGCGCCAGGTCAAGGACGCCGTCGAGGCCACGCGTACGAGCCACGGCAAGAACGACCAGGGCGTGGTCGACGCGATGCGAGGCATCGACCTCAACGGCAGCGCGGCGGGCAACGGCATGGTCGCCGCCGGTTCGTACGGGGACACCGGTAAGGGCATGGAGCAGTACTCCAAGCTGGACGCTTTCTGATCCCGCGCGCCACCACGATCCACCGCGCAACTCAACGTAAAGCCTGAAAAAGAGAAGGAGGCTCCATGACCGCGAACAGCCTGGGCGAAATCGCCGTACAGTACGGTTCCCTCGCCAACGCCGCAGAGAGCATCAGGAATTCCGCCAAGCGCCTCCGGGGAGACATCGAGGTTCTCCAGGGAGAGGTCGGGCAGGTGGCCGAGGCATGGGAGGGCGAAGCCCACTCGGCCTGGGCCCAGGTCCACACGAACTGGGACAAGCAGGCGGACGGCCTGTACAACACGCTCATGAAGATCGCCGGCATGGTCGAGCAGGCGAGTGGTGACTACAAGACCACCGACAAGAAGGCTGCCACGTACTTCGACATCTAAGTCGGAGCCATAAGTTCACAGGCAGCGGTACAAGATGGGGCGGGTGCGCGCGGGAGGCACCCGCCCCATCGCCGTACCTCACTTCAGGTCGAACTCACCATCCCGCGCCCCGAGTACGAACGCCCGCCACTCGCCTTCCGTGTACCGCAGCACCGTGTCCGGATCCGCCGACGACCGCATGGCCACCGCCCCACCCGGCAGATAGGCGATCTCCACCCGCTCCTCGGCCGCACCACCCGGTGCGCTGAGCCACTCGGCATCGGAGATGTCGAGTGCGTACAACTCGTCCTTCTCACGTTCATCAGACATCGGTCAGGCACTCCTTCTACGGGCGACGCGGCTCGCGCCGGATGGCGACAGCGACGAGTCTAGGGCTCGTCGAGCTGCTGTTCAGGACTTACCGCAAGGAAGCATCTCTAGGACCTTTTCCGTGTATGCCTGAATGAGTTTGCCCAGTACGTCATGGGATTTGTCGTGGTCTTTGATCGTCTGCGTGGCGATGGTGAGAGAGTAGAGATTGGCTCGATATTTGGGGTTGGGGCACTCGACCAGGGTGAGTGCACCGCTGGGCCAGGTAGCTGCGGGGTATTTTCCCGGCACTCTTTCTGCCTTATAAGGGCCGTGCTCCGCGACGAGGGTGGCCAGCGTCGGTTGAGGGGTGATTGTGCGGTCGGTCCACAGTCCACTCACCGTGATTTTGACGAACCCGTCGATGTACACATTGCACTGTTCGTGATCCGCTTCCCCCTTGATTGGATCTTCTTGTTTTTCTTGCTTTCCGGCGGGGAAGATGGGGGCGTAAAGAGACTTGTCCAGTCGAATTCCGCAGAGTTTAGATGGCACGGCGTATTCACGCTGTGGATCCGAGCATGCAGTTAGGGGAGCTAGGAGAGCTACAGCAGTGGCGGCGGCCACCCCGGTGTGTCGCCCGATTTTTCTGTGTCGGCGATGCGGCTGCGCGCAGTCCGCGGGTGTAGAGGTCATGAGTGAGTTCCGTTTCTGGCCTGCTGCCAGTTCGACCCTTCGCCGTGGCTGTTTCCAGCTTGAGTAGCGGCAGCTCTCTTCAAGTCCTCAATCGTTTCCGTGTCCATATGCGCATGCTCTGCTGCATGCTGCACTGCGTATCTGGAGGAATCGATGATGGCCGCGCGACCGTTTGCGAAATTGTAGCCAGCCTGATCCCGGGCGGCATCGGTCGTGTCCTGCTTGATAGAAGCCATGATGGACTCATTGATGTCCTCCTGGATCCAACCGATAGGCGCAGCGAATGGCGCGGCTCCCGGTAGCTTTTCCAGGCCGGCGCCCAGCCCATACCCTACGAACCGATTCACCCACTTGCTGGCAAGCCCCGCCCTCTCATTGAATTCCGCATCCCCGACAATATGCTCCTCGTGAATGCCCTCCGCCCGCCCCTCGCTCATGATCCCCGCAATCACGCCCCCAGGCGCCACCGCGTTCTGCACCCGCTGTTCCAAGGAAACCTGCGACGTGCTGTGGCCGTTGATGACGTCGTTTACCAGGTTGCCCGTGTACGTCTGTTGGGCAGCCGTGATGGCTCCATAGGCATGTGGGTCCCGGCCGACGGCATCCAGGAATGGTTCCAGCTTTACCGATGAGGAGCCCAGGTGGGCGCTGGAGCCGTGGATTGGGAGGTGGTCGCTGGAGTACATGGCTCGTTGGACGTCGCCCATGTAGTCGGCTGTCATCTTGCCGAGGTTCCCGCGGATGTCGGCGAATGCTCCGTCCTTCTTGATCAGTGCAGGGTCGTCGCCGAAGATTTTGACGGTCTCGTGCATTACCGCGGCGTTGGCAGCTGAGTGACTGTACGGATGCGCGCCCGCGGCGCTTTCCGGCAGTCGCCCCGTCGCCGCTGCCTGCAAGGCTGCTGTGAAGCCCTTATGGCCGCCCTCCGGCGCCACGTCGGCGATGGTGTGCTCGATGTTGCCCTGCCAGCTCGTCGCCTTCGTGATGTTCCAGTCACGGTCCTTGACCAGGTAGTGCAGCCGGTCGTTCCTCTCGGACTTGCCATCCGCGGGGTTCGGGTCGGAGTTGGGGTCCAGGTAGGCCGCCGAGGCCGCCGGGTCGTGGCTCATGATGCCGAGCAGGCCGTCCATGGGGTCCTGGACGAACCCGCGGTCGGCCTTGTCGCCGAACTTTCCGTAGAGGTCCCAGATGTCAGGGTCGCCGCCCTGCTTCTTGTCCTCCGCCGCGCGGATGTCGTCGCCGAGGTCGGACAGGAACTGGGTGGAGTAGCCGTCACCGTGCTTCATGAGGGTGATGAGGCTCTGGTATCCACGGACTTGTTGACCGTGGTAGCGGCCGAGAGAATTGGCCTTGTGGGTGACCGAGTCCCGGTCGTACTGGGCCACGCCCGCCTTCTTGAGCCCCTCGCGCCAGTTCTTGTAGAAGCTCCCGCCGGAGCTGCCGAGCCATTCCGTGTAGGCCCGCGAGTATTCCTTGGAACCGAACCGCAGGGCCTTTCCGTTCGTTCCCTTGAAGGTGGGGACGCGGGTGGCGGTCGCCAGGGAGGTGGCCAGGCCGTCGCGTACCTTCAGGTAGTCCTGCTGGTGTTTCTTGTCGCTGCCTACGAGGTCGTCGAGCTTGTTGGTGAACTTGACGGCGCCCTGCGGACCGAGGCCGGCCAGGAAGGTCTGGCTGAACGCCTTGTCGTGTTCGTTGTCGCGGAACAGACGCTGCATCTCCGCCAGTTCCTTGGCGTCCAAGTAGCCCGTGGAGTTGAGCTTGGTCGCCAGTTCGGCAGCCTCTTGGGCTTCCACCTTCTCGATGTCGCCGACGGCCCCGGCGTTGAATCCCGCGGGTGCGCCGAAGCGGGTGTCAGGGTTCTCGACCGCCTTGCGCAGAGCGAGTTTCACACCCTGGTCGGCGTCGTCGACGGCACGTACCGCGTCGTCCACCCTCCGGGTCCAGGACGCCTCGATGCGGGGCAGGTCGGGGTCGTGGCGCGCGGCCTCATCGTCTTTCGCGTAGCGCGCGACTCCGTGCTCGTTCACCTCGAAACCGTGCTTCTTGGCGTCGGCGACGGCGGACTTCACCTTGCCCCGTAAATCGACGAACTGGGCGTGCGCGTCGCGCAGGAGGGAGGCGATCGCGCGTGCCTCCTTGGGAGCCGCCGCGAATTGGGCGGAGGTCTCCGCCATGGCTGAACCAGCGGATACCGCGGATAAGCCGTTCCAGGAGCCGTCGGTTCCCACGCTCTTGACCTGGCCGTCGTAGATCTTCCGTACGGCCTCGAACTTCTTGGCGGCCGTCTCCCACTGATCGGCTGCCGTGGTGAGCAGCGACAGATCCGTGGTCATCACATCGTGGTAGGTGAGCACTGTTCTTCTCCGTCTCGCACCGGATCTCCCCGGTTTCGTCGCGGATCCGTCGCCGCGTTCAGTAGTCCGACACGCGTGACGGATATGGAACACCGGCAGGGCCGTTCGGTGTGTACGGGCCCGGAAGCGCAGGCGGCGCGAGGAGCCGGGCGGTGTCGTGGTCGGTGTTCCGGAACAGGTTGCCGGCGCTGCCCAGCGCTGCCTTCTCCCCTGCGAGCCGGTTCTGAAGCGCCGTCACGGCAGCGCCCCATCCCTCAAGGGCGTCAGTGATGCCCGCCGCGGTCTCCCACCCCTTGAAGCCCTTCGTGGCGGCGTCCGCGGACGCGTCGACGCATCCGCCCGCCGCCCGGGTATCGGGTTCGACATGGTTCTGCAGAGCCGAGACGGCCGCCTTCTTCTTGACGGCGGACGATGAGAAGTCGGGCTGGTCGCCGCCCGGCCCCGCCGCGAGATGGTTGATCCGGGTTTGGCTACGGGCCGCCTCCTGTCGTGCGCTCGCGTCGGTGCGGAGCCGGGCCCATTCGTCCTCGAACGTCATGCTTCCCCAGGTCAGATGGTCGAGCGGATAGTGCCGATGCCGCAGGGGGACCGCCTGCGGCAGGCGCGTACGCGAAGCTATCAAGGGGACACGCTGCGTCGCACCCCCGATGTCTGGTGGCGAGCCCCGCCGCCTACTGCTCCGGCAGCCACCCCACCTGCACCAGCGGAACCCCCCGCTTGCGCGATACGAAGAAGCCGCGGCCCGGAGGCATCGGGCGGGGGCGGACGCCGCCGAGGAGGTCGCCCTCGCCGGGGTCGCCCGATAGGACGATGCCCTGCGCGCCGAGCTCCTTGATGCGCTGCATGAAGGACTCGTACATCGAGCGGGAGGCGCCGGCCGTGCTGCGGGCGATGATGAAGCGGATGCCGACGTCGCGGGCGAAGGGGAGGTTCTCCGTGAGGACCGCCAGGGGGTTGCCGCTGCTGGTGGAGACGAGTTCGTAGTCGTCGACGATGACGAAGAACTGCGGGCCCGTCCACCAGCTCCGGTCGCGCAGCTGCTGCGGGGTGATGTCGGGCTTCGGCGCGCGGCGCTCCATCAGGCCGTTCATCGCGCCCGCGTGGACGGTGAGCGCCGAGGCGATCGGCGCGTACTCCAGCAGGTGCGACTCCGGGATGACGTCGAGGAGCGAGCGGCGGTAGTCGCCGACCACGATCTTCGCCTCGTCGGGGCCGTACCGCTCGGTGATCTGCTTGGCGAGGAGGCGCAGCATCGCGGTCTTGCCGGACTCGCTCTCGCCGAAGACGAGGAAGAACGGGTCGGTCTCGAAGTCCACGAAGACCGGTTCGAGGTTGGTCTCGTCGATGCCGATGGCGACGCCGTGCTGCGGGTATTCGAACCCCTTCGGGAGTTCGTCCGCGCGGAGCCTGCGGGGCAGCAGCCGGACGCCGGGGGCGTGCGGGCCGGACCAGGCGGCGTCGACCGCGCGGATCATCTCCGTGGTCGCGTCCGTCATGGCGTCCGCGTCGCTGCCGGCGTCGATGCGCGGCTGCGCGCCCATGAAGTGCAGCTTTTCGGGGAGTTGGCCGCGGCCGGGCACGCCCGCGGGGACGTTCGCCGCGACCTTGCGGTCGAACTCGGAGTCCATGGTGTCGCCGAGCCGCAGTTCGAGCCGGTTCAGGAGCTGGTCCTTGAGGGAGGCGCGGACCTCCATGTTGCGGGAGGCGGTCACCACGACGTGCACGCCGTAGCCGAGACCCCGGCCGGCGATGTCGGTGACGATCGCCTCCAGCATCTCGTACTCCTGCTTGAAGTTGCCCCAGCCGTCGACGATGAGGAAGACGTCGCCCCACCCCTGGTCGGCGTGGTGTCCGGCCGCGCGCTGCCGCCGGTACGTGGCGATGGAGTCGATGTTCTGGGAGCGGAAGTACTCCTCGCGCCGGCTGAGCACGCCCGCCACCTCCGCGACCGTGCGCCGCACCTTCTCCGGGTCGAGGCGCGAGGCGATGCCGCCGACGTGCGGCAGGTCGGCGACGGCGCTCATGCCGCCGCCGCCGAAGTCGAGCCCGTAGAACTGCACTTCGGCCGGGGTGTGCGTGAGCGCGAAGGACGAGATGAGCGTGCGCATGAGCGTCGACTTGCCGGACTGCGGGCCGCCGACGACCAGCATGTGGCCGGCCGCGCCCGAGAAGTCGCGGTAGAGGACGTCACGGCGCTGCTCGAAGGGCTTGTCGATCAGGCCGAGCGGTACGACCAGCCCGCCGAGGCGCGGATAGTCCGCGGACGTCAGGCCGCGCCCCTCCACCGGGGCCAGCCCCGGCAGCAGCTGGTCCAGCGACGGCGCCTCCTCCAGCGGCGGCAGCCAGACCTGGTGCGCGGGCGCGCCCTGGCCCTCCAGCCGGCGGACGATCACATCGAGGACCGTGTCGGCGAGCGCGTCATCGCCGCTGGGCGCCGGGTCCGGCGGCGCGACCGGGTCCGGTGCGGTGTAGGTCACCGGCACCGGGGCCGCCGTGAACAGCACGGGCCGCCGCTCGATCGGCAGCGGCGCGCCGCCGAGGTCGGCGGTGCCCGTGCGGTACGTACCGGAGACGTACGCGGCCTTGAAGCGCGTCATCTCGTCCGTACCGAACTTCAGATAGCCGGAGCCCGGCACCGAGGGGAGGTGGTACGCGTCCGGGACGCCCAGCGCCGTACGGGACTCCGCCGCGGAGAAGGTCCGCAGACCGATCCGGTACGAGAGGTACGTCTCCAGCCCGCGGAGCCGGCCCTCCTCCAGCCGCTGCGAGGCGAGCAGCAGGTGGACGCCGAGCGAGCGGCCGATGCGGCCGATCTGGATGAACATCTCGATGAAGTCGGGCTTCGCCGTCAACAGCTCGCTGAACTCGTCGATCACCAGGACGAGTGAAGCCAGCGGCTCCAGGGGGGCGCCCGCGGCCCGCGCCTTCTCGTAGTCGTGCATGTTGGCGTAGTTGCCCGCCGCGCGCAGCAGCTCCTGGCGGCGCTGCAGCTCACCCGTGATGGAGTCGCGCATCCGGTCGACCAGCGTCAGGTCGTCCGCCAGGTTGGTGATGACCGCCGCGACGTGCGGCAGCTGCGACATGCCCGTGAAGGTCGCGCCGCCCTTGAAGTCCGCGAGCACGAAGTTCAGCGACTCCGACGTGTGCGTCACGGCCAGGCCCAGCACCAGCGTCCGCAGCAGCTCCGACTTGCCGGAACCCGTCGCGCCGACGCACAGCCCGTGCGGCCCCATGCCCTCCTGCGCCGCCTCCTTGAGGTCCAGCATGACCGGCGTGCCGTCCTCGCCGACGCCGATCGGCACCCGCAGCCGCTCCGCGAGCGTCCGCGGCCGCCAGGTGCGCGACACATCGACCGACCCGGCGTCGCCGAGCCCGAGCAGCTCCGTGAAGTCGAGATTGGCCAGCAGCGGCTCGTCATCGTCGCCCCCGCCCCCCATGCGCAGCGGCGCGAGCTGCCGGGCGAGCGCGTCCGCCGCCTCCATCGACAGCGTGTCCGGCACGCCCTCGTACACCGCGACCTGCGACAGCAGCTGCAGCCGGCCGGGCCGTACGACCACCGACAGCCCGCCCCGCAGCTCGTCCAGCTCGCCCGGCACGACCTCGACGATCGTGACGCCCTGGAGCCCCTCCTGCGCCGCGAACGCCGAGTCCGGCGGCACCATCGCGCCGTCCAGTATCAGCAGCACCTGCGGCTGGTCGAGCAGCGGCTGCCCGTCCCGGCTGAAGCGCGTACGCCCCTCCAGCCGCGGCTTCAGCAGGTCCTCCAGCTCGCTCAGGTCGTCGCTGATCAGCCGCCGCGCGCCCGCTCCGTCCACCGCGCCGGGCAGCTGCACATGCGGCAGCCACTTCGTCCACTCCCAGTACGAGGCCGCGCCGCGCGCCGCGACCACCGCGATCACCAGGTCGTCCGGCGAGTGCAGCGTGGCGAGCTGGGCCACCAGCGAACGCGCCGCCCCATGCACCGTCTCCGGCTCGCCCGACAGCGTCACGTGGTAGAAGGCGCGCAGCGACACCGCCATCGGCATCCCGTCCAGCGACCCGTGGACCGCCAGGAAGTGCTGCATCGCCCCCGCGGTCAGCGGCTCCAGCTCGTCGACCGGCGCGGTCTCCGGCGCCACCAGCGGCGTCGCGAGCTGCTGCGAGCCGAGCCCGAGCCGGGCCTGCCCGAAGTCGTTGTCGCTCATCCGCCGCTCCCACACGCGGCTGCCCTCGGCGACCACCGCCCACAGCTGCTCAGGGGAGGGGTGCAGATAGAACTGCGCGTCACGCTGCGCCCGCGCCGTCTTGCGCACCGTCCGCCGCGTCTGCGCGAGGTATTTGAGGTAGTCGCGGCGCATGTCCGCCATCTGCCCCTGTGAGCCCTGACGGTGCCGCATGAACATCGCGATGGTCATGCCGAGCGTCGAGAACATCATCATGACGCCCATGATCTTCATCATCGGCGCGGCGCCCGGCATGAAGAAATAGACCATCGACGAGGCCATGCCCAGCGTGGGCAGCAGCTGCATCAGCACGCCGTCCTGCTGGCCGCGCGGCAGCTCCGGCGGCGATTCGAGACGGAGCTCCTCGCTCGGCACCTCGGGCGGCAGGGCCCGCGGCTGGCGCTTGACGACGACCTGGCTCAACGGTCCTTCAACCCCCATCACGCGGAAGGACAGTTCCAGTCCGGCGCCCCCGTGGCGACGGCCTCCCTCCGCGAGACGGCGATCCTATCGATGGGGGCCGACACCGGCCCCGGTAGGGTGGCCGCCGCGCGTACGCACGAGCGAAGCACGCCGTATGCACGAGCGCACCGAGCAGAGCGATTCAGGGGGCCTTTAACGTGAGTACGTCCGCTACGACCGGCTTCTGCAGGGTGACCGTCGTCGCCCCCGACAGTCGGATCGATGTCGCACTCCCGGAGGACATCGCGGTCGCCGACGTCTACCCGGAGATCCTCCGGCTCACCGGCCAGACCCAGGCCGCCGGCGAACCCACCGGCTACCACCTCGTACGCCGCGACGGCGCCGTCCTCGACAGCTCCCGCTCCCTGGTCGCCCAGCAGATCCTCGACGGCGAGCTCCTCTCGCTGCGCCCCTTCGCCGAATCCCTGCCGCCCGCCGTCTACGACGACGTGTCCGACGCCGTGGCCTCCGCCGTCACCCGCGACCGCACCCTGTGGAACAACCAACTGCTGCGCGTCTGCGGCCTGTTCGGCGGCGCCCTGCTGCTCGTCCTGATGGGCTTCGTGCTCTGGTTCGCCGACCCCGTCCGGCACGACATGCACGGCCTGCCCGGCGTCATCGCCGCGGCCGTCGGCGTGCTGCTGGTCGCCCTCGCGGGCGTACGGGCGCGGATCTACGCCGACCGGCCCTCGGCCATCGCCCTCGGCCTCGCCGCCCTGCCGCACCTTATGATCGCGGGATCCGGCATCCTCGCCCCCGCCGCCGGCGAGGGCATCGGCCGCCTCCAGTTCCTGCTCGGCTGCGTCACCGTCCTCGTGGCGTCCGTCGCCCTCGTCGCCGCCATGCCCACCGGGGACGCGCCCTTCGTCGCCACCGTCTTCGCCGCGACCGTCGGCACCCTCGCCACCTTCTGCGCGATCCTCACCGAGGCCGACGTCACCGGCACCGCCGCCGTCTGCGCCGTCGTCGCCATCGGCGCCATCGCCTTCCTGCCCGGCCTCTCCGCCCGCGTCGCCCGGCTGCCCATCGGCTACGCCGCGCCCCGCTCCGCCGCCGCCGACGACCTCGACGCCGCGCCGGGCGGCGCCACCGCGGAGCCCGTCGACGCCGACCGCATCGCGGCCCAGGCCCGCCGCGGCCACGAGATGCTGCTCGGCCTCGTCGGCGGCTGCTCCGCCGTCGTGGTGGGCGCCGCGGCCGTCCTCGGCTTCTCCGCCGATCTCTGGGGGCAGCTGCTGGCCCTCGCCGCGGGCCTCGCGATGCTGCTGCGCGCCCGGCTCTTCCGCTACACCGCCCAGGTCGCCGCGGTGCTCGGCGCGGGCCTCGCCGCCCTCGCCCTGCTCGTACTCGGGCTGTCCCTGAACCCGCCCGCCGACGCCGTGCTCAAGCTGCTCACCGAGCACGACCACGGCCCGCTCGACGTCCGTACGGTCTGGCTCGCCGCGGCCGTCACCGCCGGCGCCGCCCTGATCATCGGCATCGCGCTGATCATCCCGAAGAAGGGGCTCTCCCCTTTCTGGGGCCGGCTGTCCGACATCGCGGAGTCCGCCCTGCTGCTCGCGCTCGTACCGCTGTGCCTCGCGGTGCTCGACGTGTACGCCTCGGCCCGCGGGCTCGCCGGCAGCTGACCGCGGGGGTCTGCGGGACCGCGGGGGTCGGCCGGACCGCGGGGGAGGGGCCGCGCGACCCGGCTGGTACTGTGGGTGGCGGCCGTTTGTGTACGCGCCTCCGGAGCACTCTGGGGGCAGCGCCCAGCGGACCCCGCCTCCCGAGTCATGGAAGCTCCCCTGCGATCGAGACCAGGGGCACTCGGTGGCCACTACAGAATTTGAGGAGTACCGCGTGTCGCTCGACGCCGCTACGAAGAAGCAGATCATGGCCGAGTTCGCCACCAAGGAGGGTGACACCGGTTCCCCCGAGGTCCAGGTCGCGATGCTCTCCCGCCGCATCTCGGACCTGACCGAGCACCTCAAGACCCACAAGCACGACCACCACTCCCGCCGTGGTCTGCTGCTGCTGGTCGGCCAGCGCCGCCGGCTCCTGCAGTACCTGGCGAAGAAGGACATCACGCGCTTCCGTGCGCTGGTGGAGCGCCTCGGCATCCGTCGCGGTGCGGCCGGCGCCAAGTAAGCCGTCGTGAAGGGAGCGGTTCCCACGGATTGGGGGCCGCTCCCTTCGCGTATCTCGTGGGAAGCGGAAGCTTTGTAGGCTGGTCCCACAACGGCATGACGAAAATCGCATAGCGAATGAGGAGGAGCGTCCCGCTCGCCGCCGGTCCTCGGTAGTGGCCCCCGGAACACAGAACCCCGGGTGCTTCGATCGAAGACCGGCCCCGCACGGAGGACGCCCTCCACCACCGTCCCGCGCCACACGGGCGCCGGGACGCAGACGAGGAGATATCCCTGGTGGAGAACGAGACCCACTACGCCGAAGCCGTCATCGACAACGGCACCTTCGGCACCCGCACCATCCGCTTCGAGACGGGCCGCCTGGCCAAGCAGGCCGCCGGCTCCGCCGTGGCGTACCTGGACGACGACACCATGGTGCTGTCGGCGACCACCGCTTCCAAGAAGCCCAAGGACCAGCTCGACTTCTTCCCCCTGACGGTGGACGTCGAAGAGCGCATGTACTCGGCCGGCAAGATCCCCGGCTCCTTCTTCCGTCGCGAGGGCCGGCCCTCCGAGGACGCGGTCCTCACCTGCCGCCTGATCGACCGCCCGCTGCGCCCGTCCTTCAAGAAGGGCCTGCGCAACGAGATCCAGATCGTCGAGACGATCATGGCGCTCAACCCCGACCACGTCTACGACGTGGTCGCGATCAACGCCGCCTCCTGCTCCACGCAGCTCGCGGGCCTGCCCTTCTCCGGCCCGATCGGCGGCACCCGCGTCGCCCTGATCAAGAACCAGTGGGTGGCGTTCCCGACCCACAGCGAGCTGGAGGACGCCGTCTTCGACATGGTCGTCGCCGGTCGCGTCCTGGAGGACGGCGACGTCGCGATCATGATGGTCGAGGCCGAGGCCACCGAGAAGACCATCCAGCTGGTCAAGGACGGCGCCGAGGCGCCGACCGAGGAGGTCGTCGCCGCCGGTCTGGAAGCCGCCAAGCCCTTCATCAAGGCGCTGTGCAAGGCCCAGTCCGACCTCGCCGCCAAGGCCGCGAAGCCGACCGGCGAGTTCCCGGTCTTCCTCGACTACCAGGACGACGTCCTGGAGGCGCTGACCGCCGCCGTCCGCGGCGAGCTCGCGCAGGCGCTGACCATCGCCGGCAAGCAGGAGCGCGAGGCCGAGCTGGACCGCGTCAAGGCGCTGGCCGCCGAGAAGCTGCTCCCGCAGTTCGAGGGCCGCGAGAAGGAGATCTCCGCCGCGTACCGTTCGCTGACCAAGACCGTGGTCCGCGAGCGCGTCATCAAGGAGAAGAAGCGCATCGACGGCCGCGGCGTCACGGACATCCGTACGCTCGCCGCCGAGGTCGAGGCCATTCCGCGGGTGCACGGCTCGGCGCTCTTCGAGCGCGGCGAGACCCAGATCCTGGGCGTCACCACGCTGAACATGCTCCGCATGGAGCAGCAGCTCGACACGCTGTCGCCGGTCACGCGCAAGCGCTACATGCACAACTACAACTTCCCGCCGTACTCCACCGGTGAGACCGGCCGCGTCGGTTCGCCGAAGCGCCGCGAGATCGGCCACGGCGCGCTCGCCGAGCGCGCGCTGGTGCCGGTGCTGCCGACGCGCGAGGAGTTCCCGTACGCGATCCGCCAGGTCTCCGAGGCGCTGGGCTCCAACGGCTCGACGTCCATGGGCTCGGTCTGCGCCTCCACCATGTCGCTGCTGAACGCCGGTGTGCCGCTCAAGGCCGCCGTCGCCGGCATCGCCATGGGCCTGATCTCGCAGGAGATCGACGGCGAGACGCACTACGTCACCCTCACCGACATCCTCGGTGCGGAGGACGCGTTCGGCGACATGGACTTCAAGGTCGCCGGCACCAAGCAGTTCGTGACCGCGCTCCAGCTCGACACCAAGCTCGACGGCATCCCCGCCTCGGTCCTGGCCGCCGCGCTGAAGCAGGCCCGTGACGCCCGTCTGCACATCCTGGACGTCATGAACGAGGCCATCGACGTCCCCGACGAGATGTCCCCGAACGCCCCGCGGATCATCACCGTCAAGATCCCCGTGGACAAGATCGGCGAGGTCATCGGCCCCAAGGGCAAGATGATCAACCAGATCCAGGAGGACACCGGCGCCGACATCACGATCGAGGACGACGGCACCATCTACATCGGCGCCGCCGACGGCCCGGCCGCCGAGGCCGCCCGCTCCACGATCAACTCGATCGCCAACCCGACCATGCCGGAGGTCGGCGAGCGCTACCTGGGTACGGTCGTCAAGACCACCACCTTCGGCGCCTTCGTCTCCCTCATGCCCGGCAAGGACGGTCTGCTGCACATCTCGCAGATCCGCAAGCTCGCCGGCGGCAAGCGCGTGGAGAACGTCGAGGACGTGCTCGCGGTCGGCGCCAAGGTGCAGGTCGAGATCGCCGAGATCGACCAGCGCGGCAAGCTCTCCCTGATCCCCGTGGTCGAGGACGACGAGAACGCCGCCGAGCAGAAGGACGACGCCGCCAAGTGACGTCCCGTAGCTCACAGGCGACGGCCCGCACCTCCACGGAGGGGCGGGCCGTCGCCCGTACCCAAACGCTTCTCCAGGGCGAGAACGGCATCGGCACGGTCCGCAAGACCACCCTCCCGGGCGGCCTGCGCGTCGTCACCGAGACCCTGCCGTCCGTACGCTCCGCCACCTTCGGCATCTGGGCGCACGTCGGCTCCCGCGACGAGACGCCCTCCCTGAACGGCGCCACCCACTACCTGGAGCACCTGCTCTTCAAGGGCACCGAGTGGCGCAGCGCGCTCGACATCTCCGCCGCCATAGACGCGGTCGGCGGCGAGATGAACGCCTTCACGGCGAAGGAGTACACGTGCTATTACGCGCGCGTGCTCGACACCGATCTGCCGCTGGCCATCGACGTGGTCTGCGACATGCTCACCGGCTCGCTGATCAAGCCCGAGGACGTCGAAGCCGAGCGCGGCGTCATCCTCGAGGAGATCGCGATGACCGAGGACGATCCGGGCGACTGCGTGCACGACCTCTTCGCGGAGACCATGCTCGGCGACACCCCGCTGGGCCGCCCCGTCCTCGGCACCGTCGACACGGTCAACGCCCTGACCCGCGATCGCATCGCCCGCTTCTACAAGAAGCACTATGACCCGACGCACCTGGTCGTGGCCGCCGCGGGCAATGTCGACCACGCCAAGGTCGTACGCCAGGTCCGCCGCGCCTTCGAGCGGGCCGGGGCCCTCGGCCGTACGGACGCGACGCCGATCGCCCCGCGCGACGGCGCCCGCACCCTGCGCACGGCCGGCCGCGTCGAGGTGCTCGACCGCAGGACCGAGCAGGCGCACATCGTCCTCGGCATGCCGGGCCTGGCCCGTACGGACGACCGGCGCTGGGCGCTCGGCGTGCTCAACACCGCCCTCGGCGGCGGCATGAGCTCCCGCCTCTTCCAGGAGATCCGGGAGAAGCGCGGACTGGCGTACTCCGTCTACTCCTACACCTCCGGCTTCGCCGACTGCGGCCTCTTCGGCGTCTACGCGGGCTGCCGCCCGAACCAGGTCCACGACGTCCTGAAGATCTGCCGCGACCAGCTCGACCAGGTCGCCGAGCAGGGCCTCGACGACGAGGAGATCCGCCGCGCCGTCGGCCAGCTCGCCGGCTCCACCGTGCTCGGCCTGGAGGACACCGGCGCGCTGATGAACCGCATCGGCAAGAGCGAGCTGTGCTGGGGCGAGCAGATGTCCGTCGACGACATGCTGGCGCGCATCGCGGCCGTCACCCCGGACGACGTACGGGCGGTCGCCCGCGATGTACTGACCCGGCGGCCCTCGCTGTCCGTCATTGGACCGCTGAAGGACAAGCAGGCGGCCCGCCTGCACGACGTCGTCGCGTAACCGGCCGGCCGACGCCTCCGGGCCCGTAAGCCGATCACCTGATCGGACCCCATCAGCCGAGAAGTCGAAGGAAGCAAGCACGATGAGCAAGCTGCGCGTGGCAGTCATCGGCGCCAAGGGCCGTATCGGCTCCGAGGCCGTACGGGCGGTGGAGGCCGCCGACGACATGGAACTGGTGGCGGCGCTGGGCCGGGGCGACAGCCTGGACGCGCTGACCGGCGCCGGCGCCGAGGTCGCCGTCGAGCTGACCAACCCGGACTCGGTCATGGACAACCTCGACTTCTGCGTCCGCAACGGCATCCACGGCGTCGTCGGCACCACCGGCTGGACCGACGAGCGCCTCGACCAGCTGCGCGGATGGCTCGACGCCGCACCGGGGACCGGCGTGCTCATCGCGCCGAACTTCTCCATCGGCGCCGTGCTGACCATGCGCTTCTCCCAGCAGGCCGCCCGCTACTTCGAGTCGGTCGAGGTCATCGAGCTGCACCACCCCAATAAGGCCGACGCCCCGTCCGGCACCGCCACCCGCACCGCCCAGCTGATCGCGGCGGCGCGGAACGAGGCCGGCTGCGCGCTGCAGCCGGACGCGACGGTCACCGCGCTGGACGGCGCGCGCGGCGCGGACGTCGACGGCGTCCCGGTGCACTCCGTCCGCCTCCGTGGCCTCCTGGCCCACCAGGAGGTCATCCTGGGCGACACCGGCGAGACCCTCACCATCCGGCACGACTCGCTGCACCACAGCAGCTTCATGCCGGGCATCCTGCTGGGCGCGCGCCGCGTCGTCGACGCGCCGGGGCTGACGTTCGGCCTGGAACACTTCCTGGACCTGGGCTGACACCGTGCGCGCAAAGATCGTCTATTTCGCCCTGGCCGCCGTCCTGGTCGTCTACTTCGTCCTGGTCGGCAGCCGCGGCGTGCTGCTCATAGAGCAGGGCACCGTGGTGACCGTCGTCTTCGGCGTCGCGGTGCTCATCCTGCCGTTCATCGGCGCCTGGTTCCTGTGGCACACCACCAAGTTCGCGCGCGACGCGGGCCGGCTCGCGCGGGAGCTGGAGGCCGAGGGCGGACTGCCGGTGGACGAGCTCGTACGGACGCCCGGCGGCCGCATCGACCGCGACTCCGCGGACGAGGTCTTCGCCAGGCGGCAGGCCGAGACCGAGGAGGCGCCCGGCGACTGGCGCTCCTGGTTCCGCCTCGCGGTCGCCTACCACGACGCCCGCGACACCCCGCGCGCCCGCAAGGCCATGCAGCGCGCCATCGCCCTGCACGACGGCAAGCCTGTACGGGCCTGAGCCGGGCGGAGACAGCCGACCGCCGGGCGGAACGGGATTCCCTGGTTCCGCCCGGCGGTCGGCTGTCCGCTACGGGCGTCCGCTGTACTCCGCGGCCCAGCCCTCGATGGCGTCGGCCGCCATGTCGAAGGCCTCGGGGCGGGACAGGAAGTCGCCGTTGTGGTCGGTGAGCACCGTACGCACCGGCTGGCCGCCCCGCCGCCCCACGACCAGAGCCTGGCCCTGCACGGTGCGCGGCAGCCCCAGCCACCGCACGGGCTGCTGGACGGTCCGCACGGACGCGACGTCTTGCCACCGCACGGTCAGCGAGGAGAACAGGCCGGCCTGGCGCAGCCCCTGGGCGCTCACCCAGATGCCGACCCGCACCAGCTGGACGGCGAAGGCGATCACCAGCACGGCGACGGCCAGGCAGATTCCCGCGCCGGTCAGCGAACCGGCGGCGGCGATGACCACGGCGCAGAAGAGAACGTACGAGGCGAGCAGCAACAGCAGCGCGGCGCCGCCGACCCGCCAGGGGCCCGGCCGGTACGGGCGCCGCCAGCGGTCCCGGTCTTCGAAGGGGAGGGGGACAGCGGCCGCGATCTCGTCGTAGTCGCGTTCGGCTGTCAGGAAGGGCAGGGGCACAACTTGTCCTCACTCACAAGCACACTCGAATGGGCTGTGCTCGGTGAGGTTATCCATGCACGCGGGCCCGGACCACCCCAGGGGGCGGTCCGGGCCCGAGGAACGCCCGATCAGCGGCCGTTCGACGCCTCCGACTGCTGGGCGTGCTGGGTGCTGTGCCCCCCGGGCTCGAGCGAGGGCATCCCGAACAGCAGCGCGCCGACCAGACCTGTCGTGACGGTCAGACCGACCAGGACACGTCCGGCGAGCTGCGACCGGCTCGCGCGTTCTCGGGGCGGCGGCGTGATGTTGCTGCGGTAACGCTCGGCTTCGGCGACGAAGGCGAACGGCACGGGCTCTCGCCGGCGGAACATGAAGGGCTCTCCTAGGAACCTCGTAGTGGGCACTCACACATACAGACGATCGCCGGCCCGTTTTGGTGCCCGTTTTCGGCAACTTTCTGTGAAAAATATCAACTCTCGCTCCGGCTGCTCCCGATGGTGCGCCCCTTGGCCGGCGGCGACGGAACGGGGCCGGCGGGCGGCCCGGCGAACTCCCTGGTGACGGCGGCTCCGGCCGGTCGTCGGGGCGGTGGTGTCAGTGGCGGCCCGTAGGCTGGGCGCCGCCCGAACCATGCGATTGGAAGGACCCCCGCCGGTGAGCGACACCCCCACCGAGAGCGCCGCACCCAGCTTCCGCAGCGACGTCACCGTCGAGCTGGTCAAGCACAGCGCCGCCGACTCCGACGTGCTGTTCGCCGCCCGCGTCTCCACCGCCGGCGAGCAGTCCCTGGAGGAGGTCACCAAGGACCCGGAGCGCTCGAAGGGGCTCATCAACTTCCTGATGCGGGACCGCCACGGCAGCCCCTTCGAGCACAACTCGATGACCTTCTTCATCAGCGCCCCGATCTTCGTCTTCCGCGAGTTCATGCGGCACCGCGCCGGCTGGTCGTACAACGAGGAGTCCGGCCGCTACCGCGAGCTCCAGCCGGTGTTCTACGTGCCGGGGGAGTCCCGCAAGCTGGTCCAGGAGGGCCGCCCCGGCAAGTACGTCTTCGTGGAGGGCACGCGGGCGCAGCACGAGCTGACGGGCCGCGTGATGGAGGACTCCTACCGCGCCTCCTACGAGGCGTACCAGGAGATGCTGGCCGCGGGCGTGGCCCGCGAGGTGGCGCGCACGGTGCTCCCGGTCGGCCTCTACTCCTCGATGTACGCGACGTGCAACGCCCGCTCCCTGATGCACTTCCTCGGGCTGCGCACCCAGCACGAGGCGGCGACCGTCCCGTCGTTCCCGCAGCGCGAGATCGAGATGGTCGGCGAGCAGATGGAGGAGGCGTGGGCCAAGCTCATGCCGCTCACGCACGCGGCCTACAACAAGAACGGGCGGATCGCCCCGTAGTGCACGTTGTGCACAGGTGTACGGGCTCAGCAGGGGAAGTGTCCGTATTGCGGTATTTCGCTACCTTCATCTAGGCTGACATACGGACTCGGCGCTGTCTGAACCCCCGAGCAGGCAGCGCCGGGATCCATAACGCACTCCCCAAGGGAGCACCTCACGGTGAGCAACGAGTAGCGTGGCCCCCATGGCTCCGACCTCCACACCGCAGACGCCCTTCGGGCGGGTCCTGACCGCGATGGTCACGCCCTTCACCGCTGACGGCGCCCTCGACCTCGATGGTGCCCAGCGACTCGCCACCCATCTGGTGGACGCCGGCAACGACGGACTCGTCGTCAACGGCACCACGGGCGAGTCCCCGACCACCAGCGACGCGGAGAAAGCCCAGCTCGTACGGGCCGTGGTGGAAGCGGTCGGCGACCGGGCCCACATCGTCAGCGGGGCCGGCACCAACGACACCCGGCACAGCGTCGAACTGGCCCGCGCCGCCGAACAGGCGGGCGCCCACGGACTGCTGGCCGTCACGCCCTACTACAGCAAGCCGCCGCAGGAAGGCCTCCTGCGGCACTTCACCGCCATCGCCGACGCCACCGAACTGCCGGTGATGCTCTACGACATCCCCGGCCGAAGCGGCGTCCCCATCAACACCGAGACGATCGTCCGGCTCGCCGAGCACCCGCGCATCGTCGCCAACAAGGACGCCAAGGGCGACCTCGGCCGCGCCAGCTGGGCCATCGCCCGCTCGCGACTGGCCTGGTACTCCGGCGACGACATGCTCAACCTCCCGCTGCTGTCGGTGGGAGCCGTCGGATTCGTCTCCGTCGTCGGCCACGTGGTCCCCTCGGAGCTGCGCGCCCTGCTGGAGGCGCACACCGGCGGCGACGTCCAGAAGGCCGTCGAGATCCACCAGAAGCTGCTCCCGGTCTTCACCGGCATGTTCCGCACCCAGGGCGTCATCACCGTCAAGGCCGCGCTCGCCCTCCAGGGCCTGCCCGCCGGCCCCCTGCGCCTGCCGCTCGTGGAGCTCTCCCCGGAGGAGACGGAGCAGCTCAAGCGCGATCTGTCCGCCGGCGGGGTACAGCTGTAGCCACAGACTTCACAACTGCATACCGACAACAACTGCAAGTGCACGAATGTCACGCGCGCCATGTGTCCCAGGGGGACATGTGGCGCGCGTGGTGAGGAGAGTCTTTTGAGTCATCCGCACCCTGAACTCGGTCCGCCGCCGAAGCTGCCCGAGGGCGGCCTGCGCGTCACCCCGCTCGGCGGTCTCGGCGAAATCGGCCGCAACATGACGGTCTTCGAGTACGGCGGCCGCCTGCTCATCGTCGACTGCGGGGTGCTCTTCCCCGAGGAGGAGCAGCCCGGAATCGACCTGATCCTGCCGGACTTCACGTCCATCCGGGACCGTCTCGACGACATCGACGGCATCGTCCTCACCCACGGGCACGAGGACCACATCGGCGCCGTCCCCTACCTGCTCCGCGAGAAGGCGGACATTCCGCTCATCGGCTCCAAGCTGACCCTCGCGTTCATCGAGGCGAAGCTCCAGGAGCACCGCATCCGCCCGTACACCCTCGAAGTCATGGAAGGGCACCGCGAACGCGTCGGCCCCTTCGACCTCGAGTTCGTGTCGGTCAACCACTCCATCCCGGACGCGCTCGCGGTCGCCATCCGCACCCCGGCCGGCATGGTCGTGCACACCGGCGACTTCAAGATGGACCAGCTGCCGCTCGACGGCCGCCTCACCGACCTGCCCGCGTTCGCGCGGCTCGGCGAGGAGGGCATCGACCTGCTGCTCTCGGACTCCACCAACGCCGAGGTGCCGGGGTTCGTCCCGCCCGAGCGCGACATCTCCAATGTGATCCGCCAGGTCTTCGCCACCGCGGACAAGCGCATCATCGTGGCCAGCTTCGCCAGCCACGTGCACCGCATCCAGCAGATCATCGACGCCGCGCACGAGTACGGGCGGCGGGTCGCCTTCGTGGGCCGCTCGATGGTCCGCAACATGGGCATCGCCCGCGACCTCGGCTACCTGAAGGTCCCGGCCGGGCTCGTCGTCGACGTCAAGGCCCTCGACGACCTGCCGGACGACGAGGTCGTGCTCGTCTGCACGGGCTCCCAGGGCGAGCCGATGGCCGCCCTGTCCCGGATGGCCAACCGCGATCACCAGATCCGTATCGTCCAGGGCGACACGGTCATCCTGGCCTCGTCGCTCATCCCGGGCAACGAGAACGCGGTCTACCGCGTCATCAACGGCCTCACCCGCTGGGGCGCCAACGTCGTCCACAAGGGCAACGCCAAGGTGCACGTCTCGGGCCACGCCTCGGCCGGCGAGCTGCTGTACTTCTACAACATCTGCAAGCCCCGCAACCTGATGCCGGTCCACGGCGAATGGCGGCATCTGCGGGCCAACGCGGAACTGGGCGCGCTCACGGGGGTCCGCAAGGACCACATCGTCATCGCCGAGGACGGCGTCGTCGTCGACCTGGTGAACGGCGCCGCGCGGATCGTCGGCAAGGTCCAGGCGGGCTACGTGTACGTGGACGGCCTCTCGGTCGGCGACGTCACCGAGTCCTCCCTCAAGGACCGCCGCATCCTCGGGGACGAGGGCATCATCTCCGTCTTCGTCGTGGTGGACAGCACCACCGGCAAGGTCGTGGGCGGCCCGCACATCCAGGCGCGGGGTTCCGGCATCGAGGACTCCGCCTTCGCGGCGGTGCTCCCGAAGGTCGAGGAAGCCATCGCCAAGGCGGGCTCCGACGGCGTCGCGGAGCCGCACCAGCTCCAGCAGCTCGTACGCCGCACCCTGGGCAAGTGGGTCTCCGACAGCTACCGCCGTCGCCCCATGATCCTGCCCGTCGTCGTCGAGGTCTGACGCTGCGTCAACTCCCTGGACGGCCGCACCGATGCCGATTTGCATCCGGGCGCGGCCGTCCAGTACGTTTACGGCTCCACCGCAACGGGAACCGCGATCACTCACGTGTGAGCCGGACACCCCGCAAAGCGAATGGAAATCCGACCCAGGGAAACCTGATAAAGTCGGAAAAGCCGAAAGGCAAACCCCCTCCGACGGGGACCGGAAAAGAATTCGGACCGGAAACGGAACGGAAAACGGATCTGGTAGAGTCGGAAACGCGGAGAAGCCGAAAGGCCGAAACGCACCGGCGGAAATCAGGACCGCGAGGATCTGATAGAGTCGGAAACGCAAGAACGAAGGGAAGCGCCCGGAGAGACCGGTGAAACGGTCACGAAGGAAGCGTCCGTTCCTTGAG
>NZ_JBFAIS010000041.1:1426-58516 GCF_040654795.1 Streptomyces sp. NPDC050617 | reverse complement strand
GCTGTCTGTTTATTGGTCGTTGCCGTCCAGCTCGGCCGCCGCCCCCCCGGCGTGGCGCGGCGCGCCTGCGCCCCCCCCGCCCACGCCGCCCACCCCGACACGGAAGGCACGACATGGGCAGAGCAGCACGTGAGTGGTTGAGGCGCCATGGAAAGGAGCTGCTCTTCATCGTGGTTGCTGCAGTGGTAGCCAAGGCGGTCGATTACCTCTGGTAGGTGGCCGTTCTCGACGCGAGCCATGCGCCGAGAACGGCCTGCCCCAGCAGTGAGTGGTTCTCGTTCCGAGCACACGGGACGGGAATCACTCACACCTCGCCGGACTGCCGGCGGGGTGCTGCCAGGGTTGCCGAGTAATCGGCATTCCCTCAGTTTAAATCCCTGGTCTGGTGTTACCGTCGGCTGGCTCAGGTGCCTGCACGGACGGGGGTGTCGAGGCCAAGGAGCAAATTCCCGCCGACAGCGGGAGTGGCCCGTCGGGAGCCTGAAGAGCTCCGCTTGCGGCTCTTCCCCGCGTGGGCGGGGGCTTCCCGCGCTCCGACTTCCGGGGAGCGCTCGGAGCACAGCGAGAAACAGAGAACACAGTCTCGTCGCCAGGAACGCCTGCTAGTTTTCCGGGTGTTGAAGCAGAAGGTGGTGACACGGATTGCCCGAGGCCCGACCGCTGGATCCTGCCGGGCAGCGCCCCAGCTGGGATCCTCGCTTCAAACCCTGCATCCCCACCGTCAGCACCGCCGGCGCGACCGCACACCACTCCCTGCGCGGGCTCTTCGCTCAGGCCGATGACCTGGCCGCCCTCGACTGCGCCTCACCGGGCGAGACCGTAGCCGTCATCGAGTACCTGCTGGCCATCTGCTTCGCCTCCGGCACCTGTCCGTCCTCCGACGAGGACTGGCGCGCCTGGATCCTCGACCACAGGAGCCTCGCGCCTGCCGCCAAATGGCTGGCGGATCAACCGGAAGAGTCATGGGACCTGTTCCACCCCACAGAGCCCCTGGCACAGAACTCCCAACTGGCGCCAGATCTTCGCGAAAGCGGCACCGGCACGGCCCAGCTGGTCATCGAGCACGCCGGTGACTACAACCAGCACTTCGACCAGCATCACCTCGAACTCGACAACCCGCTCCCGGCGGCGGACGCGTTCCGCGCCACTCTCACGCAGCACGTCTACGCCCCTTACGGGCGGGCCCGTATGTCCGGGCAGCGGCTCGGCGCCAAGGTCACCAATCTCGCGGCGGGTCGGCTGACGGGACGGATCCGGGTCATCGCCCTCGGGCAGACGCTCGGCGAGACCCTGCGCCTGAATCTCTACCCGCCCGACGGACCAGGGGAGCCGCTCAACACCTCCTGGACGACGGCCGGCTTCGAGCGTCGTACGTTCAAGGAGAAGCCGAAGCCCCGCGTGCCGCGAAGCTCCGCGGACCTGCACAGCTCCCTGGGGCGTTCCGTGCTGCTGCGTCCGGCGCGCGGGCCGCATGGGCAGGCCATGGTCGACCGGGTCCTGATCGGCGCCGGCGAGGTGCTGGAGCCCGACCCTGCGCGTCATCTCCAGGACGCCGTGTACAGCGAGACGACGAACGGTATGTCGAAACCGCTGTGGCCCTCTCCCAGCCGGGCCCTCTGGCAACAGGCCCACGCCCTTTACAGCGCCGTCAGAGACGACCGGACCGGGATGTATGCCCGGCTGCGCTCCCTTCTTCCGTACGGGCGAACGGGGCCGCGCGCCACGTACCAGCTCTGGGCTGTCGGACTGCTGGCCAACAAAACGCTCCCCGTCATCTGGACGCACGGTGCCTACCCCTACGCCCCTGGCATGGAAGCGCACCTCTACCGGGCCTCCCGCCGGGGCTCGGACATCGCCGAATACATCGCACGGATCCTGAAGAACGCGGCAATCGTGGCCGCGGAGACCGCGTTCCCCGCCGTACGGGCCGCGGACGAGGCCGGTCAGGTGGCGCGGCTCGACGCCCGGTATGCCTTCTGGCCCGCAGCGGAGGACCCCTTCCACGAATTGCTGGACGAGGTGATCGACCGCGGGCTCGATGACGACGACCCGGTGTCCGCACCACTGGTCGCGTACGCACTGGAGTTGATGAACACGGCTCGCGCCCAGTTACTCCAGCGCCTGGACGCCCTGCCGTTCAGCGACCGCAATCACCGGGCGCGGGCCCGCGCCGTGCGGCTCTTCGAAGCTGCCATGTCCGGTGAGCGGGCCCCCGCCGAACTCCGAGGGGAGATCGCACTTGACTGAGCAGAGTCCGCCGGTCGGAACGGAGGGGAAGCCGTCCCGGTTCCCGCACGACAGCTCGGCGCTCACCACCTGGCTCACCGCCCTGATCCACAACCGCGAGTACGGGACTCTCGCCGAGCTCCGCCGGGCCCGGGTCCGTACCAACGCGCACATCCGCGCGGGCTGGTACGGAGGCGACGACCACCGCGACCTCTTCGAGCGGATGGCGTTCCTGTTCGCGATCTACCACCAGGGACGCTCCACCCCCTCGTACGGCCATGGCAGTCTCGGCGCCGCAGCCCGCAGGATCGGGGACGGGACCGGGCTCGGGCCGGAGAATCCCGGCGCCCAGCGGCTTCTGGACCGCGTCGTCGCCAGTCGGCGCATTCCCTGGCGCCACCTCCAGCACGCGGTCACCCGGCTCCGGTCCTGCGAGCAGCCCCCGCCGTCCTGGACAGACCTGACGGAGGACCTCATCAAGTGGCACGACCGCAAGGCACGCGTCGCATATCGGTGGTCGGTCGAGTTCCACACCCCGTCGGGAGCGACCGGGAAGCCCCGAACGAACCAATGACGCGACCGACGGATCCACTGCTGACGGATCCACCATCGATTCGACCGACGACGCGGAAGGACACCACCTCGTGACCGAGTCATCTCGGAGCCAGTTCCTCTCCTTGCATCTCATCGAGACCCTGGCAGCGGTCCTTCCCGTACGCGACGAGAATGGCCAGCCCAAAACCCTGGTCTTCGGCGGCGTGGAACGCCACATGATCACGAGCCAGGCCCGCAGACGTGCCGAGCGGGTTCATGCCCGAAACCGGGCCAACGCCGGCCGTGGGGCGCTGAAGGGGCGGAGCATGGGCGTCCGTACCCGCGAGTGGGCGCTGCTGGCCGGGCGTGAACTGGAGTCCGCTCACGGCTGGGACAGGGACAGGGCGCTGGTCACGGCCCGTGCGGTGATGGAGGCAAGCGGTCTCAGATTCGGCGACCCGAAGAAGAAGACCGTGGCCAATCTGACCAAGGTGCTCATCTTCGCGCCGTCCGACGCCGGAGTGCGGATCGCGCAGCACATCGCCGACCGGGCGGCGGAGGTCGAGGAGTGGCGCGAGACGTACCTCGATGCTCAGGCTCGCGCCGAGGCGGCGAAGAAGGCGCGTCGCGGGGCCAAGAAGAGGGCCGCGACGCCACCGGAGGCGGAGGCGGAGGACGAGGCCACGGCGGAAGCCGCCGCGGCCGTCGCCATTCCCCCGCTGCCCAAGGCCACCCGCGATGCCGTTCTGCTGGCCCTCGCTCCTCGCGACGCCGTGGACATCGCTCTGTACGGTCGTTTCCTCGCCGAGATTCCCGACTCACCGAACGTCGACGGGGCCGTCCAGACGGGGCACGCCTTCACCGTGCACGAGTCCGAGCAGATCGAGGACTTCTACGCGGCCGCCGACGACGCGAAACTCGATCGCAAACGCAATGCTCTGGACTTCCTCGACGCCGCGGACGACGCGGGCGCGGGCATGACCGGGTACCAGTCGCTGATCTCCGGCACCTTCTACCGGCACGCGGTTCTCGACCGCACGCAGCTCCGTGTCAATCTACGGGTGGCGGGGATGGACGAGGCCGAGGCCGAACAGGCCGCGTCCGAGGCCGAGAAGGAATTCGTGAACTCCTTTGTGGAGGCGTTTCCGGAAGCGAAGAAGAACTCCACCGCGTCTACCGGATCACTCCCGGCGCTCGTCCTCGCCTTCGAAGGGGAGCGCCCCTACAACTACGCGTCCGCCTTCCAAAAGCCGGTGGACGAGGGGCCCCTGTCGGCCGGCGGGGAAGGGCCGGCGGGCCCCGCCGCCGTACGCAGGCTGCTGCGCCACCACGACTTCGTCAGCCGCCGCCGCGACGATCTGCGTACCGCGCGGGTGCTCACGTACGACCCGGAAATCGATCTGCTCCTGAGCGAGTTGGGACTGCCGGAGTCGCTGTCCGTGGTGGAGCGAGCCGAGGGCCTCGCCCCGTGAACGGCACGAACGACTCGCACAACTCACACGACACGCACGTCCTGCTCATCCGGCTGGCCGGCCCCCTGCAGTCCTGGGGCATCACCGGCCGGTTCGCCCGTCGCGACACGCACAGCCGCCCCACCAAGTCAGGCGTGATCGGCCTGTGCGCCGCGGCTCTCGGGCTGCCCCGGGAAGACCCCCTCGGGGAACTCGCCGAGGTGCGTTTCGGAGTGCGGGCCGACCGGCCCGGCACGCCGCTTCGCGACTACCACACGATCGGCGGCGGGACGTATCCGCTGCGCCCGCGTGACCTCATCACCGACCACCAGCGAGCCGCCAAAGCGACGACGGCCCCGCTGCCGGACCCGCTGCCGGTCCCGCCGTCGGACGCCTCGTCGAAGTCCGGTTCGTTCGGCCGCGGGGAGCTGGAAGCCTGGTACGGCTCGCCGAAGTACGTCACCGCCGACCCGACGTCAGGAACCCTCGTCTCCGGAGAGGTACGCCGCCACAGCCTGATCACGGAGCGCTGGTACCTCGCCGACGCCGCCTTCCTCGTCGGTCTGGAGCACTCGGACACAGCCCTTCTGCAACGTATCGCGCACGCCCTGGAGCACCCGAAGCGGCTGCTCTGGCTCGGCCGCAAAGCCTGTCCGCCTTCGGGGGACCTCGCCGTCGGCATCGTTCCGGGCTTCCTCCTGGAAGCGTTCGAGGCACACGCCCTGCTTCCCGACGCCGTCGGCTACGAAGGCGAGCCGCGGCCCGCCACGCCGCGCGTACGTCCCTGGGCCTGGATCGAGAGCCCGCATCCTCTCCCCGGTGTCGGCCCCCTGTCCGACCAACCCGTGCACTTCGGAGCGGACGGAGGCACCCACTCCCTCCGCTGGGAGACCCGCCATCGCATCACCATCGCCGCACACGCCCGTGGATGGGACATCATTCCGTGAACACGACCGCCGCCGCGTCGGATGCGCCGTCGGGCGCGGGTGGGGCCGCCAGATTCGTCGCCGCACAGACGCTGCTGACCCTGGACGCCCGGCATCCGTTCGCCGGTAAATCACTCATCGACGCACAGGACATGCACCGGACCGTCATGAGCGGCTTTCCCGGCTGGCTGGACGACGGAAGCCCGGACCCGCGTGCCCAGATGGGCATCCTGTCGACCTGGACCGTCGACCTCCGTCAGGCGCGGCTGAACCTGGTGGTCCAGTCGTCGCTCCCCGCCGACTGGAACGGCATCCCCCGTGCGGCCCTGGCCGAGAAGCCGGAGCTCCTCACCGTCGACCGCACCTTCCGCGTCGGCGATCAGGTCGCCTTCCGCACCGTCGTCAACCCGGTCCGCAGCATTCCGCCTCCACCGGGCTCTCCACCGAAGACCCGAGGTACCCGCGTCCCCCACACACGCCCCGAACACGTGAAGGGGTGGTTCGCGCGCCGCCTCCAACCGCCCGGCGAACCCGCGACCGCCCCGGACGGTGTCACCCGCATCGGAGCGGACGCCGACACCGACCGGATCGCCGTGCGCATGCTCCCGCGCGTCTCCAGTCCAGCACCGCATAAGGGTCTGCGCATCGCCCGTGCGGAGATCAAGGGCGCCCTCACGGTCACCGACCCCAAGGCATTCGTCGCGGCCCTCGCCCAGGGCATCGGCCACGCGCGCGCGTACAGCTGCGGGCTGATCCTCGTACGCTGAACCGCTCAACCGCTGATCGGGAGACGCGGGCCTTCTGGGTGCGGCTGCCGAGCACTGGCGGATGATGGGCGTCGTACGGGGGCCTCAGTGGCAGGCCGGAACAGCCGACGCTGAGCAGCACAGGCACACCCCCCTCGCGCGCCTCGACGAAGGCGGCCTCGGACCACGCCGCCAGTCGACCAGGTCGTCGGCCTGTTGGAGGAGGTAGAGGATCCTCTCGTGGGCCAATCGGTCCGGTATGCCCCTCTGCCGGACGCCCCAGCCGAGCGGGCGGCAGCCTTCTCCCTCACCGTGGATCTGGGAGCCGTCTGACGGCCGGTAACCGATACCCGATACCCGACGGGCCGGCTCGCTGCGGACGCGACCGTGGCCGGGACTGAACCGCGACTGAGAGGCCCCCTGTGCACTGGCTCTTCGGCGATCAGCTCGGACCGCACTTCCTCACGCCGGGCGAGAACGGTCCGGCGCGGGATGCGCCGCTGTTGATGATCGAGGCGCGGTCGGTGTTCCGGCGTCGGCGGTTCCACCGGGCCAAGGCGCACCTGGTGCTCTCCGCCATGCGGCACAGGGCGGCCGAGTTCGGGGAGCGGATGCACTACGTCCGGGCGGACAGTTACCGGGAGGGGCTCGCCCAGATGGGTGACCGGGCGGTGACGGTGCATCACCCGACCTCGTACGCCGCCGCGCGCCTCGTACGCTCCCTGCCCCAGGTCACCGTGGGTCCGGCACGGGGCTTCCTGGTGCCCACGCGGTCCTTCGCCGCCTGGGCGGACGGGCGTGGCGGCGCCGGGCTGCGGCAGGAGGACTTCTACCGGTGGGTGCGGCGCGAGCACGACCTGCTGATGGACGGCGACGCGCCGGCCGGGGGCCGCTGGAATCTCGACCACGACAACCGGCAGCCGCCGCCGCGCGACGACAGCACGCTCCCGGTCGCCGCTCCCTACCGGCCGCGGGAGGACGAGATCGACGACGAGGTACGGCACGATCTCGACCGCTGGGAGCGGGACGGTGACGTGTCCTTCGTCGGCAGGGACGGCCCGCGGCTGTTCCCCGCGACCCGCGCCGAGGCGCGGGCGGCCCTCGGGCGCTTCCTCGCCCACCGCCTCGAAACCTTCGGCCCGTACGAGGACGCCATGCTGGCGGCCGACCCGGTGATGAGCCACAGCCTGCTGTCCTCCTCGCTCAACCTGGGGCTGCTCGACCCGGCGGAGTGCGTGGAGCGGGCGGAGGCCGAGTGGCGCGCCGGACGGGCGCCGCTGAACAGCGTGGAGGGGTTCGTCCGGCAGATCGCCGGATGGCGCGAGTACGTCTGGCAGCTGTACTGGTACTTCGGCGAGGAGTACCGCCAGTCCAACGCCCTGCGGCACAGCGCCGCGCTACCCGGCTGGTGGAGCGATCTGGACGCGGACGCCGTGCGGGCGCGGTGTCTGCGCACGGTCCTGGCCCAGGTGCGGGACACGGGGTGGACCCATCACATTCCTCGGCTGATGATCCTCGGCGGTTACGCCCTCCAGCGCGGCTGGGACCCGGAGGCGGTCACGGACTGGTTCCATCGCTGCTTCGTGGACGGCTACGACTGGGTGATGGTCCCCAACGTCATCGGGATGTCCCAGTACGCGGACGGCGGCCGGATGACGACGAAGCCGTACACCTCCGGCGGCGCCTACGTGAACCGCATGAGCGACTTCTGCGGCCCCTGCCGTTACGCACCGGGCGACCGTACGGGTGAGCGTGCCTGTCCTTTCACCGCCGGGTACTGGACATTCGTGCACCGGCACCGCGACCGGCTCCGCCACAACCACCGCACCGCCCGGCCGGTGGCTCAGCTCGACCGGCTCGGCGACCTGGACGTCGTGCGCCGGGAGCAGCGGGAGCGGGGGGACGCACCGCCCTGACGCGGTCTCGTCTGGTGTGGTCCCATCTGAAGGGGTCTCGCTCTGGCTGTCCGTGATCTTCGGCGTGATTCTGGCGTGATTCTGGCGTGATTCCGTCGCGGTCCTGTCGTGGTCCCGTCGTGATTCCGTCGTGGTCCCGTCGTGCTTCCCCCACCGGCCTTCGCCCGTCCCTTCCTGCCCCTCCGCGCACCCTCACCACGTTGAGTTATCCACAGGGCTGCCGTATTTCCCGTGGAGACGGAAGACTTGAGGGAAAGAAACCGAAGATCTGAACGGTCACCTTCGGGAGGAGAGCGTATGCCGGGCTCAGTGGTAGCCCTGCGGGACAGCCATCGGGCAGAGGTCGACGGCCTGTTGACGCGGGCGGTCGAGGAGGAGGTGCGCCGGTCGGGCGGGCGGACCGACGCGGCGGTGCTGCTCGCGCGGGGGCGTGCCGAGTTGGCGGACATGGCGGCGAAGGCCGCCGAGGAGTACGGCGCGTATGTGCGCGCCCTGGACGAGGCGGAGGCCACGCAACGGCCGTTGTCCGCGCGGCTGTCGCGGGGTGCGCTGGGCACGCCGGTGCTGGTGACGATCGTGGCCGCGGCGGCGGCCTTCGGTGCGGATCTCGGGTACGGCACCTCGGCGGGCACGGCGTTCGGCGCGGGGGCGACCGTCGCGGTGGCCGGGGCGGCGGCGACGCTCGTCAAGCTGACGGCGGGGCACTGGCCGGCCGCGCACCGGCGGGCCGGGATGCGCGGGCAGCCGGGCGGGACCGAGCAGTTGCGGCTCCAGTGGCTCACGGCCGTCGAAGTGCGGGGCATCCGGCCCTTCCTGGACCAGCACCGGATGGTGTCCGCGGCGACGCGGCGCAGCGCCGGCACCGCGCCGCAGCCGGCGGCCGCGCCGCCGCGCGTGCCCAAGCTGCGCGGCAACGACCGCAGCGCGGCGGCCCGGCGGCGCAGCGTGCTGGAGCAGTCCTTCCAGCATCTGCCGGAGTCCGACGGGCCGTTCGCGGGGCGCCGGGCCCAGCTCACGCAGATCTCGCAGTGGGTGCACCAGGCGCGGGCCAGTACGGAGACCAAGCCCACGGTCGTGCTGCTGCACGGGCCGCCGGGCAGCGGGCGGACGGCGCTCGCGGTGCGGGCGGCGCATCACTTGCGGGACCAGTTCCGCGGCGCGTGCGTGGTGGACCTGCGCGGCGAGAGCGCGGCGGAGGGGGGCGGCGCGCCGGGCGAGCCGCCGGTGCCGACCCGCGACGCGCTGATGCATCTCCTGAACCGGCTCGGCGCGCCCCGCGACCAACTGCTGTTCAGGGAGCGGTCCTCGCAGGACCAGCACGTCAAACGGTTGACGGAGCTCTACGACCAGCACCTGACGGGGCTGCCGGTCACCGTGGTCCTGGACGACGCCGCGGACGTCGACCAGGTCCGTACGCTGATCCCCGAGCGGTCCGAGAGCCTGGTGCTGGTCACCTCGGCCGCGCCGCTGGAGCTCCCGTCGGACCTGGTCGCCTGGGTGCACGAAATGCCGGTCGGGGCGTTGGACGAGGCGGGGGCCGAGGAGCTGCTGGGCGCGGCGGCCCAGGAGCCGCTGCCGGGCCCGTACGACGAGAAGTCGATGGCGCGGATACGGGAGCTGTGCGGGGGCCTGCCGCTGGCGCTGCGGATCGCGGGCTCCTCGCTCGGGCCGCGCTCCCCGCAGACGCTGGCCGCCGAGCTGGACGCGTACGGCCCGGTCGGCACGGTGGAGCGGGCCCTGTGGCTGCGCTACACCGACCAGCCGGAGGACGCGCAGCGGCTGCTGCGTCGGCTGGCGCTGGCGGGGCGGGCTTCGCTGGGGCCCGCCGCCGCGGCGGCGCTGCTCGGCGCCGGGGAGCAGGAAGCGGGCCGGCAGCTGACGGCGCTGGCCCGCGCGGGGCTGATCGAGCACGTACGCGGCGGCCGGTACCGGGTGCACGACCTGGTGCGGGACTTCGCGCTCGCCCGGCTGCGCGACGACGAGGAGGAGGGTGAGCGCATCGCCGCCCAGGAGCGGCTGATCCGCAGCTACGCGGAGCTGGCCGACTCCGTCATACGGCTGGTGGACGGCAAGACGTCTACGCGCGCGGACCAGTTCGGGTCGCACGGCTTCACGTCGCTGGACGCGGCGCTGCGCTGGCTGGACGACGAGTCCAGCTTCATCACGGCCGCGCTGCGGCACGCGGAGGGCGTGGACCAGTCGGTGGTGCTGCATCTGCTGGGCGCGTTGTGCGACTACTGCCTGCTGCGCGGCGATCTGTACCGGCTGGGCGAGCTGAGCGAGCTGACGCAGGCCACGGACCGCGGGCTGCTGGTGCGCTCGGTGCAGTGGCGCACGGGTGTCGCCGCCCGTCAGCTCGGCGAGCTGGACAAGTCCCGCACCACGCTGTCCTCGGTGGTGGACCTGTACTTCGACGCCCACCACCCGGCGGGCGCGGCCCGCGCGCTGCGCGATCTGGGCATCACCTTGCAGCACCAGGGCAATCTGGAGGAGGCCGCGGCGAAGCTGCGCGAGGCGCTCGATCTCCAGAGCACCCAGGAGCTGCGAGGCGACCGGGCGTGGACACTGCACGCGCTGGCGGCGGTCGAGCGCGACCGGGCCCGAATAGCCGAAGCCCTGGGGATGCTGCACGAGGCGCTGGAGCTGCACCGCGAGAGCGAGAGCGTGCACGGCCAGGCATGGGCGCACTTCCAGCTCGGCCAGGTGCGGCTGCGGATGGGCGAGGTGGGCCCGGCGGAGGAGGAGTTCCGCGAGGCCCTCGACCAGTACGGGCGGACGCAGGACGGCCGGGGCGCCTCGTGGGCGCTGACGCAGCTGGGCCGGGCCCGGCTGGTGGCGGGCGACTTCGCGGCGGCCGTCGACCAGCTGCGCCAGGCGCAGTCCCGGCACCGGGAGAACGAGGACGCTCGCGGCGAGGCGTGGACGCTGTACTACCTGGGGCAGTCGCTGGAGGAGCGGGGTGATCAGGACGCGGCGGTACGGGCGCTGGAACGGGCGCGCAATATGTTCAGCCGGATGCGGGACGTGTACGGGCTGGCGTGCGCCCGGCACCACTGCGCGCGGGTGACCCGTGACCAGCGGGCGGCGAAGACGGGTTCGCTGCGCAACAGCGGGTTCGCGCGGCAGCTGCTGCAGGACGCCCGGCAGGACTTCCACCGGCTGGGGGTGCCGCACGGCGAGGGGTGGTCGTGCCTGGAGCTGGCGGTGATCGACGGCGGCAACGGCCGGGCGTCGCAGGCGCTGGAGCTGGTGGAGGAGGCGACGGGGCTCTTCGCGGGCTACGGGGACCGGCGCGGGGAGAGCTGGGCGCGGTTCCTGCGCTGCACGCTGCTGCCGTTCGCGTCGCCGGGCGGCTCGGTGGTCGGCGTGGCGGTGGCCCAGGAGGAGCTGGCGCGGTTGCGGGAGGACCTGCGGGGCGCGGATTGGGTCGGCGATCCGTCGCTGGAGGACTGCGCGGAATCGTTCGCGCTGGTGCTGGAGCGCGGCGTCGAGCCGGAGACGGGTTGGCAGGCGTGGCGGCTCGGCATGGTACCGAGCCGCCGGGCCCGCGAGGTGATGGCGGTGCTGCCGCGGTAGCGGGATCGCCCCGGTGCCCCGGTGGGGGGCGGGCGGGCCCGCTCCCCCACCCCTGCCATGCGCCACGCGCCGTGCGCCGTGCGCCACGCGCCACGCGCCACGCGCCATGCGCCAACGGCAGGCGTCTCCCGTCCGCCACCGCGATCGCTCAGCCGCCGCGGCTACCGGTCGTCGGCTGGGAGGGGGACGCCCCGCCGTTCGTCAGGCGGGGGAGACGCCCTTCGCGCCCTTGGCGTTCTGCGCGCCCTTGGCAGGGGCCGCGGCCTCGCGCTTGGCGGTGCCGCCCTTCGCCGCGCCGCCCTTCGGGGCATCGCCTTCGGCGGACGCGGAGTCGGTGGTTCCGCGCTCGGCGGGCTTCGCGGGCCCGCTTCCTGCGGGCTCGTCGAAGTCCACCTTCCTCATGTGCTTGTTCATGCTCTTCATCAGCAGCCATACGGCTCCGCCGATGAGGGCGAAGACGATGAAGCCGAGGATGCCGGGGGTGACCTTGTTCTTGTCCAGGTCACTGGCGGCGAGCGGCACCAAGTGGGTGACGGCCAGGGAAGCTGTCGCGCTCATCATGGACTCAATTGTTGCGGATACCCGCGAAGAGGTCGTCCTCGGGGAGGGATGTCGGCACCCGCGACTGCGCGAGCTCGTACTCCTCGGTGGGCCAGACCTCCTTCTGGAGGTCCATGGGGACGCGGAACCAGCCGCCGTCGGGGTCGATCTGGGTGGCGTGTGCGATGAGCGCCTTGTCCCGGATCTCGAAGAAGTCGGCGCACGGGATGTACGTGGTCAGGGTCCGCTCGCGCTGCCCGAACTCCTTCCAGCGCTCCAGCCACTGCCCGTACGGCGAGTCGAGGCCGCGGGCGAGGAGCGCCTCGTGCAGGGCGACGGTGCGCTCCCGGTTGAAGCCCTGGTTGTAGTAGAGCTTCAGCGGCTGCCAGGGCTCGCCGGCCTCCGGGTAGTAGGAGGGGTCGCCGGCCCGCTCGAACGCCGCCATCGAGATCTTGTGGGTCATGATGTGGTCGGGGTGCGGGTAGCCGCCGTTCTCGTCGTACGTGGTCATCACGTGCGGCTTGAACGTACGGATCAGGCGGACGAGCTCGCCGGCGGCCTCGTCGACGTCCTGGAGCGCGAAGCAGCCCTCGGGCAGCGGCGGCAGCGGGTCACCCTCGGGCAGTCCGGAGTCGACGAAGCCCAGCCACTCCTGCCGGACGCCGAGGATGTCGCGCGCCTCGTCCATCTCCTTGGCGCGCACCTCGTGGATGTGCTCCTCGATGTAGGGGTCGCCCTGGAGCTTGGGGTTGAGGATGGAGCCGCGTTCTCCGCCCGTGCAGGTGGCCACCAGCACGTCCACCCCCTCGGACACATACTTGGCCATGGTGGCCGCGCCCTTGCTCGACTCGTCGTCGGGGTGGGCGTGCACGGCCATCAATCGAAGCTGCTCAGTCAAGGCTCGATCCTCAGTCACTGGTCAAAAGAGATGCCTCCTATAGTGACCGAAGCGGGGCCCGATTCATTCCGGGTTCCACAACCAGGAGGACGATCATGAGCGCGGTGCGCGAGGAGCTGCCCGCCGGGCGCTACGGCCGGACGGCCGACCAGCGTGCCGACCGGAAGCTGAAGGTGATCGGCGCGGTGCTGGGCGCGGCCCTGGTCGGCGTCGTCATCTGGTTCGGCGTCCACCACATCTCCTCGGCGGACGTCACCGGCGAGCTGATCCGCTCCAAGATCGTCTCCGACGACTCCGCGCAGGCCGTCCTGGAGGTCCGCAAGGACCGGGACGAGACGGCCGTGTGCACGGTGCGCGCGCTCGACAAGAACCAGGCCGAGGTCGGCCGCAAGGACGTCACCCTGAACGAGCGCGAGGACCATCTGACGACGCTCGTCAAGATCCGCACCACCGGCCTCGCGACCGCCTCGGAGCTGGTCGGCTGCAAGGCCGCCACGAGCGGGTGACGTTCCGGCGGGCCCCCCGTTGACCTGCGCTGACGCGTTTCGTATGGCTTTCCTCCTCCCCCTTTCCGCCCGGAATTGTTAGGCTCGTGGTTTCGCCCACCTTTGAAGGCGCACCCTTCTGAGTAGGGCGTTCATTTGTATTCCCAGTACCGACGAGGAGCACCTGTGACCCAGACCAGCGACAACGTCACCTGGCTGACTCAGGAGGCGTACGACCAGCTCAAGGCCGAGCTGGAGTACCTGTCTGGTCCCGCTCGCACCGAGGTCACCGCGAAGATCGCGGCGGCCCGTGAAGAGGGTGACCTGCGCGAGAACGGCGGGTACCACGCGGCCAAGGAGGAGCAGGGCAAGCAGGAGCTCCGGGTCCGCCAGTTGACCCAGCTCCTCCAGCAGGCGAAGGTCGGCGAGGCCCCGGCGGACGACGGCATCGTCGAGCCCGGCATGACCGTCACCATCGCCTTCGACGGCGACCCCGACGACACGCTGACCTTCCTGCTGGCGTCGCGCGAATACGCGAGCGCGGACATCGAGACCTACTCCCCGCAGTCCCCGCTGGGCACCGGGGTCAACGGCAAGAAGGTCGGCGACGACGCGGAGTACGAGCTGCCGAACGGTCGCACGGCCACGGTGAAGATCCTCGCCGCCAAGCCCTACCAGGGCTGACCCGACAGCACACAGCGCTCGGCCCGGACCTCCGCGGAGGTCCGGGCCGAGCCGCTTGTACGGGCCCGAGTGCTCGTACGGCCCCGAGCGCTTGTACGGGCCCCACGTGCCGTACGCGTCCGACGTGGGCTCGGACCTGAGGGCTTGAGCCCCAGGCCATGGGCCCCGGGCCGTAAGCCACAGGCCATGAGCCTCAGGCCGTGGCCGAGCGGTACTTGCGGACTGCGAGCGTCCGGAAGATCACGATGATCACGACCGACCAGATCAGCGACGCCCAGACCGGGTGCTGCATCGGCCAGGCCGCGGCCACCGGATAGTCCGGCGGCAGATTGCCGAACAGATGGCGGGCCGCCTGCACGGTGGCGCTGAACGGGTTCCACTCCGCGATGTTCCGCAGCACCATCGGCATGTTGTCGGCGGGCACGAAGGCGTTCGAGATGAACGTCAGCGGGAAGAGCCAGATCAGCCCGCCCGAGGTGGCGGCCTCCGGGGTGCGTACGGACAGCCCGATCAGCGCGCCGATCCACGAGAAGGCGTACCCGAGCAGGAGCAGCAGGGCGAAGCCGGCCAGCGCCTTCGGGAAGCCCGCGTGGATGCGCCAGCCGACGATCACGGCGACGACCGCCAGCACCACCAGGGTCAGCGCGGTCTGCACCAGGTCCGCGAGCGTACGGCCGGTGAGGACCGCGCCGCGGGCCATGGGCAGCGAGCGGAACCGGTCGATGAGCCCCTTGTGCATGTCGTCGGCGATGCCCGCGCCGGCGCCCGCCGTGGCGAACGTGACGGTCTGCGCGAAGATGCCGGCCATCAGGAACTGGCGGTACATCGTCGGGTCCGTGTTGCCGCCGAGGCTGATCGAGCCGCCGAAGACGTAGCTGAACAGCACCACGAACATGATCGGCTGGATCAGCCCGAATATCACCATCTCCGGGATGCGCAGCATCCGGATCAGATTGCGCTTGGCCACGACCAGGGAGTCGCGGACGGACTGGGTGACGCCGCCGCGGGGCTGCGGGATCGCGGCGCGGGCCGGGACGTCGCTGACGGTGCTCACTTGGCGCCCTCCTTCACGTCGGCTCCCTTGACTCCCTTGGCTCCCTTGGCGCTCCTGGTCTTCTTGGACCCCTTGGGCCCCTTGGCGTCCGGGTCGGCGCCGTCATCGGCCGCCGTCTCGCCGTCGGCCTCGGCCGCGTGGCCCGTGAGGGAGATGAACACGTCGTCCAGGGTCGGGCGGCGCAGCCCGATGTCGTCGATCTCGATGCCGCGCGAGTCCAGCTCCCGGATCACCTCGGCGAGCAGCTTGGCGCCGCCGGTGACGGGGACGGTGACCTTGCGGATGTGCTCCTCGACCGTGGCCTCGCCCTTGCCGAAGCCCCGCAGGACCTCCTGGGCCGCGGCGATGCGCTCGCGCTCGTGCACCACCAGCTCGACGCGCTCGCCGCCCGTACGGGCCTTGAGCTGGTCGGAGGTGCCGCGGGCGATGACCCGGCCGTGGTCGATGACCGCGATGTCGTGCGCGAGGTGGTCGGCCTCCTCCAGATACTGCGTGGTGAGCAGCAGCGTCGTGCCGCCCGCCACCAGCTCCCGGATGACCTCCCACAGCTGCTGCCGGTTGCGCGGGTCCAGGCCGGTGGTCGGCTCGTCCATGAACATCACGGGCGGGCTGACGACCAGGGCGGCGGCGAGGTCGAGGCGGCGGCGCATGCCGCCGGAGTACGTCTTGGCGGGCCGGTCGGCGGCGTCGGCGAGGTTGAATCGCTCCAGCAGCTCCACGGCCCGCGCCTTCGAGTCGCGTCCGCTCATCTGGTAGAGCTGGCCGACCATCTGGAGGTTCTCGCGGCCGGTCAGGTACTCGTCGACCGCCGCGAACTGGCCGGAGAGTCCGATCGAGCGGCGGACCTCGTTGGGTTTCCGCAGGACGTCGATGCCGGCGACCTCGGCCTTGCCCCGGTCGGGCTTGAGCAGGGTGGTGAGCACCCGCACCGCCGTGGTCTTCCCGGCCCCGTTCGGGCCGAGCATTCCGAGCACCGTTCCTTCCGGGACGTCGAGATCGACGCCGTCCAGTGCCCTCACGTCGCCGAAGGTCTTCACGAGACCCTCGGCGTAAATGGCGCCTGGCATGGATTTACCCCCGTTTTTGGGATGGTTCCACGATGAATTTATGGTTCGCCGGAATTGACGCACCTTGCGGCTTTTGTCCACCGTAAGGCCGCCATCAAACCGACACCTCCCGGACCATACCCCAGACGCGATACATCGCGATATCCCTATGTCGCGAGCACCTGCCGCAGGTGCTCGCGGACGCCCGCAGATGCTCGCGGATGCCCGCAGGTGCTTGCGGACGCCCGCAGATGCTCTGCGACACCCGCGGACGCCCGCCGCGGACACCTACGACGCGCATACGCGATCCTCACGCCCGGACGGTGTAGCCCGCCTCGCGCAGGGCCGTGCCCACCTCGACGCAGTGCTCCGGCCCCTTGGTCTCCAAGTGCAGCTCCACCTCCGCCTCCGCGAGCCCGAGCCGGGGATCGGTCCGAACGTGGCTCACATCGAGGACGTTAGCGTCCACCACTGACAACACGTCCAGAAGCGCCGCCAGGGCTCCTGGACGGTCCGTCAGACGCAGTCGCAGCGAGAGATACCGGCCGGCGGCGGCCATGCCGTGCCGCAGCGTCCGCTGCATCAGCAACGGGTCCACATTGCCCCCCGACAACACGGCGACCACGGGCCCCTCGAAGACCTTCGGCGCCGACAGCAGCGCGGCCACCGGGCTCGCCCCGGCCGGCTCCACGACGAGCTTCGCCCGCTCCAGGCAGAGCAGCAGCGCGCTGGACAGCTCGTCCTCGGAAACGGTACGGACCTCGTCCACGAGATCGCCAATGATTTTGAACGGGACGTCGCCCGGACGCCCCACCTTTATGCCGTCCGCCATCGTCGTCGGCGCCTCGATCGACACCGGGCGCCCGGCCGCCAGCGACGGCGGGTACGCGGCGGCGCCCGCCGCCTGCACCCCCACGACCCGTACGTCCGGCCGCAGCGCCTTGACGGCCACCGCGATGCCCGCGGCGAGCCCCCCGCCGCCGATGCCGACCACGATGGTCCGCACCTCGGGGCACTGCTCCAGGATCTCCAGCCCCACCGTGCCCTGCCCCGCGATGATGTCGGGGTGGTCGAAGGGGTGGATGAAGACGGCCCCGGTCCGCCGCGCGTACTCCTGCGCGGCCTCCAGCGTCTCGTCCACGACCTGCCCCTGCAGCCGCACCTCGGCCCCGTACTCGCGGGTCGCGGCGACCTTCGGCAGCGGCGCGCCCTGCGGCATGAAGACCGTCGAGCCGACCCCCAGCAGGGACGCGGCCAGGGCCACCCCCTGCGCGTGGTTGCCCGCGCTCGCGGCGACGACGCCCGCCGCCCGCTCCGCGGGACTGAGCCCGGCGATCCGCACGTACGCGCCGCGCACCTTGAAGGACCCGGTGCGCTGCAGGTTCTCGCACTTGAGGTGCACGGGGGCGCCGACCAGACCGGACAGATAACGGCTGCCCTCCAGCGCGGTGGACCGCGACACCCCTGAGAGCATCTTCTGCGCACTGCGCACATCGTCCAGGGAGATCGCGGGCAGCTGGGCCCCCTCGGGGCCGTCCTCGTCACCAACTTGTAGGGCCATGGCCGCAAGTCTCGCAGCTCGCCCCTCCTGCGACCGCTGCGGCCCGTGCGTAACCATTGGTTTGCGCAGCGCTGGTACGGGCGGCCCGTCGGCCGCGTACTGTGTCCCCCATCCTCAGCCCACCGCACGAAGTGAGCCTCCGGCCATGCCCACCCCTTCGGACATGACGACAACCGCTGCGACCCGGGGCGCGACCCCCGGGTCAGAGACCACCGCGGCCATCGACCCCGTCGTCCTCGACGCGCTCCAGCACCAAGTGGCCGTCTTCGCGCGCCGGGCGGAACAGACCCGCCTGGGCGGCGTCGGCCAGGCCCGCAACTCCATGGACCGCGCCGCCTATCTGCTGCTCAACCGGCTCGACCAGGAAGGTCCGATGGGCGTCAAGGCGCTCGCCGCGGGCATGGGCATCGACTCCTCGACGGTCACCCGTCAGGTGGCGCCGCTCGTCGACTCCGGCCTGGTCAAGCGGACCTCGCACCCCGAGGACGGCCGCGCCGTCGTCCTCCAGCTCTCGCCGCGCGGCCTCGCGCGGCTGGAGGAGGTGCGCACCTCCCGGCGCGAGCTGATGGCGATCGTGACGGACGAGTGGACCGAGGAGGAGCGGAACGCCTTCACCACGCTGCTCACCCGGTTCAACGCCTCGCTGTCCGTCATCCACACCGCGCTCCCCCAGGAGCCGCCGGCCTCCTGACCCGGCCCCCGGACCGCCCCGTCCGGCCTCTTGACCCGGTGCGCGGCCTGCCGTGTGCTTGAGGGCACGGGAGGCACGGTGGGAGAGCGGCAAGCGGCACGGGAACGCCGCCGCGCCCGGGAGTTCGAGGCATTCGTCGGGGGCGCGGGCGGCCGGCTGCTGCACGCCGCCGCGCTGCTGACCGGCGAGGAGGAGCCGCACCGCGAGGCCGCCGAGCGGCTTCTCGTGGCCGCGCTGGCCCGTACGTACGCGGACTGGGACCGGCTGCGCGGCGAGGACCCGTACGACCGCACCCGCCAGGAGCTGGCCGCCCGCTTCGCGCACGCCGCCTGGCACCGCCGGCCCGCCCGTACCGGCGTGCTGGGGCGGCTCTCCCGGCAGGAGCGCCTGGTCCTCGTCCTGCGGCTGTACGAGGGCGTGGCCGAGGAGCAGACCGCGGCCCAGCTGGGCCTCCCCGTGGAGCGCGTGCGGGTCCTGTGCACCCGAGCCGTCGCCGCGCTGCGCAGCACCGCCCCCGTGCCCGGCCGGCGGGCCGAGATGGCCGCCCCGTGAGCGTCCACGACCGCAAGGAGGACGAGGTCCGCCGGATGCTGGACACCCCGCATCCGGTGGTCCGCCCGGAGCTGGCCCAGCAGGCCGCCGAGCGCGGCCACAGGCTGCTGCGCCGCCGCCGGGCGCTGCGGCGGCTGGGATGGGTGCTGCTGGCGGTGGCCGTGGTGGCGTTCTGCGTGTGGGCCGCGCTCGTACAGCCGTGGGTGGCGCCGCCGTCGGACACCGCGCCCCCTCTGGAGGGGTGGTGAGCGCGTCGGCCTTCGGAGGGGGTGAGCGCGTCGGCACGCCCCCGGCGCCATACGGCGAAGGGCCCCGGCTCGTACGAACCGGGGCCCTTCGCGTTCCGTGCGTTCCCGCCTCAGCCCAGCGCGCGGGTGAGGTCGGCGAGCAGGTCGTCCGCGGACTCGATGCCCACGGAGAGGCGCACCAGGTCGGCGGGGACCTCCAGGGCGGAGCCCGCGGTGGAGGCGTGCGTCATCCGGCCGGGGTGCTCGATCAGCGACTCGACGCCGCCGAGCGACTCCCCGAGGGTGAACAGCTCGGCGCGGTTGCACACCTCGACGGCCGCCTCCTCGCCGCCCGCGACCCGGAAGGACACCATGCCGCCGAAGGCGCGCATCTGTTTGGCGGCGGTCTCGTGGCCGGGGTGGTCCGCCAGCCCCGGGTAGTAGACCTGGGTGACCTTGGGGTGCGAGACGAGCAGTTCGGCGATGCGCGAGGCGTTGGCGCTGTGCCGGTCCATGCGGACGGCGAGGGTCTTGATGCCGCGCAGGGTCAGCCAGGAGTCGAAGGGGCCGGAGATGGAGCCCATGGCGTTCTGGTGGAAGGCCAGCTCGTCGGCGAGGGCGGTGTCGGAGGTGATCAGGGCGCCGCCGACGACGTCCGAGTGGCCGCCCATGTACTTCGTCGTGGAGTGCACGACGATGTCCGCGCCGAGCGCGAGCGGCTGCTGGAGGTAGGGGCTGGCGAAGGTGTTGTCGACGACGAGCCGGGCCCCGGCCGTGCGCGCGACGTCGGCGACGGCGGCGATGTCGGTGATGCCGAGCAGCGGGTTGGAGGGCGTCTCGACCCAGACGACCTTCGTACGGGGGCGGATCTCGGCCCGTACGGCGGCCGGGTCCGAGGTGTCGGCGACGGACCACTCGACGCCCCAGCGCTCGACGACCTTGGAGAAGAGGCGGAACGTGCCGCCGTACGCGTCGTTCGGGATGACGACGTGGTCGCCGGGGGTCAGCAGGGTGCGCAGCAGGCAGTCCTCGGCCGCGAGCCCGGAGGCGAAGGCGAGGCCGCGGCTGCCGCCCTCCAGCGCCGCCAGGTTCTCCTCCAGCGCGGTGCGGGTGGGGTTGGCACTGCGGCTGTACTCATAGCCGCCGCGCAGTCCTCCCACACCGTCTTGCTTATAGGTGGAGACTTGGTAGATGGGCGGAACGACCGCGCCGGTCAGCGGGTCGGCCTCCTGCCCGGCGTGGATCGCGAGGGTTTCGAAGCTCTGGACCGGGTGCGGCTGTGAGTGCTTGTCGCTCATTGACCCGAGGGTAGTACCCCGCATCCCGGAACACTCCTGTTCACTTGTCACCGGGGGATGAACGATCCGCCGCCTTCGTCCGTTGAACGATTCCGCCCCCGCACATCAGCTACATACCAGCTATCAGCCCGCCCTACGACGACGCCCCTCCGCCTACGACCACCCAACGGGACGCCCCATGGAGTTTCTGTTCATCCTGATCGCCCTCGTCATGATCTGCGGGGTCGTCGCGGTCCCCGCGATGCGCCGCAGGCGTGCCGGACAGCAGGCCGTACAGGGCGCACGGCTCGCGACCGACCCCGAGGGGGCGTACGGGTTCGTGCCGACGCCCCAGCTCGACGTGCGGCTGCCCGGCCCGGACCCGGAGCTGCTCGCCGCGCTCGACGAGGCCCGCCGCACGCAGGACTGGCAGCCGGCGGCGCGGCTCCTGGCCGGTACGGACACGGCGGGCGAGCTGCGCTGGCAGCGGGTCCAGACGCTCGCGGGCGCGGCGGCGATGGAGCTGGCCGAGGCGCCCGGCACGGGCGGCATGTGGCTGCGCCACTGGCGGGTGGTGGCCCCGAAGGACCCGGGCGGCGCGGCGGTGCAGGCGCAGTTCCTGCTCCAGCAGGCGCTGCGGGACCCGTCCTCGCAGGACTACCGCATGATCCTGGAGGAGGCCCGTACGGTCTGCGGCGAGGCGGCGCTGCTGGCGCCCGGCGACCCGGTCCCGTACATCGTCGAGCTGGGCGTCGCGCGGGGGCTGGGGGCGACCGAGGCCGAGTTCCAGTCCGTATGGGAGACGGTGATGGCGCGCGCGCCGCACCACATGGGGGCGCACCTGGTGGCGCTGCGCTACTGGAGCGCGGCGTGGCACGGCTCGGCGGAGCAGGCCGACGCCTTCGCGGAGCGGGCGGCGGGGTCCGCGCCGGAGAAGACGCTGCTGCCGGCGCTGCCGCTGTTCGCGGTCCACGACCACCTTCCGGACGTCAACCTGGTGCGCGGCCTGTACCGCGGTGCGGTGGTGTCGCGGGCGATCGACGGGGCGCTCTACGCCGTCCAGCAGTCCCCCTCCGACCATCCGGTACTACCGCACGTACGCCATTTGCTGGTGTGGTTCCTCGTCCGTGCGGAGCGTTATGGGGAGGCGATGGAGCAGCTGCGGCGGGTCGACGGGCATGTGGGCGCGGTCCCGTGGTCGTACGGGGCGAGCCCGGCGGCGGAGTACGCGACGTACCGGGCGCTGGCGGTGGCGGGCTGGGAGGCGCAGGGCGGCAGCCCGGCGACGCTGCCGCCGCGGAGCTGACCCCCGCGGGGGCGCCGGAATGCCTCCACGAGCCGAAGCGTTGTTCCCACAGAGCCCGCCTGTCCGGTCCAGAGGAGCCTCCATGCTGTTCCACCGCAACAAGAACCACCTCCCCACGCCGGAGGAGGCGCTCAAGGGCCGCCCCGAACCGGCCTTCACCCTGACCGGCCGGCACACGGTCCTGGACACGCCGCTGACCGGCCCGTACCCGGAGGGCCTGGAGACGGCGGACTTCGGCCTCGGCTGCTTCTGGGGTGCGGAACGCAAGTTCTGGCAGGCGCCGGGGGTGTGGACGACCCTGGTCGGCTACCAGGGCGGACACACGCCGAACCCGTCGTACTACGAGGTGTGCAGCGGCATGACGGGCCACACGGAGGCGGTCCGCGTGGTCTACGACCCGGCGGTGACGTCGTACGCGGCGCTGCTGAAGATCTTCTGGGAGTCGCACGACCCGACGCAGGGCTTCCGCCAGGGCAACGACACCGGCACGCAGTACCGCTCGGCGGTCTACACCCACACCCCGGCCCAGGCCGCCGAGGCGGAATCCTCCCGCACGGCCTACCAGGCGGCCCTCACCGCCTCGGGCCACCCCGCCCCCATCACCACGGAAATCCTCCCCGCCGACGGCCGCCCCTTCTACCCGGCCGAACCGGAACACCAGCAGTACCTGGACAAGAATCCTGCGGGCTACTGCGGCATCGGCGGCACGGGGGTCTCCTGCCCAGTCGGCGTGGCGGGGGCTTCCGCTCCGGACGCCTGAGGCCGACGCCTGAGCCGATCGTCTGAGCCGGGCGTCTGCCCCGGTTGTCTGAGCCGGTCGCCCGGGTCCGACACCCGAACCGGCCACCTGAGCCCGACGCCCGAGACGCTGACGCCCCCGCGACGACGTGAGTCGCGGGGGCGCTGCTACGTCCGGAGGTCTGGCCTCATCCGAAGATCGGGGCGCGTCCGAAGGCCGGGCCGGGTCCGAAGGTCAGAACTCGAAGGGCCCCGGCGACTGGGTCGACGTGGCGTTGCAGGTGGCGGTGACGCCGAGGACCACTACCTTCAGGGTCTTGGCCTCCAGGCTGTCGCCGGCCGCGACCTTGCCCTTCAGGGGGCCGGTGGAGACTTCGGCGCCGGCCGGGATGGCCGGGTTGGAGTTGCCGGTGAAGGTCTTGGCGCCGGAGCCGTGGTTGGTCATGGTGAGGGTGGATTTGACGGAGTTCGCCCCGAGGTCGATGGGCGACGTGATGGCCTTGGTGGACAGGCTGATGGTCGCGTTCGTCCCGCTGTGGGCGGCGGTGAGCTTCGCCGAGCCGGAGCCGAACGCTCCGCACTCGAACGAGATCGTGGCCGTGTCCGCCGTCACCGCGCTCGCGGCCGGAGCGGTCACCAGCGCGCCGATGGCCAGCGCGCTGACGCCGAGGGCCGTGCCGATGCCGTACCCGACGTGTCTGTTGCGTATGGCGTGTCTCATGGGGTCCCGCCTCCATGTGGGGTGTACGGGCTGACGTCGCCGGCCGCCGCCGCGCGGGCTGCGGGCGCACCGCATGAGTGGGCATGAGGGGCCGCACCGCCGCCGCCTCGGGGCGCACATCTCCCCTTGTGGCGGACACATCTGACGGGCAGTCAGCGACGATGGCCCATTGCGACACGGCCCCCTGGAGAAAACAAGGCCGATCCCATGATTTTTGTCATGGTACGAACAATGACGCAGTGGGCCTCCCCCGTCGGGCCCACTGCGCCTCGCCCCACCGCCCGCCGCTCAAGCACGGCTCGCGGCTCGTGGCGCACGGCACGCGGCACGCGGCACGCGGCACGCTAAACACCGCACGCGAAACACGGCACGCTCAAGACCGCCGCGCCCGGAACCGGAAGCTCCCGACACCCGTCGTGATCTCCGGCTCGTCGAAGCCCGCCGCCCGCAGCCGGGCGGCCAGGGTCTCCACCGGGACGACCACGCACGTGTCCCGGATATGGATCATCCGGAACCGCCACCCGCCCAGCGCGTCGCACCCCGCGAAGACCCCGCCCGGCCGCAGCACCCGCCGGGCCTCCGCGAAGAGGCGGTCCTGGAGCGCCGGCGACGGCACGTGGTGGAGCATCGTGAAGCAGACGACCGAGTCGAACCGCCCGTCGGGCAGCGGCATGTCGGCCCCGTCGCCGTGGACGACCTCGGCCCGGTCCCCGTACCGGTCGACCAGCCGCTTCGCCGAGTCGCGGTCGACCTCCAGAATGGTCAGGCGCTCGGCGAGACGCAGCAGAACGTGGGTGGTGGCGCCGTACCCCGGACCGATCTCCAGGGTCTCGGAGCCGAACTCGACACCCTCCAGGGCCCAGGGCAGCAGCTGGTCCTCGACGGCGCGGGCCCACCTGTCGGAGTTGCATACGCGGCGGTGAATGAGGTTCATGGGCATGTGACCAGGCTAGGGAGCCGGTACGGAGCCGAATACGGGGTGGAGTGACAACTCATGTCGCGAGAAGGACAGTTGGTGCCGCCGGGCGGGAGCGCCATCGTCGTCGGCAGTTTCGCGATGAGCGACGGCCAGTGGTTCGAGCGCCATCAGCACGGCGCGCACCAGCTCGCCTGGGCGCGCAGCGGCGTCTGCGCCGTACGGACCTCCGACGCCACGTGGGTGCTGCCGGCGTCCATGGCGCTGTGGATACCGGCCGGCACCACGCACTCCACCGGCGCGGTCCGCGCCGCCCTGCTGCGCAGCCTGTACTTCTGGCCCGAACGCTGCCCGGTCCGCTGGGAGTCGCCGCAGGTCGTGGCCGTATCGGCGCTGCTGCGCGAGCTGATCTGCCACCTCGCCGAGGACGGCCTCGACGCCGCCGCCCGCGGCCGCGCGGAACGCGTCGTCCTCGACCAGCTCAGGCCGGTGTCCGTGGCGACCGTACGGGCCCCGATGCCCGACGAGCCCCGCGCCCGGCGCGTCGCGCGCGCCCTCGTCGCCGACCCCGCCGACGGACGCTCGCTGGCCGAGTGGGGCCAGGTCGTGGGGGCGAGCGGGCGGACCCTGGCGCGGGCCTTCGTGACCGATACGGGCATGACGTACGGGCAGTGGCGCACCCAGCTGCGGCTACAGGCCGCGATGCCGCTGCTCGCGGCGGGCGCGACGGTCGCCTCCGTCGCCCACCGCGTCGGGTACGGGTCCCCGAGCGCCTTCGTCGCGGCCTTCCGGCGCAGCGTGGGCGTACCGCCGGGGCAGTACTTCGCACCCGGTGAAAGCGAACCCGGCTGAAGCCAATCCGGCTGAAGCCAATCCGGGCGCCCCGCCCTCCGGCGCCTCCGCTTGACCCTCACCCCACGTCAGGCCGCAGCCTGGGCTGCGACGAAAGGCGATCCCATGAGTTATTCGGTCGGGCAGGCAGCCGGCTTCGCGGGGGTGACGGTCCGCACCCTGCACCACTACGACAAGGCCGGGCTGCTGACCCCGAGCGACCGCAGCGCCGCCGGGTACCGGCTCTACAGCGACGCGGACCTGGCGCGGCTCCAGCAGATCCTCTTCTACCGGGAGCTGGGCTTCTCCCTGGAGGAGACCGGCGCCGTCCTGGCCGGACCGCAGGACGACGTCCTCGACCGGCTGCGCTCCCGGCACCGGCTGCTGAACGAGCAGATCGCCGGACTCCAGCGGCTCGTCAAGATCGCCGAGCGCGCCATGGAGGTCCGGCGTACGGGCGTCGAGCTGACGCCCGAGGAGCGGTTCGAGGTGTTCGGCGAGGTCGCCCCCGACCTCAGCTACGCCACGGACGCGCACCTCAAATGGGGGCACAGCGCGGGCCACCAGGAGTCGATCGCCCGCGCCGCCGCGCACACCAAGGAGGACTGGCGGCAGCTGATGGCCGAGGCCGCCGCGTGGCGCGAGCGGCTGCTCGCCGCCTTCGACGCGGGCGCGGCGCCCGACGGCGACCCGGTCATGGAACTCGCCGAGGAGCACCGCCTGCACATCGGCCGGTGGTTCACGCCCTGCCCGCCCGAGATGCACTGCCGCATCGCCGACGACTACGTGGCGGACGCCCGCGCCTTCGCCCTCGTCGTGCCGGCCTCCGAACAGCGGCCCGGCCTGGACCGGTTCCTGCGCGCGGCCGTCCACGCCAACGCCGGACGGGGGGCCTGAACCATGAAGGTGCTCATCTTGGCCGCCGGATCGCGGGGCGACGTCGCGCCGTACACGGGCGTCGGGGCGCGCCTGCGCGAGGCCGGGTACGAGGTGGCGCTCGCGACGCACGGTACGTACGAGCCGCTGGTACGGGCGAGCGGGCTGGAGTTCCGGTCGCTGCCGGCCGATCCGAACGGCGGGGGATCGGACAGTGGACGCGGGGGCAGGGGCGGCGAGGGTTCGGAGGACGGCGGCGGCGGCGCGGCGAACGGCAGAGATACCGAAGGCGGTTCCAAATCCCTGCTGCGCAAGGCGTCCGCCTTCATCCAGGAACTGGGCCGAGGCATCGCGGACGCCGTCGCGCAAGGCGCGGATCTGCTGCTCCTGTCCACCACGACGGCCCCGCTGGGATGGCACGCGGCGGAGGCGTCGGGAATCCCCTCCCTGGGCGTGTATCTGCAACCGGTGGCGCCCACCGGCTGCTTCCCCCCTGTCGTCGGCGGCACCCGCTCCCTAGGCCGCTGGGGAAATCGGGCCGCCGGCCGGGTCTCCTTGCGCGTGGTCGACCGTCTGCACGCGGCGGCGGCACGCGACCTCCGCGACCGCCTGGGCCTGCCCGCCGTCCCGCCGGGCGCGATGCGCCGCCGCCAGGAGGCGGCGGGGTGGCGGATTCTGCACGGTTTCAGCGAGACCCTCGTGCCGCGCCCGGCGGACTGGCGGGAGGGCTTGGAGGTCGTCGGCAACTGGTGGCCCCACCACCCGGCCGGGGCCCGGCTCCCGGCGGAAGTCGCCGACTTCATCGGGGCGGGCCCGCCGCCGGTGTTCATCGGCTTCGGCAGCATGGCGGGCGGCGACGGCGAGCGGCTGTCCGGCCTGGCCGTACAGGCGCTGCGCGCGGCCGGGCTCCGGGGCGTCCTCCAGGCGGGCGCTGCGGGCCTCTCCGCGTCGTCCGCCGCCGCCCATGGCGACGACGTGCTGACGGTCGGGGACGTGCCGCACGCCCCGCTCTTCCCGCGGATGGCGGCGGTCGTGCACCACAGCGGCGCGGGCACGGCGGCCGCGGGGCTGCGGGCCGGGGTGCCGGCGGTTCCCGTGCCGGTCATGGCCGACCAGCCGTTCTGGGCGCGACGCTTGACGTCACTGGGCGCTGCCACGGCGCCGATCCCCTTCACGGAGCTGACCGCGGACCGCCTCGCGGACGCCTTGCGCTCGGCGGTGACGGACGCCTCGTACCGGGCCGGGGCCGCGCGGGCGGCGCTCGCGGTCGATGCCGAGGACGGGGCGGGGCGGGTGGCGGCGGCGGTGAAGGCCGCGGTGGGCGGGTAACGCGGGGCCGTCCGCAGCCTCTCCGGCCGGCGAGGGGGCACCTCTTGGGCGGGCCGGGAGCCGGCCGGGGCGAACAAGGGCGAGCCGAGGCGGCCCGTCAGCGGGCCAGGCAGCCGCGAGCGGACATCCACAGGGCGGCGACTATCTTCCTCGGGCTCCCGCGCCCAGCCTGGCGGTTCCTCTTCTCCGCCGCCGATCTCCGCCGCCGATCTCCGCCGCCGACGGATCGGGCGAACCTGCGGCGGCTGCGGGCAGAGCGCCACGCGATGCCCCGACCGCGGCCTACCTCCGGCGCAGCACCGCCGCGTCCGCCGCCGCCCTGCCGTGCGCCCAGCCCTCGGCGTCCCGGCCCTTGAGGCGATGGGACGTCGTGGCCGGGAAGAGGCGTTCGGCGCTCTCGCCCACGGCCACGTCGCGGGCGGCGAGGACCGGCAGGGCCTCGCTCGGCTCCTCCGCGGCGACTTCCTCGGCGGCGGTGACCAACCGGTCGCGGATGCGGCCCGCGTAGGCGATGAGGAAGGACTCCCGGAAGTCGCGCGTACGGCGCGAGCGGCCCCGCGCGTGGTGTTCGTCGCCGGCCCGGCGCATGGCGGCGGTGGCCTGGACGAGCAGCGAGGCGTACATCAGCTCGACGAGTTCGAGGTCCGACGCGAAGCCGACGACCGTGGAGAAGTCGAACTCGGCCGACCAGACCGCACGGCAGTGATTGGCCTCGGCGACCGCGTCGAGCAGCAGCGCCTTCGCCGGCTCGTACGGGCCCTCGACCCCGATCCGGCAGGCGTCCGGCCCCTCTGCCGCATCCCCCGGAAGCCCCGAACCCGCCGCCTCCGCGGCCAGCAGCGCCGCGTCGATCGAGTGCCGCGCCATCAGCTCCTGGGCCTTCGCGGAGAGCGCCTCCGCCTCCTCCGCGAACTCCGTCGACTCCGCCTTCGCCAGCAGCGCCCTGACCCTGCCGAGCAGCCGCGGCCCCGCGGCGGCGCCGTCCGGAGCCGGTATGGGCCGGGGCCGGGCGGCGGTCCCCGGCGGGGGTCCGACCGGTGTGATCCGGGGCAGCCGGGCGATCCGCCGCAGCGCTCCGAGCACGCCCGCGACCGTCTCGAAACGGCTCAGCCGCTCCCGCCCCGCGAGGCTCTCCAGATAACTCCCGTCACCGCCACCGTCGCAGTCACTGTCGTCGCCGTCACGGTCGTCGCCGTCGCCGTCCCACCAGACCGTCGCCGCCCCCACCGCCGCCAGCTGCTCAGACCAGCGGGCGTCGAGCGACCGCGGCGGATAGCGGCGCGCCTCGGCGGCGATGGCGTCGCAGACGAACCGGCCGGTCGCGGCGTCCGGCTCGCGCCGCATCAGCCGGACGACGTCCGCGGGCTGCCAGCCGTACTCCCAGGCGCGGCGTACGAGCTCCTCGGCGGCACCCAGCAGCGCCCGGCTCACGGCCCGCGGCCCGGCGGGCGCGGCGGCCAGCGTGGAGGCGGCGGCGTCGAGCGCGTCGTCGAGGCCGTCCTCGGGGACGGCGGCGAGGCCGCGCAGCGCGTCCCGTACGGTCTCCAGCAGCTCGGCCGCCTCCTGCCGCTCCCGCCCGCCGCCACCGCTGCCGCTGCCGCGCTTGCTCACGTGCTGTGCCCCGCTCGTCTCTGGTCGTTCGCGTAGACCCCTATTCTCCCGTGCGGGCCGGCCGGGTCGGACGCCGCCCGGACACCGCCGCCCGGACACCGCCGCCCGCACGCCGCCGCCCGGAGGCCGCCACGAAGCAGCCCCCCGCACAGCCCCGAAGCGGCGGGGCCCGGGGCCGCTCGTAGGCTGACCGCATGCCGACCACACACCCCGTCGCCGACGGCGACGCCTTTCAGATCACCGCGGTCCTCGCCGGCGCCTTCGCCGCCGATCCGGTCATGGGCTGGTTCTTCCCGGAGACCGAGTTCCCGGACGAGCAGGCCCGTATCGAGTGCCTCGCCGCGTTCTTCGGGACGCTGCTGGAATTCCAGTACGGGCCCTACGGCGCCTGCGAGGTGGCGAGGCCGGACGAGGGCCTGAGCGGCGGGGGCTCCGGCCCGGTGGCCGCTGCCGCCCTGTGGACGCCGCCGGGCTCGCCCGAGTTGTCGGAGCAGACCGAGCAGGCGATGGGGCTGCGGATGGTGGAGCTGATCGGCGACCGGCTGGACCGGCTGGTCAGCGCCTACCGGCGGCTGCGCGAGCACGTCCCGGACACGCCCCACTGGTACCTGGGGGTGCTGGGCGCCGACCCGGCGTTGCGGGGCGGCGGGTACGGCGCGGCGCTGCTGCGCTCGCGGCTGGCGACGTGCGACGCGGACGGCGTTCCGGCGTATCTGGAGGCGTCGAAGGAGGCCAATATCGGCTACTACGAGCGGTTCGGCTTCGCGATACGCGGCGGGGCCGCCGGGGTCGAGCTGCCGGACGGCGGCCCGGTGGTGTGGCCGATGTGGCGCGAGCCGCGCTGACGGCCCTGGGCCCCTCCACCGCCGCACACCACTCCACCACCACCAACCACAGAGCGGCGGCCCGCACGAAGTCGTGCGGGCCGCCGCTCGGCGGAGAAATCAGCGGGACGGGATCAGGCGCCCGTGGCGCTGCCCGCCACCCAGTTGTCCCAGCTCATGTTCCAGCCGTTGAGGCCGTTGTCCGGCTGGACCAGCTTGTCGTCGGAGCCCTTGACCGTCACCACGTCGCCGACCATGGAGTTCGAGAAGAACCAGGAGCCGGGGGTCGAGGAGTCGTTGCCGCCCTGGGCGTCCTGGAGGCCGACGCAGCCGTGGCTGGTGTTGGCCGTGCCGAAGATGCCGTGGCCCCAGTAGTTGCCGTGGATGAACGTGCCCGAGTTGGACAGGCGCATCGCGTGCGGCACGTCCTTGATGTCGTACTCACCGCCGAAGCCGACCGTGTCGCCGTTCATCCGGGTCTCCTTGAACTTCTCGGAGATCACCATCTGGCCGTTGTACGTGGTGTGGTCGGGCGAGCCCGCCGAGATCGGGATGGTCTTGATGGTCTTGCCGTCCCGGACCACCGTCATCTGGTGGGACCGCGCGTCGACCGTGGAGACCTGCGAGCGGCCGATCTTGAAGGAGACCGTCTTCTGCTGGACGCCCTGGACGCCCGGCGCGGACTCGACCTTGTCGAGGTCCATCTTCATGGTGACGGTCGAGCCGGCCTTCCAGTACTCCTGCGGGCGGAAGTCGAGGCGCTGGTTGCCGAACCAGTGGCCGACGACCTTCTGGCCGCTGGTGGAGTTGACCGTGATGTGCGACTGGACGGCCTTCTTGTCCTTGATCGGCTTGTCGAAGTTGATCGACACGGGCATGCCGACGCCGACGGTGGAGCCTTCGTCCGGGGTGTACGTGCCGATGAAGCTGTTGGACGGGGCGACCGTCGTGAAGGACGAGTTCTCGGTGGCCTTGCGGCCGTCGGAGTCCTGGGCCTCGGCGGCGATCTTGTACGTGGTCTGCCGCTCCAGCGCCTTCTTGGGCGTCCAGGAGGAGCCGTCGGAGGATATGGACCCCTCGACCGGCTCGCCCTTCTCCGTGGTCATGGTGACCTTGGTCAGCTTGCCGTCGGAGACGGTGACCTTGCCGCCGGTGTTGATGCTCGCGCTGGAGGAGCCGTTCTTCGACGCGATCTTGATCTTCGCCTTGGAGGCGTCCTTGGCCGCGGCCTCGTCGACCTTGCTCTGCGACTTGCCGTGACCCGCGTCACCGCCCTTGTCGTCTCCCCCGCCACAAGCGGCGAGGGTCAGTACGCCGCCGAGCACAGCGGCCGCGGCCACGAGGCCCTTACGGCGCTTGCCGTACGTCATCACACGCTTCTCCATTACTGCTGATCCCCAACGTCCCCGATCCGCATCGAGGGGCACGCCCGCTTTGCGGTCACCCAGTAGAGAACGCCTTCACCGATTCAGCGGTTCCATTCGTCGCGAAAGTGTGGGGAAGCCCACTCAAACGAAAGCCCCGGCTCCGCAACCAGCGGAGCCGGGGGCCTGATATAGGCGCTCTACGGGCGAAGGAAGAGGATTTCTCCCCGAATAATCCTCTTCCCCTCCCAGATCTCACCATGCAGTGATTCGTCCAACCGTCCAGCCGTCCAGTCGCCCGTCCGTCCAGCCGTTCATCCCGCGCGGCTGGACGGCCGACCGTCCGGGCCGGCCCTGGTCGTCCTCTCAGCCGTCCTCAGCCGTCCCCGTCCTCAGCCGTCCCCGTCCTCAGTCGTCCTCGTCGTCGAGCGCCCACTCCCTCGACTCGGGGTCGTAGTCGATCTGCTCGCTGCTCCACGACGCCTGGGTCAGCTCGACCCCCGGCACCTCCCTGACCACGTCGACCGGGTCGACGAGATAGGCCAGCGCCTCCGCCGCGTCGGAGGAGACCGAGGCGCGGGCGTGCCCGCGCTCGTCGTCGTGGAGCGATCCGTCGCCGTCGACGCGGTCGAGGGCGGCCGCGGTCAGCTTGCCGGAGTCGTTGACCTCCAGCACCAGCTCGACCCGAAGTCGTACAAACCGTGATGACTCATCTGTGCTCATGCCCGGAGCGTAAGGGCAGGCGGAACCGCGACTTCCAAACGACCCGCGGGTATCACTACCATCGGAGGCTCGCCTCCCCAATCGCCGCCATCTCAAGGGAGATTCATTTCCGTGACCGCACGCCGTCCGCTGCTGACCGCCGCTGCCGCGGGCACGCTGCTGTGCGCGTTGTGGTTCGTACCGTCCGCCAAGGCGACGGCCGAGCACACCACCCCCACCCAGCACAGCCACCGCTCCACCACCAGCGTCCCCGCCTCCGATTCGAAGACCTCGCTCGACGCCGCCGGACCCGCGACGGCCGCCGAGCCCGCCGCCATGAAACAGGCGAGCGGCGATCTGGCCCTCGCCGACACCGGCAGCGTCGACACCACCCCGTATCTGGTCGGCGGGATCGGCTTCCTCGGCCTCGGGGGCGCGCTGGTCACCGCCGCCGTCCGTCGTACGCGCCTGTCGGACGGCTGCTGACCAGGCACCAGGCACCAGGCACACCCCAGCCGCGCCGAACGGACTACGGGCCCCCGGCCCGTAGTCCGTTTTCGCGCGTTACGCCAGCGGCCCCGTCACCGTCTCGGCCGCCTCCGTGAGCTTCCCGGACCGTACGAACTCGTGCGCGGCCGCCAGGTCCGGCGCGAGGAAACGATCCGCTCCGGGGCCCTCGACCCCCGCCGCCCGTACGGCCTCCAGCACGGCGCGCGTCGCGGGCGCGGGGGTGAGGCCCGTGCGCAGCTCGATGGCGCGGGTGGCGGCGACGAGCTCCACGGCGATGATCCGGGCGAGATTGTCCACCGCCGTACGGAGTTTGCGCGCGGCCGACCAGCCCATGGAGACGTGGTCCTCCTGCATCGCGGAGGACGGGATGGAGTCCACGGACGCCGGAACGGCCAGCCGCTTCAACTCGCTGACCAGGGCCGCCTGCGTGTACTGAGCGATCATCAGGCCGGAGTCCACGCCCGCGTCGTCCGCGAGGAACGGCGGCAGGCCGTGCGAGCGGTTCTTGTCCAGCAGCCGGTCGGTGCGGCGTTCGGCGATCGAGCCGAGGTCGGCGGCGGCGACGGCGAGGAAGTCCAGTACGTACGCGACGGGCGCGCCGTGGAAGTTGCCGTTGGACTCGACGCGGCCGTCGGGCAGGACCACCGGGTTGTCGACGGCGGCGGCGAGTTCGCGGTCGGCGACGAGCCGGGCGTGGTCGAGGGTGTCCCGGCCGGCGCCCGCGACCTGCGGGGCGCAGCGGATCGAGTACGCGTCCTGGACGCGCGGCGCGTCGTCCTGCTGATGGCCGATCAGCCCCGAACCGGCCAGCACCGCCGACATGTTGGCGGCCGAGGCGGCCTGGCCGGGGTGCGGGCGGATGGCGTGCAGCTCGGCGGCGAGCACCTTGTCGGTGCCGAGCAGGGCCTCCATGGAGAGCGCCGCGGTGATGTCCGCGGAGGTGAACAGCCGCGCCAGGTCCGCGCAGGCCATCACCAGCATGCCGAGCATGCCGTCGGTCCCGTTGAGCAGCGCGAGCCCCTCCTTCTCGCGCAGTTCGACGGGGGCGATGCCGTGCTCGGCGAGGAGTTCGGCGGCGGGCCGCACCGTGCCGTCGGGGCCCTCCGCCTCGCCCTCGCCCATGAGCGTCAGCGCGCAGTGCGAGAGCGGCGCGAGGTCGCCGGAGCAGCCGAGCGAGCCGTACTCGTGCACCACGGGCGTGATCCCGGCGTTGAGGATCGCGGCCATCGTCTCGACGACCAGGGGGCGTACGCCCGTACGGCCGGAGGCGACGGTCTTCAGCCGCAGGAACATCAGGGCCCGCACGACCTCGCGCTCGACGCGCGGCCCCATGCCGGCGGCGTGCGAGCGGACGATGTTGCGCTGGAGCTGGGCGCGCAGGTCGGGGCTGATGTGCCGGACGGCCAGCGCCCCGAAGCCGGTCGAGACGCCGTAGACGGGGTCGGGCTTGGCCGCGAGGTCGTCGATGACCCGGCGGGCGGCGGCGACGGCGGCCAGCGCCTCGTCCGCAACCTCGATCCGCGCCGCGCCGCGCGCCACGTCGATCACGTCCTGAGCCGTCGTACCGGAGGCCCCCACCACCACAGTGTGCATATCCATATTCAGGCACCCTAAAGACTGAATCGTGAGCTGTCACCATCCGCACGGAACCGGACGCGGCGGCTCAGGGGCGGCGCCCCCGGAAGCGGCGGCGCTCGGCGGGAGCGCCCTCGCGCGGGGTGTCGGCGAGCCGCACCACCGGGTCGTCCGCGCCCCCCTCGCGCCCTGCCACCACCGGCTTCTCGGACCGCGCGGCCTTCGCCCGGTACTGCGCCGCGTCCGCCAGCCGGAACAGCCGGCGCGCCGACCGTACGGGCCCGATCGGGTCCCCGGTGGAGGCGACCCCGCACGCGACGCCCTGGCCCAGCTCCAGGTCGCCCGCGCGGCGGCACAGCTCATCGGCCACCCGCACCACCTCGTCCGCCGTCGGCCCCACCGACAGCAGGCAGAACTCGTCCCCGCCCAGCCGCGCCGCCAACGCGTCCGGCAGCATCGCCCCGCACAGGGAGAGCACCGAGCTGAAACGTTCCAGCAGGCTGTCGCCCACCGCGTGCCCCAGCGTGTCGTTGACCCGCTTCAGCCCGTTCAGATCGCAGACCAGCAGGCTCACCACCGCGCCGGTGTCGCGGTGCAGCTCCACGGCCTCGTCCAGCCGCGCGTCCACCGCGCGCCGGTTGGCGAGCCCCGTCAGCGGGTCCTCGAAGGCCAGCTTGCGCACCTCCTCCAACCGCTCGGTCTGCGCGATCCCGGCCGCCGCGACCGCCGCCAGCACGGTCGCGAAGTCCGCGTCCCGCCCGTCGAAGACCGGCTCGCCCACCGCCCGCGCCACATACAGCTCGCCCCAGGCCCGCCCGTGCAGCACGATCGGCGCGACCACGCAGCAGCCGCGCCCCCGCCGCCGCAGGGCGTCCGCCCGGTGATGGCGGTACGGGCCGGGGCGCGCCGCGCCGCCCTCCGCCGACTCCACCCAGGCGTGCGGCTCACCGCCGCTCACCCACTGCTCGTGCAGGAACTCCGCGACCTCCGGGAAGTCGTGCACGGGGTACGACTCCTCCGCCGGGAACTCCTCCTCCCCCTCGGCCCGCTCCCCGTCGTTCACGAGCACCCGCAGCCGCCCCCGGTCCCGCTCCCACACCGACACGGCCGCGAACGAGCCGCCCAGTGCGCGCCGCGCCCCGCCGGCCGCCGCGCGCACCGAATCGCGCGGAGTGTGCGCCGCCGCCATGGCCTGCGCCAACGCCACCACGGCCCGCAGCCGCGCACCGCCTCCGTCGCCGTCCCCGTCGCCCGTCACGCTCGCCTCACATTCCGTAACCGTGTGCACGCTCTGCACCCAGCGTAAGAATGCCGCCACCAATCCGCTTTACGGGGGTTTGGTCGGTTTTGTTGGCGTTTAACGGATTTTGGCGATCAGGCGCCGGGCCACTCGGGCGACCGCTTCTCGTTGAAGGCCGCCACGCCCTCCGTCCGGTCCCCCGAGAACGCCACCGTGCGCCAGGCGGCGTCCTCGACCTCCAGGCCGGTCCGCAGGTCCAGTCCGTGGCCGAGGCGCAGCGCGCGCTTCGCGGCCCGCAGGCCGACCGGCGAATTGCGGGCGATCCGCTCCCCGAGCGCGAGCCCCGCCTCGCGGGCCTCGCCGTCCGCGACGAGATCGTCCACGAGACCGAGGTCCAGGGCCTCCTCCGCCGGGACCCTGCGCGCCGAGAAGATCAGTTCGGCGGCGCGCGCCGCGCCCACCCGCCTCGGCAGCAACTGAGTACCCCCGCCGCCCGGAATCACACCCACGGACACCTCCGGCAGCCCCACCACGGCGCTCGCGTCGGCCACGATCACATCACACGACAGCGCCAGCTCGAACCCGCCGCCGAGGGCGAAACCGTGCACCGCGGCCACGGTCGGCATCGGCAGCTCCAGCACTCCCGTGTACGCGGCGCGTGCCACCGGCCGGTGCCGGCCGAGCTCCGCGTCCGTGAGCGCGTTGCGCTCCTTGAGGTCCGCGCCCACGCAGAACGCGCGCTCGTGCGTGGAGGCCACCACGACGGCCCGTACGTCCTGGTCGGCGGCGAGGGCGTCGGTGGCCTGGGTGATGCAGCGGGCCATCTCGGTGGAGATGGCGTTCATGGCCTTGGGGCGGTCGAGGACGAGTTCGGCGACGTGCCCGTGGCGGCGGATGGCGATCCAATCGCCGTAGCGCTGCTCATTCATGCCAGTGCCCTTCGGGTGTTAACGGCCGTAAACGTATGGGCGGATCATCGCAGGGGGTGCGGGGTTGTGGCCATGGGCCGCCGGCTGCCGCCTTGGCGGCGTCGCCGCCAGCCTCCCCCTCGGGGCTCCGCCCCGGACCCCGGTCCTCAAACGCCGGACGGGCTGGATCGGGCTGGCCTTACAGTCCTGGGCCTCAGTCCTCAAACGCCGGACGGGCTGGATCGGGCCGGCCTTACCGTCCTGGACGGTGTCGCGATGCTCCCCTCGGGGCTCCGCCCCGAACTCCGGTCCTCAATCGCCGGACGGGCTGGATGGGCCGGCCTTCCCCTCCCGGGCCTCAGTCCTCAAACGCCGGACGGGCTGAATGGGCCGCCCATCCCGTCCCAGGGGATCAGCCCCTCCTGCTCAGCAGCCACGGTTCCACCACGCCCAGCCCTCGTACCGGGCGTTGCCACATCGGCTGGAGGGCGAAGCGGTAGCCGGGGTCGGCGCCGTCGCGTTCCTTGGCGGCCAGGGCTTCTTCCGCTTCGGAGATGGGGGCGTCGCCGGTCCGGGAGAGTTCCTCGGCGAAGGCGCCGTCGACCAGGACCGCGTCCTTGGGAGCTATCGACGTGAGCCGGCTCGCCAGGTTCACGGTCGTGCCGAAGACGTCGCCCATGCGGGTCGTGACCGTGCCGAAGGCGATGCCGACGCGGAGCTCCGGCATGGTGTCGTCGTTGGTCATGGTCTCGATGAGGCGCAGGCCGATCTCGGCGGCGATGCCGGCGTCGTCGGCCGAGTAGAGCACCTCGTCGCCGAGGGTCTTGATGAGCCGGCCGCCGTGGGCGGCGACGAGGTCGGCGGCCGTGGTCTCGAAGGCTTCGACCAGTTCGCCGAGTTCCTCTTCCTCCAGCCGCCGGGTCAGCCGGGTGAAGCCGACGAGGTCCGCGAAGCCGACCGCCAACCGCCGATCGACCATTTCCGCGTCGTCCTGCGCCTGCACCACACGGCCGGTGGCGGCGGCCAACTGCCGCCGCCACACATAGACGAGGAATTCCTCTAGCTCCGGGAGGAGCAGCTCGATGAGCGGGTACGTCATCTCCGTACGCGTCATGCCCGGTTCCTGGGGCTCCGTCAGGCCCTCCAGGAAGGAGTCGATCTGCCAGTCCGCCAGCCGGGCCGTCGTCTGCCCGGTGGACCGGGCGACCTGTACGGCCATGGGCTCGCTGAGCAGCCCGGCCTCCACCAGGCCCGCGAGCCGTCGCAGCGCCAGGACGTCCGCCTCGGTGAGCGCCTTGGCCTGGCCGATGTCGGCGAAGCCCATGGCGCGCCAGAAGCGGGAGGCCAGCTCCATGGAGACGCCGGCCGCGCGGGCCGCCTGGAAGGGGGTGTAGCGCCGCTCCGCGCCGAGGATCAGCTGTTCCAGGCGCAGGGCAAGAGGGTCGTCGTCCCCCTCGGCGGCGGCGCCATCCGCGTCGTCGACGGTCACCGCCCGCCCCCTGTCCGATCCGTGCGCACTGCCCTGCCGATCACTGTTCGCCCGTGCTCCGTGCCTGTACCGCGGTGTCCCGCGCACTGCTCCGCGGTCCCCCTCGGGACCGCGACGGGACGCCTCAACGATACGACAGGTGTGCCGTAGCTCACTCTCCGGACTCCGCGCGCCCTGATGCCCCTTCGGTCTCTTCCACCCCGGTCACCTCGTCAGATACAGGAGATACAGGCGTACCGGCGGTCGCGGCATGGCTGGGGGCGGGGGAGGGCCGGGGAGGGCCGGGTGACAGCCGGGGAGGGCCGGGTGACGGCCGGGTACGGGATCGCAGGGCCGCGCGAGGGTCCGTACGGGCCGCTGTCCTCCGTCCCTCAGCCGCCCGCCGTCCGCCGTTCCTCAGCCGCCAGCCGCCCGCCGTTCCCCTCAGCCGCTCGCCGCCCGCAGATGCACGATGTCCCCCGCCCCCACCGGCTCCTGCATCCCCTCCGCCGTCGCGAGCACCAGCCGCCCGTCCCCGTCGATCGCGACGGCCTCGCCGACGAGTTCGCGGTCGCCCGGCAGCTCCGCCCGTACGGTCCGGCCGAGCGTGGCGCACCCCGCCGTGTACGCCTCCTGCAACCGGCAGGCCCCCGGATCGCCGCCGGTCGCCCGCCACTGCCCGTACCACTCCTCCAGCGACCTCAGTACGGCCCTCAGCAGCGGATCGCGGTCCGTCACCGGCGCGCCCGCCAGCAGCAGCGAGCCGGCCGTCGGCACCGGCAGCTCGTCCGCGCGCAGCGAGACGTTGAGGCCGATGCCCAGCACCACCCCGGCCCCGGCCCGTTCGGCGAGAATCCCGCCGGTCTTGCGCTCGGCGGGGACGGCACCGGCCTCTCCGGAACTCTCCGGGACCGTCACCAGCAGGTCGTTCGGCCACTTCAGGGCCATGTCCACGCCCGCCGCGCGGGACAGCGCGGTGGCGGTCGCCACCCCAGCGAGCAGCGGCAGCCACCCCCACCGCTCCATCGGCACCTCGTCGCCCGGTTCCAGGTACACCGAGAAGAAGATCCCGGAGCGGGCGGGGGCGGACCAGCGCCGGTCGAGCCGCCCGCGTCCGGCCGACTGCTCCTCGGCGACGAGTACGGCGCCGGGGGCGAGACCCGCGCCCTCTCCGGCGAGCGTGGCCAGGTCCGTGTTGGTGGAGCCGGTCACGGGCACCACATCGATGGAGGTCCACAGCGCGCCGGGCCGTACGAGGGCGCGCCGCAGGGCCGCGGCGTTCAGCGGCGGCCGGTCGAGGTCGGACCAACGGCTGCCGGAAGGGCCGGAGGAGGGGCCCGGGGAATCCGCGGAGCCGGAGGGATCAGAGGCGTCGGAGGGATCAGAGGCGTCGGAGGGCGTCATGAAGGCCAGCCTAGGAGGGGACGGTGTGGCCAACGACGCACTGCCACGGCGCAGCCACGCGGATACGCTACGAACCGGTAGCCAGAAGGGTCCCGACCGGCCTTTTCCGGCCCCCGAGAGCCCCCGACAGTCCCCCGAACCTCCGAATTGCACCGGAAAGTCCGAGTCAGCCATCCAGGACGAGCAGGAGCCGCATCGCGATGTCCGAGCCGCAACACGCCACACCGGACGCAACCAGTCACACCACCGCCGGGAAGCTGGCGGATCTGCGTCGCCGCATCGATGAGGCGACGCACGCGGGCTCCGCGCGCGCGGTGGAGAAGCAGCACGCGAAGGGCAAGCTGACGGCGCGCGAGCGCATCGACCTGCTCCTGGACGAGGGGTCGTTCATCGAGCTGGACGAGTTCGCGCGGCACCGCTCGACCAACTTCGGCATCGAGAAGAACCGCCCGTACGGGGACGGCGTCGTCACCGGCTACGGCACCGTCGACGGCCGTACGGTCTGCGTCTACTCGCAGGACTTCACCATCTTCGGCGGCTCGCTCGGCGAGGTCTACGGCGAGAAGATCGTCAAGGTCATGGACTTCGCGCTGAAGACCGGCTGCCCCATCGTCGGCATCAACGACGGCGGCGGCGCCCGCATCCAGGAGGGCGTCGCGGCGCTGGGCCTGTTCGCCGAGATCTTCCGCCGCAATGTGCACGGCTCCGGCGTGATCCCGCAGATCAGCCTGATCGTGGGGCCCTGCGCGGGCGGCGCGGTCTACTCCCCCGCGATCACCGACTTCACGGTGATGGTCGACCAGACCTCGCACATGTTCATCACCGGCCCGGACGTCATCAAGACGGTCACCGGCGAGGACGTCGCCTTCGAGCAGCTCGGCGGCGCGCGTACGCACAACACGACCTCGGGCGTGGCGCACCACATGGCGGGCGACGAGAAGGACGCCATCGACTACGTCAAGGCGCTGCTGTCCTACCTGCCCTCCAACAACCTGTCCGCGCCGCCCGCCTTCCCCGAGGAGGCGGACCTGGAGACCTCGGACGAGGACCGCGAGCTGGACGTCCTCATCCCGGACTCCGCGAACCAGCCGTACGACATGCACACCGCCATCGAGCACGTGCTGGACGAGGGCGAGTTCCTGGAGACGCAGGCGCTCTTCGCGCCGAACATCGTCACCGGCTTCGGCCGCGTCGAGGGCCACCCGGTGGGCATCGTCGCCAACCAGCCGATGCAGTTCGCGGGCTGTCTGGACATCGACGCCTCGGAGAAGGCCGCGCGCTTCGTGCGCACTTGCGACGCCTTCAACGTGCCGGTGCTGACCTTCGTCGACGTGCCCGGCTTCCTGCCCGGCGTCGACCAGGAGTACGGCGGCATCATCCGGCGCGGCGCGAAGCTGATCTACGCCTACGCGGAGGCGACGGTCCCGCTGATCACGGTGATCACGCGGAAGGCGTTCGGCGGCGCGTACGACGTCATGGGCTCCAAGCACCTGGGCGCGGACCTCAACCTGGCCTGGCCGACGGCGCAGATCGCGGTCATGGGCGCGCAGGGCGCGGTGAACATCCTGCACCGCCGCACGATCGCCGCGGCCCCGACGCCCGAGGCGCAGGAGGAGGTGCGCCAGGAGCTGATCGCGGGCTACGAGGACGCGCTCCTCAACCCGTACGTGGCGGCCGAGCGCGGTTACGTCGACGCCGTGATCATGCCGTCCGAGACGCGTCGGCACGTCGTGCGCGGGCTGCGCGCGCTGCGCGACAAGCGCGAGTCGCTGCCGCCGAAGAAGCACGGCAACATCCCGCTGTAGTCGCGCGCACCGTGCTGTGACACGGTGCCGTAACACCGTAAGGAGGCCGCAGTGATCAAGGTTGTACGGGGCAATCCGACCCCGGAGGAGTTGGCCGCCGCCCTCGCGGTGGTGCAGGCCCGCGCGGCGTCGGCGCCGGAGGCCGCGCCGGACGGGAAGGGCCGCGACGCGTGGGCCGACCCGGCCCGTACGGTCCCGGGCCGGCGGCTCCCGCACCCCGGCCCGGCGGCGTGGCGCACGACGTACTGGCCGGTCTGAACCCACCGCTGAGACACACCACCGAAATCACCCGCGTACCCCCTGTCACCTGGGCACCTTTCCGGTGGTGGGAGACCGGGGGAAATAGTCCTTCCGCTTGCGGCGCCTGAGTACGCGTACTCAGGCGCCGCGCCGGTGGCCCCCGGACCATTGATTTCATGCTGTGGTCCGACCCGCCCGAAGAACCGCCCCAGGAGCTGCGCGAAGCGCAGGCGATGCTCCACCGGGCGGGCATCGTGCTGGCCATCGGCATGGTGATCCTGTTCTTCATCCTCGGCCTGGCCTGATTCCGGTTCCTCAAGAAATGAAGACCGGCAGCCGGCGGTGCCCGTTCGAGATGAAGCTGCTGACCGGCCGCAGCTCGGCGGCGGGCACAGCCGGCCGGAGCCGGGGGAACCGGCCGAAGAGCAGCGGCAGCGCGACGGCGGCCTCCAGCCGGGCCAGGGGCGCGCCGATGCAGTAGTGCACGCCGTGGCCGAAGGCCAGATGCTCCTTGTCGGCGCGGGTGACGTCGAAGCGGTCGGCGCTGTCGCCGTGCAGCGCCGGGTGGCGTCCGGCGGCGGCGTACGAGGCGATGATGGCGTCGCCCTTGCTGATCAGCGGGCCGCCGTCGAGGCGGATGTCCTCGATCGCGTAGCGCATCAGGATGTTGGCCACGGGCGTCTCGGCGCGCAGCGTCTCCTCGATGACGTCGTGCCATGTGGCGCGGCCCGCCCGGACGAGGGCCAGTTGGCGGGGGCGGGTGAGCAGGGCGTGCACGGCGTTGTCGAGGAGGTTGACGGTGGGCTCGTGCCCGGCGCCGAACATCAGCAGCAGGGTGTCGACGAGTTCGGCCTCGCTGAGCCCCTGGCTCCCGCCGCTCCCGCCGCTTCCTCCGTCGTCCTCGTCGCGGGCGGCGATCAGGGCGCTGGTCAGGTCGTCGCACGGCGCGGCCCGCTTGGCCTCGACCAGCGCGGCGAGCACGGCGCGCAGTTCCGCAGTGTTGGCCTCGGCCGCCGCCGGGGAGTTGGCGGTGTCGAACATGGCGTCGACGGTGCGCCGCAGCTCGGGCCGGAGCCGCTCGGGCACGCCCATCAGCTCGTTGATCACCTGGAGCGGTACGGGGTAGGCGTAGCGTTCCCGCAGGTCGACGGGGCGTCCATGCGCACCGGCGGCCGCGAGGTCGTCGAGCAGCCCCTCGACGACGGCCTCGATACGGGGCCGCAGCGCCTGGGTGCGGCGCGCGGTGAACGAGGAGGCCACCAGCCGGCGCAGCCGCGCGTGCTCGCGCCCGTAACCGGTGGCCATGCTGTTGGTCGTCACCCAGATGTACAGCGGCCAGTCGGGCCGGATCCGGCCGTCGGCGAAGGCCGCCCAGTGCCGCCGGGTGTCCTTGGAGACCCGGTCGTCGGTGAGCAGCCGCTTGAGGTGGTCCGGGCTGGTCACCGACCAGGCGCGCACCCCGCCGGGAAGTTCCACGCGCGCCGCGGGGCCGCGGGCCCGCAACCGGGCCCCTTCGCCGTGGATGTCGCGGCCGGCGAGGTCGATGACGATGGGGTCGGCGAGTTCGGCGAGTTCGGCGGGTTCGGCGAGTTCGGCGAGTTCGGCGAGTTCGGCGAGTTCGGCGCAGGACTCGGGCTCGGGCTCGGAACGGGGCTCGCGCATGCGGGTCTCCTCGGGCTCCGCCGACGGCGGTGGGCCGGCGGCCGACGGGAAGCTGCGGCCGGAGGGCCGCCGTACCGGAGACCAGGACAGCACGCCCCCGGAGCCCGCTCCCCCACATTTTTGGGCGGGTCGCGCCGATGCCGTACGAGCGTGCCGACCGGGAGGACGAACCGGTCCGGACGGCTGGGGCGAGGCCCTACGGACATCTGCCCCAGCGCTGCTACCGCGCGCTCCATCCCGGCACCCGGTTTCGGGGCCGGTTTCGGGGCCGCCTTGGCGGGGGAGCCGGGGCCAGTTCCGGGCCGGTTTCGGGGCCAGTTCCGGAGGGGTCGCGGCCCGTCTCGTACGCCCCGCCAGAGCGCCCGGCGCGCTACCCCGGCGCGCGGAGCGCCGTAGCCGGGCGCTGCGCGAGGGCGATGCGCGTCGTCACCACGCCCGTCACGAGCGCCAGCGCCCCCGCGCCGCCCACGATGAGCGCGGTGACGGACGGCGACAGGTCCAGGCGGGCGGTGCCGGTCAGGGCGCGGGCGCTGCCGGCCAGGACCGCACCGGCGACCGCCGAGCCGAGCAGCAGCGCGGCGAGCACGGTGACCGCGTTCTCCAGGACCGTCATCCGGCCGATCTGCCGGCGGGTGGCCCCGACGAGCCGCAGCAGCGCGAACTCGCCGGAGCGCTCCATCGTCGTCATGACCAGCGTGTTGACCACGGAGATCGAGGTGAAGACGGTGATCACGGCGAGCAGCAGGTACGTCACGGTCATCGACGCGTCCTGCCGGTGCCGGGCCTCGGCGGCGTACGCGGCGTGGTCGAGCACCCGCCACCCCGCGTGCCGCCCTTGGGCGAGCGCGGCGAGCCCGTCCGCGACCGCGCGCTCGTGGCCCGGCGCGGAGCGTACGTACACGGTGTCCTGCCCGAGGGTCTCGCCGTCCATGAGGTGGCGCGCGGCGATCCGTTGCGGGAGCACGATGTCGCCGAAGCCGTCGCCGCGCGTGTAGCGGTAGGCGACCCGTACCCGTTCGACGCGGTCGTCGTCCATGAGGAGGCGCACCTCGTCGCCGGTCCGCGCGCCCGCCGCGCGGGCCAGCCGCTCGCTCAACGCCACGTCGTGCGCGCCGAGTTCCACCGTTCCGCGGGACCCGGGCCGGCCGGTCGCGCCGAGGTCGAGCACCCGCCCGAGGGGCCCGTCGGTGACGGCCTGCGCGACGCCGCCGGGGCCGTGCCGCGCGTCCTCCTCACCGGTGAGCACCTTCGCGTACGTGCTGGTCGTGCCGACCGCGGCGGCCACCCCCGGCACCCGGCGCACGGTGCGGGCGGCGTCGGCGGGCAGTTCGTCGCCGCTGGTGACGATCTGGTCGGCGACCATGCGCCCGCTGTCCTGGCGCTGCTGTTCGCGCCACTTCATCTGCGGCACGAACAGCGAGACCGCCGCGAACGCGACCGTCAGGGCCAGCGGCATGATCGCCGAGGCGAGGCGGCGGTGGCCCGTGCCGAGGTTGGCGCCGGCCACGTAGCCGACGCCGGAGAAGAGCAGTCTGCACAGCCCGCCGAAGCCCGCACCGACCAGGCGGCCGATCCAGGGGGCGAGCAGCGCGATGGCGATCATGAAGACCATGACCATGCCGGACGCCGCGTTGACGTCGGAGCTCGAACCCGGATCGCCCGCGATGGACTCCAGCCCCCAGACGCCGCCGCCGAGTACCAGCAGCCCGGCGGCGGTACGTACCCACCCGGCCCGGCGCCGGGGCGCCGCCGCCTCGCCCAGCGCCCGCATCGCACGCACCCGCGCGGCCCGCCGGCCGCTGCTCCACACCGCGGCCTCGGCCGTCACCCAGCAGACGGCCGCCGCCGAGGCCAGGCTCACGGGCCCGAAGTCCAGCCGGAAATCCGGGGAGAACAGCCCCTGCCCGGTGAGCGCCGCCCGCAGCCCCGCGGCCAGCAGCACCCCCAGCCCGCAGCCCGGAAGCAGCGCCGCCACGGTGACCACGAGCGCCTCGTAGGCCACCATCCGGCGCACCTGGCGCGGGGTCGCGGCGATCGCCCGCAGCAGCGCGATCTCCCGCGTCCGCTGCTGTACGGACAGCGAGAACGTCCCCGCCACCGCGAACGCCGCCACGAACAGCGAGATGAACCCGAACGGCACCGCGAACGCCACCACATCCGGCCCGCCCGCCGCGGCCCCGGCCCGCGCGCCGGACTCCAGCAGCACCGCGCACGCCGTCACCAGCGCCTGGGCGCAGACCATCGCGACGAAGGAGCCGGCGAAGTCGGTACGGCGGGACCGCACGGTCCACCAGGCGAGTTGCAGTAACGCCACGATCAGTCCCCCAGCCAGGTCCGCGGCCCGCGCCCACCCCTGTGCGCCGCCCCACGATCACAGTGAACTCCCGATCGTAGTCGGCGGGTTGTCCGCTTCGACGGCGGGCGGGGGCGCGGGCGGCGACGGGTCCGGCGTCAGCTCCGGCATCGGGTCCGGCATCGGGTCCGGCATCGGGTCCGGCGGCGGGTCCGGCGCGGAGTCCGGCGCGGAGTCCGGCACCGGGTCCGGCACCGGGGGCGTCCGCCTACCATGGCCCGTATGGATCTCAGCCCCTCGCGCCGTCTCGTGCTCGCCTCCCAGTCCCCCGCCCGGCTCGGACTGCTCCGGCAGGCCGGGTTCGCGCCGGACGTGATCGTCAGCGGCGTGGACGAGGACGCGATCAGCGCGGAGAGCCCCGCCGAGCTGGCGCGGGTGCTCGCCGAGGCGAAGGCCGATGCCGTGTCCGTACGGGCCGAGGCGGCGGGCGCGCTCGTCGTGGGCTGCGACTCGGTGCTGGAGCTGGACGGGCAGGCGTACGGCAAACCGGCGGACGCCGAGGACGCCACGGCCCGCTGGAAGGCCATGCGCGGCCGCGCCGGGATTCTGCGCAGCGGCCACTGCGTGATCGACACGGCGAACGGCCGCCGCGCCTCGGCGACGGCGTCCACCACCGTCCGCTTCGGCGAGCCGACGGACGACGAGATCGCCGCCTACGTCGCCACCGGCGAACCGCTGCGCGTCGCGGGCGCGTTCACGATCGACGGCCGGGCCGCCCCGTTCGTCGAGGGCATCGACGGCAACCACGGCACGGTCCTGGGGCTCAGCGTCCCGCTGCTGCGCGAACTGCTGGCCGGTCTGGACGTGCGCGTCACAGACCTCTGGGCATGACGAAGGGCGCGGAAGGAGACCTTCCGCGCCCTTCGCCGAACCCGCCGCTCAGGGCATGGCCCGGCTCAGCTCCCCCAGGGCCTTGTCGGCCCCCTGCGACAGTCCCCCGGTCAGCTGCCCCACCCCGTCGGCCAGCCCGCCCCTCAGCTTCCCCACGCCCTGGTGCAGCTGCGTGGTCGCCTGGCCCGTTCCCTTGGCCAGCCCGCCGCCGACCCCGCCCTCGACCCCGTTGGTGACCCCGGGGTAGAGGCTGAACTGCGGCTCGGCCCCCTCCATCGGCTTCGGCATCGGCGCGGTCGGCAACGGAGCCTCAGGAGTGGGAACGGGCGGCATGGGCGCCGCCGGCCCCGGAACGGAGGGGGCGGCGGAAGCGGCCCCCTGGGCCATCGAAAGTGCGGACGCGGCGAGGACTACGGCTGTTGCGATGCGCTTGATCATGCTTGGTCAACGAGAGGGGCCGGGACGGGTCACCGCGGTAGCGCGGATGCCGTAGCCTCCGGCGGTCGCGGGGGGGGCGTGACCGTCGGGCCCCCTGCCGGGACCCTGCGCATATGCGATTCTGGGAGGTCGGCCCGCCGGGAGAGAGCGGCGGCCGGTTCGTCGCCCCGGAGGACACGCCCGCCCATGCCCGCGCCCGCGCCCACGCCCGCAGCCCCCGGTCCGCAGTCCGTGGACCGGGCGTTGGATCTGCTCGACGCGGTCGCCGAGGCGGCCGGGCCGGTGACCGCCAAGGCGCTGGCGCGGCGGCTGGGTTGCGGGTTGTCGACCGTGTACGCGCTGCTCGGTTCGCTCACCGCGCGCGGGCATCTCACGCGTTCCGCCGCCGGCTACACGCTCGGCTACCGGCTCCCGGTGCTGCACCGCGCCTTCCAGCGGCAGATGCGGATCGACGACGGGCTGCACGAGGTGCTGCTGCGGGTGCGGCGGGCCGCGGGGGCCGAGGCGTACTTCAGCACGTACCGGGACGGCGAGATCGCGGTGCTGGACGGGACGACCGCGATCCACGACACGGACGCGGTCTTCTCGGTGGGCCAGGAGACGACCGCGCACGCCACCGCCCACGGCAAGGTGCTGCTCTCCGCGCTGCCGCGGGCCGCGCGGCACCAGTACCTGGCCGCGCGCGGCATGCGGCGGCTGACGCCGCGCACGATCACGTCGCCGGACCGCTTCGACCTCGAACTGCGGCGCGTGCGCCGGGACGGCTTCGCCGTGGAGATCGAGGAGGCGCAGCCGGGCATGGCGTGCGTCGCGGTGCCGGTACGGGCGTCCGCGGGCGCGAGCGGCGGGGCTCGGAGTCGGCCGGTCACGGCCATCTCGGCGGCCCTGCCGTTGGGCGAGTTCACCCGGCGTCGCGAATCGCTGACGGAGGCGGTCCGGCGTGCCGCCGTGGAGGCGGAGGGGCTTACCGTGCACGGCGTGTGAGTCCGTGGGGTGCGGCGCCGGGCTCTCCGGGGCGGGGGTCCGGGACCGTATATTTACGGGCCGCTCACCCGGCATTTCTACGGAACCCGGCACTCCGGCCCGCAAATACACGTCAGCGTCCCGGACCCCCGCCCCTGCGAACCCGTCGCCTCCCGTCCGTACCCGGCTGACGGGTCTCGGGGACATACGACTCCCGTCCGTACCCGGCTGACGGGTCTCGGGGGGCGTACGGCTCCCGTCCGTACCCGGCTAAAGGGTCTCGGGGGGGTACGACTCCCGTCCGTACCCGGCTAAAGGGTCTCGGGGGGCGTACGGCTCCCGTCCGTACCCGGCTAAAGGGTCTCGGGGGGCGTACGGCTCCCGTCCGTACCCGGCTGACGGGTCTCGCTCGGGGCGTACGACGGGATCGGTGGGCCCGTCAGGCCGGGTGTGGGCCTCCTGCTCTTGCCGAGCGCTCGTCGGATGGTTCGCCGTCCGATTCCCGGTCGTACAGCACCAGGCTCAGCACGATCAGGCCCAGCACGACCATCATCGCCGCGAAAGCCGGCCAGCCGACCAGGCCGACGGCGAAGGCCCCCAGCAGCGCGTGCACGACCGCGCACGTGATGAGCACGATGCGCAGGAAGATGCCGGGCGGGCGGTCGCGCCAGGCGGTGCGGGCGAGGGCGAAGGCGCAGAGGAGGAGGTAGAGGGCGCAGACGGCGCCCGCGGCCCACGCGCCGACCGTCATCGCGTGCGGGTCCAGGCCCGCCAGGGACATGCCCTGCTTGTCGACGACCAGGCCGAGGAACCAGTTGAGGAAGGCGATGCCGATCGCCTCCAGCACCAGCACCGCGGCCGTCGTCGCGGCTATCGCTCGGCTCTTCACCCCACCGCCCCTCCCGTACTGCGTCGCGCGGGCGGCGCATACGCGTTACCCGCGGTACGTTCGACATCGGGCACGCTACTCATGGGTAAGCGACTGGACAAGGGTTCCGACGCGAGCAGTGACGAGCGGTGGACAGGCCGGAAGGGCGGGCAAACTTTCCCGCGCCCGTTCGTAGGGTCTCCACAAAGAATCCGCGCCCCTCACCCCGCACGCGGCTGGAGACCTTGACCACATCGCGGCACGACCGGCGCTCCAACGATCCGGGCGTACCGTGGGACACCAGGGGAGTTGGGCCCCCATGGCCCACATTCGGCTTCCGCCTCACGCTCCGTGTGGGCAAGCTCACCCCGGGAGTCGGGTCGGCACAGAGTGTTGCCAGTACCTAAACTCACCTTGTTTCAAGGAGGGAGCCATCGTGCGCAAGGTGCTCATCGCCAACCGAGGCGAAATCGCTGTCCGCGTCGCCCGTGCCTGCCGGGATGCCGGAATCGCGAGCGTAGCCGTCTACGCCGATCCGGACCGGGACGCCCTGCACGTCCGCGCGGCCGACGAGGCCTACGCGCTGGGCGGTGACACCCCGGCGGCCAGCTACCTGGACATGGCCAAGGTGCTCGCCGCCGCTGCCGAGTCGGGGGCGGACGCCGTCCACCCGGGCTACGGCTTCCTGTCCGAGAACGCGGAGTTCGCCCAGGCCGTCCTGGACGCCGGGCTGACCTGGATCGGCCCCCCGCCACAGGCCATTCGCGACCTCGGCGACAAGGTGGCGGCCCGTCACATCGCGCAGCGCGCCGGGGCCCCGCTGGTCGCCGGCACCCCCGACCCGGTCTCCGGGTCGGACGAGGTCGTCGCCTTCGCCGAGGAGCACGGCCTGCCGATCGCCATCAAGGCGGCGTTCGGCGGCGGCGGCCGCGGCCTGAAGGTCGCCCGCACGCTGGAGGAAGTACCGGAGCTGTACGACTCCGCGGTGCGCGAGGCGGTGGCCGCCTTCGGCCGCGGCGAGTGCTTCGTCGAGCGCTATCTCGACCGGCCCCGGCACGTGGAGACGCAGTGCCTGGCCGACACCCACGGCAACGTCGTGGTCGTCTCGACCCGCGACTGCTCGCTCCAGCGCCGCCACCAGAAGCTGGTGGAGGAGGCCCCCGCGCCCTACCTGAGCGACGAGCAGAACGCCGAGCTGTACCGGGCGTCGAAGGCCATCCTCAAGGAGGCCGGCTACGTCGGCGCGGGCACCGTCGAGTTCCTCGTCGGCCAGGACGGCACGATCTCCTTCCTGGAGGTCAACACCCGCCTCCAGGTCGAGCACCCGGTCACCGAGGAGGTCTCCGGCATCGACCTGGTCCGCGAGATGTTCCGCATCGCCGACGGCGAGGAACTGGGCTACGACGACCCGGCGCTGCGCGGTCACTCCTTCGAGTTCCGCATCAACGGCGAGGACCCGGGCCGCGGCTTCCTCCCGGCGCCCGGCACGGTGACCAAGTTCGAGGCGCCGACCGGTCCGGGCGTGCGCCTGGACGCGGGCGTCGAGTCCGGTTCGGTCATCGGCCCCGCCTGGGACTCGCTGCTCGCCAAGCTCATCGTCACCGGCGCGACGCGCGGCCAGGCGCTCCAGCGCGCCAAGCGGGCGCTCGCCGAGTTCACGGTCGAGGGCATGGCCACCGCCATCCCGTTCCACCGCGCGGTCGTCGAGGACCCGGCCTTCGCGCCCGAACTGGGCGGCTCCAACGGTCCGTTCGAGGTCCACACCCGGTGGATCGAGACCGAGTTCGCCAACACCATCGAGCCCTTCGCGGGCGCGGTCGCCGACGAGGACGAGGCCCTCGGCCGGGAGACCGTCGTCGTCGAGGTCGGCGGCAAGCGGCTGGAGGTCTCCCTCCCGTCCTCGCTCGGCATGTCCCTGGCGCGTACGGCCGCGGCCGGCGGCGCGAAGCCGAAGCGGCGCGCGGCGAAGAAGGCGGGCTCCGCCGCCTCGGGCGACGCGCTCGCCTCCCCGATGCAGGGCACGATCGTCAAGGTCGCCGTGGAGGAGGGCCAGGAGGTCGCCGAGGGCGAACTGATCGTCGTCCTGGAGGCGATGAAGATGGAGCAGCCCCTCAACGCCCACCGCTCCGGCACGATCAAGGGCCTGACGGCGGAGGTCGGCGGCTCCGTCACCTCCGGCGCGGTCATCTGCGAAATCAAGGACTGACCCCTCGGTCCCGATGCGCTCCCTCGGGCCCCCGCCGGTGAATCGGCGGGGGCCCGAGGTGTTCCGGAGCGGTCACGTGCCGCCCCGGCCAGTGGCATCCTTGCTGTCATGAGCTCACCGGCGGTGGGCCGCGGTGAGCGGGAGGATGACGCAATGGCGACGGACACGGCGCAGACGTCACAGCGACCCATGCGCGCGGACGCGCGGCGCAACTACGAGCGTCTGCTGGCCGAGGCCCGTACGGCCTTCACCCAGCACGGCACGGACACCTCGCTCGAAGACGTCGCGCGCCGCGCGGGCGTCGGCATCGGCACCCTCTACCGGCACTTCCCCAATCGCATCGCCCTGATGAGCGCCGTCTTCCAGGGCGAGGTCGACGCGCTCCTCGCCCGCTCGCGCGAGCTCCTCGCCGCCCCCGAACCGTGCCGCGCCCTCGTGGAGTGGCTGCGCGCGATCATCGCGCACGCGAGCACGTACCGCGGGCTGTCCCGCGAACTGATCGCCGCGCAGAGCGACGAGGGGTCCGCCCTGTCGCGGTGCAGCACGCCGATGCGCGAGGCGGGCCGTACGCTCCTCTCCCGCGCCCAGCAGGCCGGGGCCGTACGCACCGACGTCGGCATCGCCGACCTCATGCAGCTGACCAGCGCCATCGCGCTCGCCACCGAACAGTCCCCGGACGACCCGGAGTTGGCCGACCGGCTGCTGATGCTCACCCTGACCGGCCTGCGGGCCCCCGGCACGGAGTGCGCCGAGCGGGGGTAGCCGCGGGCCCGGTCGGGTAATGTGGACGGCTCAGGCAGTGAACACGTCAAGGAGGTGAGACCCATTACCGCTGCAGCAGGCTGGGTGCTCCCTCCGCACGGCCGTACGGTCCACCGGACATAGGTGACCACGGGAGCCCCACGAAGGCATCCCGAAAGGTCCCCTTCCATGTCGGTTTCCGCATCATCCGCCCTTTCCGCACACCCCGCTCGTCCCGCTGACCCGGCCGCCGTCGTCACCGCGCTCCGCGCCGCCGGGTGCGTCTTCGCCGAGGACGAAGCGGAACTGCTCATAGCCGAGGCCCGTACGCCCGCCGAACTCGACGGCATGGTGCGTCGGCGGGCCGACGGCCTGCCCCTCGAACACGTCCTGGGGTGGGCCGAGTTCCGCGGCCTGCGCGTCGCCGTGGACCCGGGCGTCTTCGTGCCGCGCCGCCGCACCGAGTTCCTCGTCGAACGGGCCGTCGCCGCGGCCCCCGCGCGCTCAACCGGACCGGTCGTCGTCGATCTGTGCTGCGGCTCGGGCGCGGTGGGTCTGGCCCTGCGCGCGGCCCTCGGCCGCGCCGAACTGCACGCCGCCGACATCGACCCCGCGGCGGTCCGCTGCGCCCGCCGCAACGCCGCCTCCCACGGCGGTGACAGTGGTGACGGCAGTGACGGCGGTGACAGCCGGGTGTACGAGGGCGACCTGTACGAGCCGCTGCCGGCCGCCCTGCGCGGGCGCGTCGACATCCTGGTCGCCAACGTCCCGTACGTACCCACCGAAGCCATCGGCACCCTCCCGCCCGAGGCCCGCGACCACGAACCTCTGGTCGCCCTCGACGGCGGCATGGACGGCCTCGACGTGCTCCGCCGCGTCACCGCGGCGGCCCCGCGATGGCTGGCACCCGGCGGCTCCCTGCTCGTCGAGACCAGCGAACGCCAGGCGGCGCACGCCGCCTCGGCCTTCGCCGCGAGCGGCCTGATCACCCAGGTGACCACCTGCGACGAACTCAACGCCACGGTCATCACGGGCACCAAGCCGCCGACGGAGACGGCAGCGGTGAGTGAGGGGTGAGCGGGCGGGGCGCGGAGCCCGCCCTTGGGGGCAGCCCTTGGGGCAGCTTTCAGGGGCAGGTCCTGCCCCTGCTGCGGGCGGCATCCGGCGGTCGGCCGGTCTGTGCGCCTGCCGCGAAGCGGCTCACCGGCGGTCGGCCGGTGTCGGTCAGTGTCAGTGTCGGTCAGTGACGATCTGCTGGGGCACCTGAGCCCGTACGCCCGTAGCAAGGCTGGCATACGGGTCCGGTGGCCGGTTAGCGGCGGCGCAGGTCGGCCACTCTGCCGGGGATCGGGTCGCCGACCGCGGCGGCCGCGCGGAGTTGTGTGCCGCTGGGGCCGGGCGGGTGGTTGCGGCGCTGGCCCGGCAAGGGAGCTACGTCCCGCCGGGGCCGGTGCCCCGGCGGCACGGAGTCGCCGCCGCTGGGGCCGACCGTCCCCCCCGAGCCCGACCCCGCGCCGGGCCCGGCGACCGCGATCTGCACCCCTTGGTCCGCCAGCGCCTGGAGCTCCGTGGCGGCGCGCTCGTCGTGCGCGGGCGGCTCGTCGGTCACCAGCCGGGTGATCACATCCGTGGGAACCGTCTGGAACATGGTGTCGGTGCCGAGCTTCGTATGGTCCGCGAGCACCACCACCTCGGCCGCCGCCTGCACCAGCGCGCGGTCGACGCTCGCGGAGAGCATGTTGGACGTGGACAGGCCGCGCTCGGCGGTCAGTCCGCTGCCGGACAGGAAGGCGCGGGAGACCCGCAGCCCCTGGAGGGACTGCTCGGCCCCGCTGCCGACCAGGGCGTAGTTGGAGCCTCTGAGGGTCCCGCCGGTCATCACGACCTCGACCCGGTTGGCGTGGGCCAGCGCCTGGGCGACGAGAAGGGAGTTGGTGACCACGGTCAGGCCGGGTACGCGCGCGAGCCGGCGGGCCAGCTCCTGCGTGGTCGTACCGGCGCCGACGACGACGGCCTCGCCCTCTTCGACGAAGCTCGCCGCGAGATCGGCGATGGCCGTCTTCTCCGCGGTCGCTAGATGGGATTTCTGCGGAAAGCCGGACTCCCTGGTGAAACCACCCGGCAGCACCGCACCGCCATGCCGGCGGTCGAGCAGTCCTTCTGCCTCCAACGCCCGTACGTCCCGCCGTACGGTCACTTCGGAGGTCTGGACGACACGGGCGAGCTCACGGAGCGAAACCGCCCCGTTGGCCCGCACCATTTCGAGGATCAATTGGCGACGTTCTGCTGCGAACACGAAACTGACAGTAACGCCAACGACCAACTGTTTTCAGCAGCTTGCAGCAATTAACGGAAATTGTCCGTAGCCGCTACCCCGGAGTGGTATAGGAGAGAAGCGCACCGGCGCAGTCGGCCCGCGCGGCGCGCACCCCTTCCGCCCGCGCCGCCCGCCTACTCCTCGCTCTGCGTCTTACGGGTGTGCAACTGCCGCGCGACCTCGGCGATCGAGCCGGACAGCGACGGGTACACGGTGAACGCGTTGGCGATCTGCTCCACCGTCAGGTTGTTGTCGACGGCGATCGAGATGGGGTGGATCAACTCGCTGGCCCGCGGCGCGACCACCACGCCGCCGACCACGATGCCGGTACCCGGGCGGCAGAACAGCTTCACGAATCCGTCCCGGATGCCCTGCATCTTCGCGCGGGCATTGCGCAGCAGCGGCAGCTTCACCACACGCGCGTCAATCCTCCCGTTGTCCACGTCCGCCTGCGTGTAGCCGACAGTCGCAATCTCCGGGTCCGTAAATACGTTCGCGGATACAGCCTTGAGATTGAGCGGAGTGACCGCGTCGCCCAGGAAGTGGTACATGGCGATACGGCCCTGCATCGCCGCGACCGAAGCCAGCGCGAAGACGCCGGTGCAGTCGCCGGCCGCGTACACGCCCGGCACGCTGGTCCGCGACACCTTGTCGGTCCAGATGTGGCCGGACTCCTTGAGCCTGACCCCGGCCTCCTCCAGCCCCATGCCGCCGGTATTCGGAATGGAGCCGACCGCCATCAGGCAGTGCGTACCCGAAATCACCCGGCCGTCCGCCAGAGTGACCTCCACGCGCTCCCCCACCCGCTTCGCGGACTGTGCGCGGGAGCGCGCCATCACATTCATTCCGCGCCGGCGGAACACGTCCTCCAGCACCGCCGCGGCGTCCGGGTCCTCGCCCGGCAGCACCCGGTCGCGGCTGGAGACCAGCGTCACCTTCGAGCCGAGCGCCTGGTACGCGCCGGCGAACTCCGCGCCCGTCACGCCGGAGCCCACCACGATCAGCTCCTCGGGGAGCTCCTCCAGGTCGTAGACCTGCGTCCAGTTGAGTATCCGCTCGCCGTCCGGCAGCGCGTCCGGGATCTCACGCGGGTGCGCGCCCGTCGCGATCAGCACGGAGTCCGCCGTCAGCGTCTCCTCGGAACCGTCCGCGGCCCGTACGGTCACCGTCCGCGAGCCGTCGGCGGCCCGTTCCGGCTCCAGCCTGCCGCGGCCGCGCAGCACGCGTGCGCCCGCACGCGTGACGGACGCCGTGATGTCGTGCGACTGGGCCAGCGCCAGGCGCTTCACGCGCCGGTTCACCTTGCCCAGGTCCACGCCGACGACGCGGGCCACCTGCTCCAGCGGCGGCGTGTCGTCGGCGACGATGATCCCGAGCTCCTCGTACGAGGAGTCGAAGGTCGTCATCACCTCAGCCGTCGCGATGAGAGTCTTCGACGGCACGCAGTCGGTCAGCACCGACGCCCCGCCCAGACCGTCGCAGTCGACGACGGTCACCTCCGCGCCGAGCTGCGCGCCCACCAGCGCCGCTTCGTAGCCGCCGGGTCCGCCACCAATGATCACGATCCGAGTCACATACTCCATTGTCCCGCACCCGTCACGAGGTCTCCGCCCGGGGCCCTCCGTCCGGGCTCTCACCTGAGCGTGCCGCCACAAATGCCGTTCCGGCCCACTCCCGTACCCTCAGAACCATGTCGCTCTACGCCGCGTACGCCGGCAACCTCGACGCGCGGCTGATGTCCCGCCGCGCACCGCACTCGCCGCTCCGCGGCACAGGCTGGCTGACCGACTGGCGGCTGACCTTCGGCGGCGAGCAGATGGGCTGGGAGGGAGCGCTCGCCACCATCGTCGAAGCGCCCCGGTCCCAGGTCTTCGTCGCGCTGTACGACATCGCCCCGATGGACGAGGAGTCCATGGACCGCTGGGAGGGCGTCGGCCTCGACATCTACCGGCGGATGCGGGTGCGCGTGCACACCCTGGACGGCGAGGAGGCCGCCTGGCTGTACGTGCTCAACGGGTACGAGGGCGGGCTGCCCTCCGCCCGTTACCTCGGTGAGCTAGCCGACGCCGCCGAGTCCGCGGGCGCGCCCCACGACTATGTGATGGAGCTGCGGAAACGGCCCTGCTGAGGTGTGCGTACGGCCGTAAACTCGGCGCACGACGGGCCGGCAGGGACCGGAAGGGGAGGGCACTATGCCCACATACCAGGTGTACTTCACCGAACAGGCCGGGGTGGCCCGCGACCGCCTCGACGACTCGCAGCGCGCCGCCTTCGACAAGGGCATCTCGCTGCTCGCCCGCGACCCGTTCCCCGCGCTCTCCCGCCCGATAAGCGCCACCGGCGACGACCGGACCATCCGGCTGACGCAGAACATCCTGGTGGAGTACACGGTCAGCATGGGGCGGCTGCTGGTCTTCATCGTCGAGGTCTTCAACGACAAGGACATCTTCGTACGGGACGCGGACTGAGCCGGGGGCCGCAAGCCCGCGGCAGCAAGGCCCCAGCACCACCCGCTGTCACCGACGCTGCCACCGCCGCCACCTGTGCCACGTCTGTCACCTGCGACATCTACGCGCGTAGGAGATTTCCGGATACCCTCGTCCGCGTGAACGCATCAGTTACTCCGGAGATCCAGGGCGACCCCTACGCCGCCGCCGACGCCGCCGCCGCCCGCCTGCGCGAGCTCACCGGCGCCGAGACCCACGACGTGGCCCTGGTCATGGGCTCCGGCTGGGTACCCGCGACCGACGCGCTCGGCACCGCCGAGCACGAGTTCCCGGTCACCGAGCTGCCCGGCTTCCCGCCGCCCGCCGTCGCGGGCCACGCCGGCACGATCCGCTCGTACCGGATCAAGGACAAGCGGGCCCTCGTCTTCCTCGGCCGCACGCACTACTACGAGGGCCGCGGCGTCGCCGCCGTCGCGCACGGCGTACGGACCGCCGTCGCCGCCGGCTGCAAGACCGTCGTCCTCACCAACGGCTGCGGCGGCCTCCGCGAGGGCATGCGCCCCGGTCAGCCGGTGCTGATCAGCGACCACCTCAACCTCACGGCCACCTCCCCCATCGTCGGCGCCAACTTCGTCGACCTCACGGACCTCTACTCGCCGCGGCTGCGGGCCCTCTGCCAGGAGGTCGACCCCAGCCTTGAGGAAGGCGTGTACGCCCAGTTCCCCGGCCCGCACTACGAGACTCCGGCCGAGATCACCATGGCCCGCGTCCTCGGGGCCGACCTGGTGGGCATGTCCACCACCCTCGAAGCGATCGCCGCCCGCGAGGCCGGGGCCGAGGTGCTCGGCATCTCCCTCGTCACCAACCTGGCCGCCGGCATGACGGGCGAACCCCTCAACCACGAAGAGGTCCTCCAGGCCGGCCGCGACTCGGCGGCCCAGATGGGCAGCCTGCTGGCGCAGGTACTGGACCGGCTGTAACGAGCACGGGCGTGCCGGGGCGGGTGCGGGTGCTACGGGTGCAGGTACGGGCATGGGTGCGGCGTGCTGTGGGTGCGGGGCCGGGTCCTACGGGGTGGGGTCCTCCACCGCATATTTACGGGCCGCAAACCCGGAAACGCCAAGTCACCCAGCACTTCGGCCCACAAATACACGTCAGCGTTCCGGACCCCACCCCTACGGCCCCGGCCCCTCCCCTCTCGTCGCCGTCGGACTGCCGGTGGGGGGCGCGAACGGAAGCCCCCCGCAGCACGGCACGGCACGGTGCGGTGCGGCATGGGGTGGCACGGCACCTGTCGTTCCCCTCACGTCGCCGTCGAACGGCCGGTGGGGGGGCGAACGGAAGCCACCCCGCAGCACGGCACGGTGCGGTGCGGCATGGGATGGCACCTGTCGTTCCCCTCACGTCGCCATCGAACGGCCGGTGGGGGGGCGAACGGAAGCCACCCCGCAGCACGGCACGGTGCGGTGCGGCATGGGATGGCACCTGTCGTTCCCCTCACGTCGC
>NZ_JBFAIS010000041.1:0-1328 GCF_040654795.1 Streptomyces sp. NPDC050617 | reverse complement strand
GCCATCGAACGGCCGGTGGGGGGGCGAACGCAAGCCACCCCGCGGCGCGATGTGGTGCGGTGCGGTGCGGCATGGCACCTGCCGCTCCCCTCTCGTCGTCGTCAAACGGCCGGTGGGGAGCGAGCGGAAGCCACCCCGCGGCACAGCGCGGTGCGGTGCGGCACGGGATGGCACCTATCGCTCCCCCTCTCGGTCCGGCGGACTGTCGGTGGGCCGAGCGACGCCCTGCGCCTCACCCCTCGTGGCCGCCAGACGGCCGATGGGGCATGGGGGGGGCGGCACCTATCGCTCCCCACTCGCCTCGGCACACGGCCAGCGGACCGGGCGAGCTCCAGGCCCTCACCCCTCATCGCCATCAGACGGACCCCGCCCCGGTGCACGGGGGACGGCACCTGCCGCTCTCCACTCCTCCCCAGCGCACTGCCAGTGGGGGGGGGACGGGGAGCGGGGCCCTCACCCCTCGTGGCCGCAGGACGGCCGATGGGGGCACGGGGGGGGACGGCACCTGCCGCTCCCCACTCACCCCGGCGGACTGTCAGGGGACCGAATGGGACCCCAGGCCCTCCCCCCCTCACCCCTCATCGCCGTCAGACGGCCGACGGGACGGGGCGGGGCGGGGACAGCCTCGGCTGCTCACCTCGCGTCGCCTTCGAGCGGCCAGTGGGGGGGCGACTCCGGCCGCTCACTTCTCGTCGCCGCCGAGTCACCGGTGGGGCGGGGGGACAGACTCGGGACGCCCACCTTTGGTCCCAGTCAAGGACCAGCGGAGCGGAGGAATCGGCCCGCCCCCTCACCTCGCTCGCCTCCATCAGACGACCAGTGGGGAAGGGGAAGGACCCCGGCCGTTCAAGGACCCCGGCCGTTCAACCCTCGTCACCACCGGACGGCGGCGGGGACAGGCGAAAGGAACCCGGCCGCCCATCCAACCCACCCCATCGCCGCCGAACTGCTCAGCCGGATGGGGCCCTCGTCGTCGGGCATGCCTCCCCGGTGGCAGAGTCGGAGGCGGTACCGCCCCCTGTCTTGTCGCCGCCGAGCCGCCGAGCCGCCGTTGGAAGCCGGGGCCCAGTCGGAGAGGGCGTCGGTCGGCACCCCGCGGCCGTGCCCGAGCCTCCGGAGCCGGAGGGGGACGGGTGCTGGCCCCCCGTACCCCCGTACCCCCGTGTTCGGCGACCGGGATGAGGGCCGGGCCGCAGACGCGTACGGGCGGGAGGGGGCGGGGCGGTGGGGGCCCGTAGGAGGCGTAAAGCGTGATTTGCGGGCCCAAGATGAGGGCACCTGGGGCAACATCTCGCACGGGCCCGTAAATCATGCAGCCCCGGAGGGCC
>NZ_JBFAIS010000040.1:0-63741 GCF_040654795.1 Streptomyces sp. NPDC050617 | reverse complement strand
TCAGGGAGCGCTCACCGACAACAGGTGCACGCCCCGGGCAGAGCCCCGCGCGTTCCACACGCGCGACCGGCTACACCACTCGACGGGACGCCATCCGCCGACAGGGTGCCGGAGGCGCCGAGCTTCGCCGAACAGCAATGGTGCCACCGTACGGACCAACCCTCGTCGCCACCGGCCCGGTTCGCGACCTGCTAAGGCCCCGGCAGCGAACACGTCTCCCGCCCCGTAGTCGACGAGACCCACTGCGGCCCCTGCCGCCAGACCCGCACCGAGGCCGCTTTCTCCGCACGCCGCGCCGCCGGGGCAGTCTGACGGCTGGCGGGTGGCCCTGGTGCCCGGGGCGGCCGGCGGGTGGTGTGGGTTCCTGCGAGCGGCGCTCGGTGGTGGGGGCCTGGCGCTGGTGCGGGGAGTGCTGCGCAAGGTGGGTGGGCGAAGCTGGCGGGTGGGGGTGTCGGTTCGTCTGGGGCCCCGCATGCGCGGGGACCACAGGAAGTACTTGAGGGCGGCCGACTGGGCTTTGGGACCATCCCCGCACGCGTGGGGACCGCATCGGCCTGCGCCGCCCTGGTGCCATCTGCCAGGGACCACCCCCGCACGCGCGGGGACCACGCAATCATCCGCAAGTTGGAGCGGACCGAGCGGGGACCACTCCCGCACGCGCGGGGACCACCCGGAGCCGACCTGGCCGACCAACAGGGCGCAGGGACCACCCCCGCACGCGCGGGGACCACGCGCGTCTCCTGTTCCGAGAGTGCTGCGCCGGGGGACCACCCCCGCACGCGCGGGGACCACGTCACGTAGATCGTCACGTCGTCGGTGGTGCGGGGACCACCCCCGCACGCGCGGGGACCACCGGCTGGGCGGCCTGTCCATGGACGGCGCCGCGGGACCACCCCCGCACGCGCGGGGACCACCGGGCCTTCAGTGACAGCGGACAGCCCTACCAGGGACCACCCCCGCACGCGCGGGGACCACGGGTCCGTACTGGAGAGGTCATCTTCCGTGATGGGACCACCCCCGCACGCGCGGGGACCACGCCGCTATCTCACCAGGCGAACGCGCCACGTAGGGACCACCCCCGCACGCGCGGGGACCACCTGGGCTGAAATTGCCCGTCCGCTTGTGCACAGGGACCACCCCCGCACGCGCGGGGACCACTGAGGACTTCGTGGCCGTAATGCCGGACAACAAGGACCACCCCCGCACGCGCGGGGACCACGACGACGAGGACCGGCGGCGGGGTGGTCAATCGGGACCACCCCCGCACGCGCGGGGACCACGTGCAGTCGCAGCCGGCCCAGAGCGTCCACCGGGGACCACCCCCGCACGCGCGGGGACCACTGCGCCGTGAGCGGGACGAGCTGCACCGTCACGGGACCACCCCCGCACGCGCGGGGACCACCGCCGCCACCGGCGCGGGCCCCGCGCACAGCAGGGACCACCCCCGCACGCGCGGGGACCACCATCTTGCACAGATACGCCAGGAACCTGCGCAGGGACCACCCCCGCACGCGCGGGGACCACTGGCTGAGTGCCCAGTGGATGGCCGGGGCCCGGGGACCACCCCCGCACGCGCGGGGACCACAAGGCGCGACCTGCTGTTTCAGGTCGGGAGGTATTGGCTTTACCCACTAATGCAGATTCCGGCATACGGTGCAAACCCCCTGCTCGCTGGCCCAGGATCGTCTGTTGGGACAACGCAAGCAGTCCCATCGGAGTGCCCGCAATACCAGTCGCGACGGCGATCGTCGGAAGTCGTCATCCCCTTGCCTCAACGTCATGCCTGGGCGTAGCCGAGGTCCAGGAGTCGGCCGGGGCCGTTGCCGAGTGGTTTGTCGCGTGGGTCCGCGTGGCGGCTGATCTGTGGGGCGCGCTCACCACCAGGTAGTCCGAAGGGGTGCGGCGGTACGCGCCGGGGTTCGTGTGTCGTCGGCTCGGTGGCAGGTTGCCGGAGGTGCTGAGGTTCGGCGAGTGGCAGTGGCGTTCGTGCCCTGCTCAAACGGCGCCGCCGCCGTCGTCGCCCGCCCGGTAGTGAACGCGTCTTCCGGCCCGTAGCCGACGAGACGTACGCACCGCGGCCCCCGTCGGCAGGGTCGGGTCGAGGCAGCCAACTCCGCTGATCGGCACCGTTGCGGCGGTCCGGTGAGTGGCGCAGGGCATCAGTGCCAGGACTTCTCCGCGCCCCCAACGCACCCCCCGCGCGGCCGAAGGCTTGGAAGCGTACCCACAAGTCGCCCCCGGCGTCCGAAGACCAGCAGGCATGAAAAGAGCGCTCAAGTGCTCGCCCCCGCACCGCAGTTGTCACCCCAACGCGTCATACACAGCCCGGACATACGTGGCGCTGCGGGGGGAGCCGAGGATGCCTGGGGACATGCGGTTCATCATGTAGGAGATCGTCATGCGGCGGTCCAGGTCCATGATGATCATGGAGCCGCCCCAGCCTCCCCAGAACGCGATCCGCCCGTCGGGGATCCAGGGGAGGGCCCGTGGCTGGGGGAGGGCGTAGCCGATGCCCCAGCGGAGGGGGAGGCCGTTGACCAGGTCGGTGCCGTCGGCCTGGACGTTGAAGATCGTGTCGATGGTCTTCGGGCCGATCAGCCGGGCGCCGTCGGTCTCGCCGCCGCGGGCCAGGACGGAGAGGATGCGGGCGACGGAACGGGCGTTGCCGTGGCCATTGGCCGCGCCGATGTCGGCGGCCCGCCACTGCGGGGTGTTGGCGACGGCCGCGTCCACGGCCGGGCCGTTCATGGCCTTGGCGGCGGGGCTGCCCGACGGCAGGACCAGGGAGGACGGGGGCGGCGGTATCACGTCGGCGATGTGGTGCCAGTCGCGCTCGTCCGCTCCGAGGCGGAAATCCGCGTCGAGCGGTCCCGCGATCTCCTCGGCGATGAATTCCTTGAGGGCGCGGCCGGTTGTGCGGCGGACGAGTTCGCCGATCAGGTGCCCGTAGCTGAAGACGTGGTAGCCGGACGCCGTGCCCGGACGCCACCACGGTGCCTGCCGGGCCAGGCGGGTGGCGGTCTCCTCCGTGTCGTAGAGGTCGGCGACCGTGGCCGGCCCGTCGAGGCCGGCCACGCCGGAGGTGTGCGAGAGCAGGTGCCGGACCTCCACGTCCTCCTTGCCGCTGGCCGCGAACTCGGGCCAGTAGCGCGCCACGGGCGCGTGGACGTCGAGGTCGCCGCTGTCTACGAGCATGAGAGCGGCGAGGCTGGTTACGGTCTTGGTTACGGACCACACGTTGGTGACGGTGTTCTCGTCCCACGCGAGGGTGCGGGCGGCGTCGCGGTGGCCGCCCCAGAGGTCGACGACGCGCTCGCCGTCGACGTCGACGACCAGCGAGGCGCCGAGCTCCTCGCCGGAATCCACGTTCTGCTGCAACGCGGCCCGTACGGCGTCGAAACGGGGTTGACGGGTGGTGCCGTGCACATCGGTCATGGCCGGCGCCTTTCTCCTGACATGCCGGGGGGCTTCTACTTGCTGGCTGGCTGGCTGGGACTTGCCGGGGCTCGCTGGGAGGGGCCGGCTGGGGCCCGTACGGTGATGGGCCGGTGGGGGCCCGTACCGCGACGGTCCGGTGGGGGCCCGTACCGCGACGGTCCGGTGGGGCCGCGCGTGACGGACCGGGCCTCCCGCCGCATGGCCTCAGCGCCTCATGCCGCCGGAAGGTGTTCCTCCGCGAAGGCGACGGCGTCGGCGACCGCCTTGCCCGCGGCGGGGTGGTGTCCGACGACCAGGGGCCACACGTGCCCCATCCCCGGTGCGACGTCCAGGCGGACCTGCACGGCGTCATCGGCCAGCTTCGCGGCCAGCCGGATGGCGTCGCTGAGCATCACCTCGTGCCCGCCGATCTGGATCAGGACCGGGGGCAGTCCGCGGGTGTCGGCGAAGACCGGCGAGGCCAGCGGGCTGCTCAGCGGGGCGTTGCCGAGGGCGATGGCCGCGGCCTGGCGCAGCCCCGCGCGGCTTACGGACGGGTCGACGCCGTCGAGCGTGACCATCGAGGCCCCGGTGTGTTCGAGGTTGGCCCAGGGCGAGATGGCTATCGAGGCGGCCGGCAGCTCAAGCCCCAGGTCACGGGCGGCGACCAGGGAGCTGACCGCCATCGCGCCACCGGCGGAGTCGCCGGCGACCACGACGTTCTGCGGCGCGACGCCCTGTGCCAGGAGCCAGCGGTAGGCCGTCACGGAGTCGTCGACGGCGGCGGGGAAGACGGCGTCGGGCGCGAGCCGGTAGTCCGGCACGAGGACGCGGGCGCGCAGCCGCCGGGCGAGAGTCCCGGCCAGGCCGCGGTAGCCCTGCGGGTCCCCCGCGAGGTAGCCGCCGCCGTGCAGGTAGACCAGGTGCCGACCGGGTACGGCGTTTTCGGGGACCGCGATTTCGGCGGGCACCCCATCCGCGTCCACGGACTCGAAGGTCACGCCCTCCGGCGGCGGGAAGAACTCCTGGAAGAACTTCCGGTAGCCGAGCCGGACGGCCTCCAGGCTCTCGGACCCCTCTCCGGCGGCCGCGCCGAAGACGAGGCCGCTCTGCTTCGCCCACTCCTGGTAGAAGCCGTGGACATCGAACGAAGCCATGGGAGTTCTCCTCATCAACGAGTGTGAGCGGCTGCGTTCCAACCGCTCTGCGAGTCTCCGACCCTCACATCGATGTGAAGGTCAAATAGGCGGCCCGCGAGCCCCGGCCGGGGCCGTCATAGGCTCGGTCCCATGAAGATCGGAGAGCTGGCGGAACGGACCGGAGCCTCCCGGAGACTGCTGCGCTATTACGAGGAGCAGCAGCTCATCTCGCCGGGCCGTTCCGACAACGGCTACCGCGAGTACGCGGAATTCCACGTGGGCCGCGTCATGCAGATCAAGGGACTGCTCGACGCCGGACTGCCCACCCGGATCATCCGCCAGATCCTGCCGTGCCTGGCGCAGCCCAGGAGCATCTACTTCGACGGCCTGACCCCGGAAATGGTCGCCATCCTGGAGCGCGAACACGACCACCTGACCCAGCGCATCGACTGCCTGACCCGCAACCGGGACTCGATCGCCGACTACTTGGAGACGGTCCGCCGCATGCAAGCGGCCGACGACGCGATCGGCCACGTGAACGGTGACGTGACCGGCGACGCGGTCGACCAGGTGACCGGCGACGCGATCGACCACGCGGCCGACCGCGCCGCCTGAAGTGCCCGGGGTCGGGGCGCGGCCGAGCGGTCCGGCAATAGCGGCCCAATCCGCCCCCCAGCGCACGTCAGCCAATGCCACACCCGGGCCGACAATCCAGTGACCTGAACGAAACAACCTGCAACCTGCAACCGGGGCCTAGCCGCGCTGCCTGGCTTCCATGGTGACGGCCAGAGCGAACAACAAATGCAGGTCGACGGCGTCCTCGTGCACGGTCAGCGACCGTCGAGAAGGGCGACCGCTTCGGCGAAGTCGGCATGCGCGGGTTCGAAGGATCGTGCCGCGACGAGGAACATCGACCGGTCGGTGAGGGCGCGGGCGAGGCGTGCGTGGTCGTCGGGCAGGCGGCGGGCGAGCGTCACCCCCTCGTCGAAGTGCGGCGTGAACCGGTCCTTGAACAGGTAGGGGTGGTCGCCTTCGCGGACGGCCGCGCGGATGCCGATTCTGCGTTGGACGTCGACCAGTTCGGGCAGCTGACCGGTCCCGCGCAGTCTCGCCGCCTCCGCTTCGAGGGCCGGCAGCATGCCGAGAAAACCGTCCCGCACATCGCCCGACCACGGGGGCTCCGTGCCGAACGGCGGCATCGGGGACTCGGGGCTCGCGGCGGGTTCGGCTGCCCGCCCCGACAGGACGAAGAGCGTCCTCCACCACCCCAGGATGCAACTCCAGTTCTTCGGCTCGCCCGTGGTCGCGAGCTCCTCCAGAACGCTCAAGGCCTCTCGCCGGGCGGCCGCGGCACTCGCCTCGTCCCCGACGGCCTCCCGCATCCGAGAGAAGTGAACCAACTCCCAGGTGAGTATCGCCAGAGCGGTGCGCTGTTCGGCCGCCTTGCGCCGGGTCTCCTCAAGGAGCTCGCGGAAGACGGCTGATGCGGCGTCGTGGAGCCCGGCGCCCTCCAGGTTCGCCGCCCACCGGACCATGTTCCAGAAGGAGTGCTCCGGGATTCCGTTCCGGGCGGCCTCTTCGTCGAGCTCCGCGGCCTCCCTGAAGCGCCCCTCCTCGGCCAGGACGTTCGCCAGGGGCTCGCTTCGGCCGGCCTCGGCCAGCTCCTCACAGATTGCGCGTCCTTCCGCCCTGTGCCCGAGGGCGAACAACGAAGCTTGATAGGCGTCCAGGGCCCGCTGCAACCGCTCCGCCCGCTGCAACCGCTCCGTCCGATGCGGCTGCTCCGCCCGGTTCGGCGCCTCGGCCTCCATCGTGCGAGCGGCCCGGGAAGCCTCGGCGGCGAGCATGAGGTCCGCCTTCGGGTCCCGGCTCTCGTGGCGCAGCGCGAGCAGGGCGTCCACCAACTTCGGCACGTACACCTTCGGGCTCACCTCGGCCAGGACCCGGTACGCGCCGACCAGTTCGGCCCGACTCGGTCGGCCGGACCCCAGTAGCAGCACGCGGGCCCGAAGCACCGCGTCGTGATCGATCGTCACCATTCCCCCTGTCTGCGGATGACGCACGAAGGAGATTCTGAGATGTGGGGAACGGACCGGACAAGCCTCGCGAACTGTGCGTTCCGTCCTACGAAAAACGGCGCTGACCTGTCATGATGAACCTGCTTTCGCCCTGAATCCACGAGTGGGGACCCACACGGGGCGCCTCCCGCATCGCGCACAGCGGGGCCGCATCCGGCACGGCCGGCGTCTCGGGCAGCGGTTGACCGGGCGGGCGAAGCCGGGTTCCGACGTCCGCTGCGTGCCGTACCCCATTACCACCCCATCACCACGTTCGTGCTGGGGGGTGCCCCGAGATCGTAGAGACGAAAACGACGACCCTCGTCTCAACCACTCCGGGGCACCGCAGGTCAAAGCCGTGCTCTGCCCCGACGCCCCCCGGCGGGACCGCGCGGAAGCCAGTCAACCCCCGATCGGCCAGTACCCCGTCACATCCCCCGCCTCCTCCGTAGCCAGCCCCACATAGCCGTCCGGGCGGATCAGGAACAGGCCGTGTTTCGCGTACGCGCGCGCCGCGTGGCCGTCCGGGTCCAGGAGGTCCGGGGTCGGTCCGCCGACGCGGTACGTGTGGATCGTCGAGGCCAACTCTGCGTTCAACAAGGGGAGTTCCGTGTTCCCCAGAGCCAGCAGCGTGAAGTGCGGCCCCCGGAACACGTCGAACAGTCGCCTCATCTCGCCCGTACCCGCGTCCTCGCACGGCGCGTCCGGGGCGCGGTCGCCCGCTCGCAGCGCACCCTCCTCAAGTCCCTCCCGCCGCTCCACCGACAGCGGGCTCTCCCGGTAGCCGAGGCCCAGTTGGTGGTTGTCGGGGCCGCGGTGGCCGGAGAGGGGGCCGGCGGTTCCGCCGCGGTGGATGCGGGTGCTCAGGCCCAGGACGCCGGCGGCTACGGGGAGGCGTTCCGCCTCGTACGAGTCCAGGAGGGCGTCCGGCGCGCCCTGCCGCAGCACGGCGGCGATCTTCCAGCCCAGGTTGTAGGCGTCCTGGATGCTGGTGTTGAGGCCCTGGCCGCCGGCGGGGGAGTGGATGTGGGCGGCGTCGCCGGTGAGGAAGACGCGGCCCTCGCGGAAGCGTTCCGCCATCGCCGCCCGCGTGCGGAACACCGATGACCAGTGGACCTTCCCCGCCTTCAGGCCCGTCCGCTCGCCGACCAGGCGCCGCACGGCCTCGGGGTCGGGGTCCGGCTCGCCCGCATCGAAGCGGACGTAGGTCTGGAAGAGGTTCGAGTGCGGCAGCGGGCACATGGCGATGGTGCCGTCGGGGTGGGTGTTCCAGGTGTGCCAGTGAGTACGAGGCAGGTCCGGCACCTCCATGTCCGCGGTCAGCATCGGCGTCGGGTCCACCGTCTCGCCCGTGAACGGCGTGCCGAGCGCCGCCCGTACCGTGCTGCGGCCGCCGTCCGCCGCCACCAGGTAGGACGCCCGTACGCGTTCCGTCGTGTCCCCCGGACCGGTCAGTTCCGCCGTCACGCCGCCCTCGTCCTGCTCGAACTCCGTCAGCCTGACCCCGAACTCCACCTTTCCGCCCAGCTCCCGAAGCCGGTCGCGCAGCACCTCCTGGGTGCGCGACTGCGGCAGCAGCCACGGCTCGGCGTACGGAGTGTTCGGCGTCGGCTCGCCGCGCGTCATCATTTCCCAGTCGCAGCCGGGCTCGCCGTTCTCCCAAGAGGTCATCGGCGGGTACGGGGAGCCCTTGGCGTGAATCGCCTCGATGACACCCAGGTCGTCGAAGACCTCTCGCGTGCGCGGTTGCAGCCCCTTCCCCTTGGAGCCGGGGAAGGGGGCGTCCGCCGCGTCGATCAGGCGGTGCGGGACGCCGCGCCGGCTCAGTTCCAGGGCCATCACCAGGCCGGCCGGGCCTGCCCCGACGACGAGGACAGTTCCGGCGGCGGCTTCGGATATCGCTTCGGGCATGGCTCGCACCTCTCCTTAACGACGTTCAATTTAACGTCGTTAAGGGTGCGCTGAACGCCGTTAAACTGTCAAGGTGGCAACTCGAATCGATCGCGAACAGGTAGTGGGCACTGCCCTGCGCGTCCTCAATGACGTCGGCCTGGAAGGGCTGACCCTGCGCCGCATCGCCGGCGAGCTGGGCGTGCAGGCCCCCGCCCTGTACTGGCACGTCAAGAGCAAGCAGGACCTGCTCGACGAGATGGCCACCGAACTGCTGCGCCGCGCCGCCGCCGACTTCGACGCGGTGCGAGACAGCTCCGACGCCGCGCCAGACAGTTCGGGCCCAGCCGACGCCACCTGGCAGGAGACGCTGAGCGAGGCCATGCGCTCCACGCGGCGCGTACTCCTCCGCTACCGCGACGGGGGGAAGGTGTTCGGCGGTACGCGTTTCCAGGGCACCGAGTACGCGGCGCACCTGAACCGGCAGTTCGCCGCCCTCACGGAGGCGGGGTTCGCGCTGGCCGCCGCCGCGCGGGCGGTCATGACGTCGTACGCCTACACCATCGGGTACGTCGTGGAGGAGCAGTCGACGCGGGGCGACCTGTCCACCGGGGAAGGGGCGTACGACGTGGACGAGCGGGCCGAGCGGCTGCGGGAGCACCCGCTCGCCGCGGCGGCCGGTTATGAGATGTTCGCCGAGTACGACGAGGGGTTCGAGGCCGGGCTGGCCGCGATCGTCGCCGGGGTCGAGGTCACGCTGCTGCGGGGCGACTGATCACCCGGTCACCCGGTCACCCGGTCGCCCGGCCGCCCGGTCATCCGGTCGCCCAATCGCCCAATCGCCCAATCGCTCGGTCATCCAGTCGCCCAATCGCCCGGTCACTCTCCGCTCGCCGTGCAGTCCTCCGGCGGCGGCTTACCGCGCTCCGGCCACGCGTGCCCCACGAAGTCCACGCTCTTCGTGCGCGGGTTGAGCCGGACCACCGGCACCGCCTTGTCGTACGGATTCCCGTAGTTGTCCAGGCAGATCCAGCCGCTCGCCCCCTGCACCTTGTCCGCGCCGTGCAGCCGCAGCCACGCGTTGCGCACCTGGTCCAGGCTGGGGATGTCCGACCCGTTGCGGGAGTTGTTGCGGATCGCCGTGATCGCGGTCCACGCCGCGTCGTGCGTCGTGACGGCCCGCGAATCCGTCAGGTCCACCCGGCCGACCGGCCCCACCGGTTTCCGCGCCGCCTCCGCCGCCAGGCCGCTGAGCTGCTCGTACGCGGCCTTGGAACCGCCCGTCGCGGGCGCGCCCGGCGCGGTCCAGGCGTCGGGATGGGCGACGGACGCGTACTCGACGGTCACACCGTCGCGCAGCGCGTCCCAGTTCAGCTTGGCGTCCGAGGAGAGGGTGGAGGCGGCGTAGCCGGACACGACGCGGTACTTCTTGTCCGTACAGGCCCTGGCCCCCAGCTCGTTGATGAACTGCCGCAGCTGTACGGGGCGCCCGGCGAAGTAGATGTCCTCGGCCGGTGAGTTGCAGATGGTGTTGACCATCTGGTGGAAATCGTTGGACGTGCTTCCCTCCTTGCTGAAGTCCGCGGGGGAGCGGAACTGCTCGGGCGCGCGCGGCGCGCCCTTCGTCAGCTGGTGGAAGGCGCGCTTGAGGGTGACGGTGTAGTTGTCGTCCTGGCGCAGGTCCTCGACGACCAGTGAGTGCGCCGGATCCATGTTTTTGTTGAACGATTTGAGGGCCGCCGCCTGGTCATGGGTGGTGGGCAGCACGCGGACGAAGCCTTTGTACGCGTCCGGGTGCGCGGCGCTGTTGCCGATGTCGCCCGCGGTGACCGCGCCCCCGACCACGGGGATGTGCCGCTCGTTCGTGAGGCGGGCGATGGCCTGCTGGGTGGCGCGGACGCTGACGTTGAAGGCGACGACCGCCCGCAGGTTCTCCTTCGTCGCGGCCCGGCGCGCCAGCTCGTCGGAGACCTCGGGCCAGTACGTATGGTCGCGGCCGGGGTTGGCGAGCAGCAGCCGGATCTTGGGGGTCTGGTCGTTGGAGCGGTGGTTGGCGCGGTACTGGGCGAGATACATGCCCTGCACCTCGGAGAGGACCTTGCGCTGCTCGAACGGCTCGGCCGCGGTCATCGGGATCATGATCGCCACGGCTACGTGCGGCACGCGGGCGACGCTGTCGTTCTCGGTCTTGATCCGCGCGCTGACCTCGTCGAGGTTCCCGGCGAAGCTGAAGCCGCCGTCGGTCACGCCGACGCACTCCCCGCCGCGCCGGTCGACGCCCGACGCGCACGTACGGTCGGGCCGCAGCCAGTCGTACAGCGCCCAGCCGCCCACGGAGAGCACCACCAGCGCCAGCAGCCCGGCCGCGCCCTTCGTCAGCGGACCCCAGGCCCGGAACCCGGCGAACCCCGTCCGCGGGCCCGAGGCCCGGCCCCTCGCGAACCTCATCAGCCTCGACCCTCCGGAATCCGCAGGTCGGGGGCGCGCGTCTGGTTCTCCAACCCCGCGGCCCACTCCTGCGCGGCATGGCGGTACGTGGTGTCCTCGGAGCGCTTGGCCTGGTGCAGCCGCTCCAGCTCCGCCCGTACCGTGCCGATGTCCTCCGGGCGCGGCGCGTACGACAGCGGGTCCGAGAGCCGCCACACCGTCGTCAGCAGCCGACGGATCGCCCAGTGCACATCGTCGGGGCCCTCGCCGGGCGGGCAGGCGGCGCAGGCCGGCGGCTCCGGGAGTTCCGAGGGCTCCGAGGGTTCGGGAGGTTCCGGCGGCTCGGGCGGTACGGCCGGATCGGGCGGTACGGGCGTGAGGGCCTCGCGCGGGTGCGGCGCGGCGCAGATCAGGTTCACGGAGGCGAGCCACCGGGCGGGCGGGGCCTCCGCGAAGCGGCGGTGCATCGCCTGCGCGACCGGCTCGACCCGGCGCAGCGCCAGGGTGTGGTGCAGATACGCGTCACAGTGCCCCGGCGCGTACTCCTCCAGGCCGTTTGGGTTGTAGCCCGCCCGCAGATTCAGGTGCACCCGGAACCACCGCGGGTCCTCCGCGAGCCGGTGCAGCAGCAGCGCCCGTACGGCCCGGTCGTCCTGGAGCCGGGCCGCGGCGAGGTGATCCATCGCCTGCTCGACGCGGGCGGCGGCGTCGCCGTCCGGGTGGAAGGCGGACCACAGCCGGACGGCCGCCGCCCGGTCGCGGGTCGCCGCCAGGAACGTCAGCGCCGCCCGTGCCTCCGCGTCCGGCAGCAGGCGCTCCAGCAGCCGGGGCGCGGCGGCGTCCAGCAGCCGCACCGGGTCCGCGCGCTCGCCGCACCGCCGCAGCCGCACCGCCTCGTCGGCGAGGAGGCGGGCGCTGCCGGTCCGGCCGCCGCTGTACCGCTCGACGACGCCCGGCAGTTCGGCGGGGTAGTCCGGGGTCGCGTTGAGCATGGCCCGGATCGCGGAACCGGTGACGGCCGGGATGCCGAGGGAGATCTTCGGCCACTGCCGGGGGAGGTCCCGCACGTCGGGGTGCGGCGGCGCGTGCTCGCGGCCGTCGCCGAGGGCCGTCACGACGACCGCCGGGCGCTCCGAACCGCCTCCGGCCCGCGCGTACTGCTCGCACAGCAGGTCCAGGAACCGTCGGCCCGCCGGAGTGTGCCCGTTGTCGAGGAGCAGCAGCGGCCGGGGGGCCTTGTTCCACTTCTGCAAGAGCCCGTAGTGCTCGCCGATGTCGTCGAGGAACGCGGCGACCAGCAGCCCCTCGGCCTCCCGCCGCCGCTCCCCGTACCGCCGGAAGTCCCATACGGACGCGAACAGCCGCTGTAGCCCGTCGCCCTGGAAGAACGGCAGATGCTCGCCCCACCAGCGCAGCGCGCCCCGGTCCGGGCGGGTCAGCAACTGGTCGGCGGCGCTCTGGAGAGTGGCGGCGATGACGGCGTCGATGCCGGGGAAGCCGGGTACGAGCGTCCCCAGGTTGCCGACCACCGCGTCCACCCACTGACGCAGCGCGGCGCGCCGCCGCCGGGGGTCGGGCTGGTCCTCCGTGATGAGCCGCAGCAACTCCTCCTGCGCGCGCAGCAGCCCCGGCGGGCCGATGCCTTCGCCGTCCGGCCGCCACGCGGTCACCACCAGCAGCCCGAGATGCAGCCGGGGAAAGCGCACCGGCCGGTGGAACGGGCCCGCCTTCAGCCCCAGTTTGTGGGAGACGAGGTAGAGCAGGTTGCTCACCGGCGAGGCGTTCGGCGCCTCCTGGTCGTGCACGCCCGCCACCAGGCCCGGTTCGCCGTACTTGCTGTCCGCCAAGTCGGCGCGTGCCAGCGGCGCCTGGTCCTTGTACGCGGCGAACAGCGCGTCCAGCAGCGCGCTCTTCCCGGTGTCCCGGCCGCCCACCAGCTCGATCACCGGATTCCCCTCGCGATACGCCAGGCCCCGGATGCCGCCACCGCGCTCGCGGCCCACCAGCCCCGGCACCAGGCCGTCGAGCACCACGTCGAGGCCGTACAGGCTCCGCACCATGGACATCCCCCATCCGCCGCCACGGACGACCACTGCCGGGCGGCGGCGCCGGTCGACCCCTTCGCGCAGGGGGAACCTAGCGGACGAGACCGGACCCGACGGCGCGGTCGCGGAAAGTACCCCTGTGGGGGTGAGGGACGACGGCCCCGGCCCGGCTCCCGGTCAGGGAACGCGAGGGCCCGTCAGGGACTTGCGGAGTATGGGCGTCACGGCTCGACCAGGAGGTTCAGAAGCCACGCCAAGGTGTGTTTCCGTGTGCTCCGCGCTCACAATCGACTGCTCGCATGGGGCTTACTGTCAGTCGACCGGCTGGTTCACGGGCACGAGCCATGAGCCTTGGCGAATTCCACCAGCCCCGCGAAGCTTTCGGCAGTCAGTGTGAGATGCGGGCCATCCGGGCGCTTGCTGTCCCGCACCAGGAACTCACTTGTGGCTGCCGCGTGCTCCGGTGCCCACTCGATGCACTCCGCACCCTGGCCGTTGCTGTAACTGCTCTTCACCCAGCCCAGGGACGACGCGTTCTCGTCAGGAGTCAAAGTCATCCTCATACTCTTTCAGGTACTTGTGGAGCAGAGCCACGCTCTCCCTGGTATCGAGGGCCTTCGACCGGGCGATGTCGAGAAGTGTTGTCAACTCCAGCACATCGGCCGGAGCGTCCACCGACGTGCCGGAGGCGAACGACTCGACGTAAGCGAAGGACACGCCATCCCGACGGGTGAGCAGGCTCAAGCTACCGCCCAACAGGGGGTGAACTCCACGAGAGAAGGGGAGCACTTGGACCCGGACCGCGCTGTTCTTCTCGATCATGCCGAGGGTGTGCTGAATCTGTTCCGCCATGATGGCCGGGCCGCCCACGGGACGGCGTAGGGCCGCCTCATCCATGATCGCCCAGTAAAGCGGGGGCGCTTGCGACTCCAGTACCGCGCGACGGTGCACCCGTGCGTTCACCTGCAATGCGACCTTCTCTGCGTCCTTGCCGGGCATCGACTCGACGAACAGAGCAGACGTGTACGACTCCGTCTGGAGCAGACCAGGCACGACGCTGCTGTTGAAGGTCTGGATGCGGGCGGCGCGCTTCTCCTCCTCCAGCACTTTCCGTCCGTATACAGGGACCTCGGCAGCTATGGCCACTGCGAGAAGGTCGGAGAACAGCCCGTCTGTCCCGTAGAAGTCGTCAAGGGCCTCGGCCAATGCGGCGGAAGGGAGCTGCTCCCCTCGCTCGACGCGGCTCAGGTATGTGTGCGGGTAGCCCAACTTCTCGGCGAGCCCGCGCAGTGAAAGACCTGCCTTCGCCCGTGCTCGTGCCGCTCGGTTGGCGAGCATTCCCGCTGGTGAAGCGGGCATCACGTCAGGTTCCAGCTCTAGCTCCACTCCGCTGCCTCCCCTAAAGAGATTGTGCACTCAGCGTACTTGGTCACGCACATTCCGTGTGCGGCAGTCGATCCTCCGGTAAGACTGAGGCGTCCGAAGTGCACCTCGCAGGTGTGGCCGGGCAGTTGGGGCGGCCGGAGTGTGAACAGCCGAGTTGGATTCCCTCGCGTCCATCCGGATCTGAGGGTTGGCAAGAGCAGAAAACGAGGACGTCATGAGCACTGCGATCGCCCTTCCATTCGGGGTCCGGCACCTGGTGTCACCGCCGGAGAGCCCCGGCGAGGCCCCGGTGATCACCTACAGCGACGCGCTCCAGATGAACGTGTCCGCCGAGGGGAACCCGTGGCACGCGATCACGGCGGAGATGCCCGAGACGCAGACCGAGACCAGCAACGGCGACAGCAGTGCCCCGGGCTCCGACAGCGGAACCGACCTGTACTGACATGGGCTCGATCCTCATCCTCACGGGCCGGGACGACCTCACGGCCGACGCTGTGGTCGAGGAGCTGGCGAAGAGAGGTGAGGAAGTCGTCAGATTCGACACAGCCGACTTCCCCACCGCTTCCCGCCTGGCCGTCTCCCTCACCGGGGACGGCTGGGCGGGGGTACTCGTCGGTTCCCGAGCGGCCGAGCTGGAATCGGTCAAGTCGGTGTGGTGGCGGCGCCCGAACGAATTCCGTACCCCCGACGACTGGCCCGGCCACGCCCGTGCGCTGGCCCTGTCCGAGGCGCGGTCCGGGCTGCTGGGCGTGCTCGGTTCCCTGCCCGTCCGGTGGATCAACCATCCCGCGGCCGACGCCGCGGCGAACTACAAGCCGAGACAGCTCGCCGTTGCCGCACGCGTCGGACTCGACGTGCCCCGGACCGTGATCACGTCCGACCCCGACCATGCCCGCGAGTTCATCGGGGCCGGTCAGGTCGTCTACAAGGGGCTCGGAGGCGGGGTGCTCGGCCCCGGAGGCAAGCGGCAGTTCCTGCCCGTGGCGCTCGTCTCCGCCGGCGAGGTGGACGACGGGGTGGCCGGCACCGCCCACCTGTTCCAAGAGCGCGTGCCCAAGGCGTTCGAGGTGCGGCTGACCGTGATCGGGGGCCGGATGTTCCCCGTCGCCATCCACGCCGGGAGCGAGGCCGCACGGCTCGACTGGCGCTCCGACTACCAGTCCCTCGCCTATGAGCCCGTGGACATGCCCCCCGAGGTGGCGAAGGGCGTCCGCCGGCTCATGGACGAGCTCGGTCTGTACTTCGGTGCTCTCGACTTCGCGGTGACACCTGATGGCCGGTGGGTGTTCTTCGAGGTGAACCCCAATGGCCAATGGCACTGGATCGCCGTAAAGGCTCGTATCCCGCTCGTTGAAGCGATGGCCGACGCGCTACAAGGAGAACCCGTATGACCGCGAAACCCCCGTGGGCCGAAGCCGCGTCGGCGCTCGCCGACGAGGTGACCGTGGGCGCGCCCGACTGGCACGAGGCGGTGAGCAGCACGCCTCGGCATCTGCTGGTGCCCCGGTGGTGGCGGCGCGTCGCCGACAGCCCGACCCAGGAGTGGGGGTTGGTCGATCTTCCCGCGGGGTCCCCGCAGAGCCTGCGCGCCGCGTACTCGGACGAGACGCTGGTGACCCGCGTCGGGCCCCTGCACGCCGACCACGCGAAGCCGGACGAGCGGGGGACCGGTGACCCCACGTCGTCGTCGACCCTGCCGGGGCTCGTCGTGTCGATGGCGGACCGGCTCGGCACCGAGCCCGGTGACCGCGTGCTGGATGTGGGCACCGGCTCGGGCTACTCCGCCGCGCTGTTCGGGCACCGCTTCGGCGACGCGAACGTGACCAGCGTGGACGTCGACCCCTACCTGGTCGGCGCCGCCCGCGACCGCCTCTCCGGCTTCGGGCGCGAACCGCGCATGGAGACGGTCGACGCGACGGGGGAACTGCCTGGCGCCTCCTACGACCGCATCATGGCGACCGTTTCGGTACGGCCCGTTCCCGCGTCGTGGCTCCGTGCGCTGCGTCCCGGCGGGAGGCTGGTGACGACCATCGCCGGCACGGCTCTGCTGATCGTGGCGGACATGGGGGAGGACGGAGCCGCCAGGGGCGCGGTGCGGCCGGAGCCCGCGACGTTCATGGAGGCCCGGCGGGAGGCGGACTACCCGCCCAAGCTGGACGAGGTGTTCGTGGCCGCCCGCGCACGCGAGGGCGACGACGTAAGGGTCCCGTACGGGCCGATCCCGGACCTGTGGCGGGAGTGGCCGCTGCGCTATCTGTTCGAGCTGGACACGCCGGGTGTCGAGACTCGCGCGGCCACCTACGACGACGGGTGCCGCGTCGTCTGGCTGCTCGCCGCAGACGGATCGTGGGCGCGCGCCGAGGACGGCCCCCGCCCGCTCGTTCATCAGGGCGGCCCCCGTCGGCTCTGGGATGCCCTGGAAGGCGTGAGCCGCAAGTGGGAGGAGCGCGACCGGTTTCCCCTGCACACCATGCGGGTCGAACTCGGCGCCGAGCGCAGCACGCTTCGCGCCCCCGGAAACTCCTGGACGTTCGACCTCTGACAGCGGGGGCAGGGGGTCGCGGGTAAGAAACCCCGAAGGCCCGTACTCAGCCATCGAGTACGGGCCTTCGTGTGGAGCGCCCGGCAGGCCTTGCACCTGCATTTCCCGCTGGATGGCGGGCGTCTTGCCTTGGACCACAGACGCGTGACTCCCGCGGCGTGCGCCGGAGTTGCGTAGATGATCTTACATGACGGGAGGGGGTCCGCTCACCGGGCCCGAGGCGGCGGGGGCCGGGCGGCGGGGGCCTGTCAGGGACTTGCGGAGTACTGGTGTCAGGCGCTGCTCGACCAGGCGGTTCAGGAGCCAGGCCAGTACGAGCATCAGGGCGAGGGTGAGGGCGAACGTCGCGTACGAGGGGATGCCCAGCTTGCGGTGGAGGGTCGCGATCACCACCCACCCCAGGTGTTCGTGGACCAGGTAGAAGGGGTAGGTGAGCGCGCCAGCGACGGTCAGCCAGCGCCAATTGGCCCAGTGGAACTTGCCGAGGGCTATGGCGGCCACGGCCGCGTACCCGGCGGCGACGATCGCGATGATGACGTACGGCGAGCGGTAGGAGAAGAAGTGCGGGTTCGGCGCGTGCCACAGGGCGGCGACCGCGTAGTGCTGGCCGATCAGGAAGCTGACGCCGACGATCCCCCAGGCCAGCGCGGAGTGGCCGAAGCGGTGGATCAGATAGAGGCCGACGCCGCCGATGAAGTACGGGGCGTACTCCGGCATCAGCACCGCCTTCAGGAACTCCTGGTGCGAGGCGTCCGCGAGCACCGCGCCCAGCGTCCACACCGCGCAGAACAGCACCACCCGGTGGCGGGTCGCCCCCGGCGCCACGACGAACAGCGCGAAGAGGGCGTAGAAGCGCAGCTCCGCCCAGAGGGTCCAGCACACGCCGAGCACCCGGTGCGCGCCGACCGGCATTTGCAGCATCGTCAGGTTCACCAGGGTGTCGCTGGGCGACACGGTCTTGTATGCGACCCAGGGCAGCGCGAAGACGACGGTGACGAGCAGGATCGCCGCCCAGTAGGCGGGGTACAGGCGCGCGACGCGGGAGGCGAAGAACGAGCGCAGCGGGCGGCCCCAGCCGCTCATGCAGATCACGAAGCCGCTGATGACGAAGAAGATCTGCACGCCCAGGCAGCCGTACGAGAAGGCCGTGGACAGCGACGGGAACTGGGCGCGCGGCGAGCTGCCCCACGCCTGGCCGACCTCGCCGGTCCGGCCGCCGTAGTGGTACAGGGCGACCATCAGCGCGGCGATCAGCCGCAGCCCGTCGAGGGCGCGCAGGCGGCCGTGCGCCCCCTTGCGGGCCGGTCCGGTGCGGGCCGGATCGGTCGGCGGGGGCGTCGGTATCGGGTCGGGCAGCCGCAGGCCCGCGCCCGAGGGGGCGGGCGGTTCCAGGGAGGCGGTGCCGGGGGAGGCCGCGCTCACCGGGCCGTCCCCGCCGCGCGGCCCGCCCGCACTCTCACGTCGTACGCGCTCACCCCAGCGCCGCCGTCCGCTTGACCAGCCGCCGCTGCATCGCCCGCGCGCGCCGTGCGACCTTGCGGACCGTCGGGTTGCGCGGCAGGAAGGCGAGCTGCGAGGGGAGCGCGCCGGGCAGCGCCAGCGAGGTGAGGCGGCGGCGCTTGAAGTACCGCCAGGTATGGGAGTTGAGGTTGGCGGCGAGATAGCGCTCGGCGGCCGGGCGCAGCTCGGGGTAGATCTGGGACTGCATGGCGAAGCCGACCGCCGAGAGCAGGCCGGTCAGCTGCTTGCCGGCGGTCTCCCCGGCCGGCGGGGTCCAGCCGGTGACGGTCTCGGGGCGGTCGAGGTCGGGGAGCAGGGCGTCCGCGATCGTCACCGGCACCCGGTTGCTGTTCTGGTACGGGGTGAGCCGCTCCAGCAGGAGTCCCGTGCCGATCCGGGCGACCGGCAGCCCGTACAGGGCGCTCGCGGTCAGCAGTGCCGTGGAGAAGCAGCCGACGACGAGTGCGGGCCGAAGGCGCTGGTAGACGACCTCTGCCAGAACGGGAGTGTCCAGGACCACCAGCTCGGCGCCGAGCCGTCCGGCCTCCTCCTCCAGCATCCGCGACCAGCGGGCCGGCGCGGTGGGGTGGGGCTTGAACACCACCGCTCGATGACCGAGTTCGACCGCGCCGCGCAGCATTCGCACATGCAGTTCCTCCTCTTCCACCGGCGTGAGGATGTCCAGTGCCGAAAGGTACTGGCCCAGCAGGAGCGCGGATCCTTTCGGTGCGGTAATTTCCGGCGCGGCGCTCTCCAGGCGGGCCAGGACCTCGGTGAACGCGGCGGTGGGGACGATCTCGGCGGGCACCTGGAACTCGGTGAGCAGCAGCGGGCGCAGCCCCGGCACCAGGTCGAGGTGGAGGAGGCGGCGGATGCGGGTGCCGATGAGCGGGTCGAGCTTGCTGCGGGTGGGCCCGTAGCTCATCAGGCCGTCGGCGTAGACCTCCACGGGCGCGTCGGGGAAGAGCTGGGTGAGCGCGAGGGCCGGGTTGACCTGGATGGACTCGACGACGAGCTCGATCTCGTCGTCGCCGAGGTCCCAGAGCATCCGCAGGTGCCGCTCCCACAGGGGGGCGTCGTCCGGCCGGGGCGACCAGCCGCCGGGGTGGAACGGGCGGATCGTCTCGTTCCAGGAGAGCAGCCCGTCGAAGCGGTCGCTCAGCAGCTCGAAGCCGGGGGCCTCCTGGCACGACGGGGTGGTCTCGGGGATGGCCGCGTTGTTGGAGACGAGCAGCAGCCGGCGGTCGGCGGGGGCGAAGCGGCCCGCGTCGAGGGCGGCGGCGAGCGTGGCGGTCCCGTACAGCGTCGAGGCGAGGAAGATCTGGGTGCGGGGGCGGGCGGGGCGGTGCGGCTCGGCACGGCGCTCGGGCTGGGCGGTCATCAGGCCGACACCTCCGCCCCGGCCGTACGGCGCCGGACCCTGCGCAGCCGTGCCGCGCGCTCGTAATCCATGGAATTCAGCGCATCCTTCAGAATGTCCTGCGGCATCCGTTTCATCGCCGCCGCGCTCATCGAGCGCAATGTCTTGGCCACGGCCGGTTCGAACCGTTCGATGGTGCCGAGCTGATGGGAGATAATCGCGCAATACGTGCGCACGGCCTTCGGCAGCAATCGGTCCGCGTCCGCGTCCCGCGCCGTTTCCTCGATGACCTGATCAAATGCGTGGATGAAATCGAGCTGCCGCACATCGCCGATCTGCGTGAGCGAGGACGCGACGCCGCGCCGGTAGAACACGCCGAGAAGTCCGGCCACCGCGAAAGTCCGCGCCTCGCGGTGCAGCCGCCAGATCCACGGCCGGTCCTCCGCGGTGCGCAGCCCGTGCTTGAAATGCAGCAGCCCGTCGTCCAGGAGCCGGCGGTGGTACATGCCCGCCCACGCGTAGGCGTAGTCCACGGACGTGGAGCGGTCGGCGGGCAGGATCGCGTCCCGCGGGTCGAGCACCACGCCGCGCCGGCCCTGCGGCACGCGGTGCACCGAGCGGGCCCGGCCGGAGCACTGGACATGGTCGGCTCGGACGAAGTCGACGCCCAACTCCTCTATGAATGACAGGAGTTCCGCGAAGTATCCGGGCGCGAGCCAGTCGTCGCCGTCGAGGAAGGTCAGATATTCGCCGCTCGCCGCGTCGAGGCCGGTGTTGCGGGCGGTGGCGAGGCCGCCGTTCTTCTCGTGCCGCACCAGCACCGCCCCCGGCAGCTCGCGTACGGCCCGCTCCAGGAGCTCCGGCGTGCCGTCGCTCGAACAGTCGTCGACGAGAATGAATTCGAAGTCCGCACGCGCATTGGCGCGCAGACTCCGCAGTGTGTCGGGGGCGTAGGTCTGCACGTTGAAGAACGGCACGATGACGGAGAGCTTAACCACCCGGGTGACGTTATGGGGCCGCCCGGCATTCGTCTTGACGCCCGGCGGGCGTGAAGGTGAACGAAGTGCGACCAATTGGTGAACCGGCCACGCCGAAAGGGCGGTTCTTCCGCCGTCATCCTGTTGTTTACCGACTGTTGCACTCCCGTTGGGCAACGAAACGGAATGAATTCCTATCGTCGGCGACGTGTCATCACGTACGCATTCCCCGCCGCGGGTAGCCGTCCTCGCCGATTCCGACACCCGGTGGAAATGGGGCGCGCTCACCGCGCACCGCATCGCCCCCGGCGGCCGGCTCGACGGGTTCCTGCTGCGCGGCCGCGCCACCCCGACGGTGCGCCAGCTCGCGGAGGTCGGCGTGCGCGCCGACGCGCTCACCGAGGTCACCGGCGCCGAGTTCGTACGTACGGCCGACCGTACCCGCTACGACGTGATCGTGCTGGCCTGCGTCGGCGGCGCCGTCCAGGCCATGGTGCACGGACTCGCCCGCTCCTGGGCCGGGCAGCGCCGCCGCCCCGCCGTCGTCACCGGCTACGTCGGCGTCGTCTACGAGAAGCTCGCGGACGGCCTCCTGCTGCGGCACGGCGCCGACGTCGTCCTCGCCAACTCCCGCCACGACGCCGAGCGGTTCCGCGACGTCTACCGCGGCGTCGGCGCGAGCGCCGACAGCGTCGTCGAGTGCGCCCTGCCCTTCCTCGGCGGCGACCGCTACGCACCCGCCGCCCCCGGCGAGGTCCAAGAACGCCCGTACACCGTCGTGTTCGCCGCCCAGCCCTCCGTGCCCGACAGCCGCGCCGGGCGTACGTACCTGCTCAAGCGGGCCGTGCAGCACGCGCGCCTGCACCCCGCGCGCGAAGTGCTGATCAAGCTCCGCAGCAAGCCCGGCGAGCACACCACGCACATCGAGGAACTGCCCTACCAGAAGCTCGCCGCCAAGCTCCCCGACGGCCTGCCCGACAACTGCCGCCTCGTCTACGGGCACATGGGCGAGGTCCTCGACCGCACCGACCTGCTGGTGACCGTCAGCTCCACCGCCGCCCTCGAATCCCTGCACCGCGCCGTCCCCACCGCCGTCCTCACCGACCTCGGCATCCGCGAGGCCCTCGGCAACCACCACTTCCTCGGCTCCGGCTGCCTCGCCTCCTGGGACGAGCTCGACGCCGGCCGCCTCCCCGAGCCGGACCCCCGCTGGACCGCGCGCCAGGGCGTCGCCGCCGACGGCTCGTACGACCGGGCCTTCGACACCGCCCGCGACCGCCTCGCCGATCTCGTCGCCGCCCCCGAACTCCCGCCCCTCGCCCCCTACTACACCCCCGTCACCGCGCCCGGCTACCTGCCCGGCATCCTCGCCCGGCACGGCCTCGACCCCACCGGCCACCCCCTGCCGCACGCCGCCGCCGAACCCCGCGAGGTCTCCGCCCTGCGCCGGGCCACCCGCAACGCCATGCGCGACGCCGCCCGCGGCGCCTACCGGCACGGCGTGCAGCGCGTGGCCCCCGTCATCCGCCGCATGGGACAGCTGTGACGACCACACCCCAAGGAGCCGCCATGCCCCCGACCGTCCTGGCCGTCATCCCCGCGCGCGGCGGGTCGAAGGGCGTGCCCGCCAAGAACCTCGCCGCTGTCGGCGGCAGGCCGCTCGTCGCCCGCGCCGTCCACGAGTGCCGGGCCGCCCGCCACATCACCGACGTCGCCGTCTCCACCGACGACCCCGGCATCGCCGCCGCCGCGCGCGGCGCGGGCGCCGTCGTCGTGCAGCGCCCCGGCGACATCGCGGGCGACACCGCCACCAGCGAGGCCGCGGTGCTGCACGCCATGGACGCGTACGAGGCGGCGCACGGCACGGCCGTCGACGTGGTCCTCCTCGTCCAGTGCACCAGCCCGTTCATCGCCCGCGAGGACATCGACGGGGTCGCGGAGGCCATCCTCACGGGCGGCGCGGACACCGCCCTGACCGTCGCCCCGTTCCACGGCTTCGTATGGCGCGCCCCCGACGCGGCGGACGACCTGCCGGCGGAGACCGCGGAGACCGCGGAGACCGCGGAGATCGCGGAGGCTGTGGAGGCCGCGGAGATCGCGGAGGCCGTGGAGATCGCCGACACCGCCGCCGGCGGCGTCGGCGTCAACCACGACAAGTCCTACCGGCCGCGCCGCCAGGACCGCCCCCAGGACTACCTGGAGACCGGCGCCGCCTACGGCATGCGCGCCGACCGCTTCCGCACCGAGAAGCACCGCTTCTTCGGCCGCACCGAGCTCGTACGGACCGACGCCGCCCGCGTCCTGGAGATCGACGACCCGCACGACCTGGCACGGGCCCGCGTCCTCGCCCCGCTGCTCGACGCGGACCGGCCGGGGGCGCTGCCCGGCCGCGCGGACATCGACGCGATCGTGCTCGACTTCGACGGCACCCAGACCGACGACCGGGTCCTCATCGACTCCGACGGGCGCGAGATCGTCGCCGTGCACCGGGGCGACGGGCTCGGCATCGCCGCGCTGCGCCGCGCGGAACTGCCGATGCTGATCCTGTCCACGGAAGTTAACCCGGTCGTCGCCGCGCGGGCCAGGAAGCTCCAACTTCCCGTCCTCCACGGCGTCGACCGTAAAGACCTGGCGCTGAAGCAGTGGTGCGAAGAGCAGGGCATCGCACCCGAGCGCGTGCTGTACGTAGGCAACGACGTCAACGACCTGCCGTGCTTCGACCTCGTCGGCTGGCCCGTGGCGGTCGCCGGAGCGCACGACGTCGTACGCGGCGCGGCGCGCGCGGTGACCTCCGCGCCAGGGGGCGGCGGGGCCATCCGGGAGATCGCCGCATGGATCCTCGGCCCGTCCCTCCAGCCCGTCTAGCCGCACGAAGACCGCACGGCACAACTCACCGCACACTCCCCCCAACAGCAAGGAACCTGCCTTCCATGAGCTCCACTCTCCGCACCCGGACCCTCGGCGCCAAGACCGCGGGCCCCGGCCACCCGGTCTACGTCACGGGCGAGATCGGCATCAACCACAACGGTGATCTGGAGAACGCCTTCGCGCTCATCGACGCGGCCGCCGACGCGGGCTGCGACGCGGTCAAGTTCCAGAAGCGCACGCCGGAGATCTGCACCCCGCGCGACCAGTGGGACGTCGAACGCGACACCCCCTGGGGCCGGATGACCTACATCGACTACCGGCACCGCGTCGAGTTCGGCGAGGCCGAGTACCGCAGGATCGCCGAGCACTGCGCCAAGCGGGACATCGCGTGGTTCGCCTCCCCGTGGGACACCGAGGCCGTGGCCTTCCTGGAGAAGTTCGACGTGCCCGCGCACAAGGTCGCCTCCGCCTCGCTCACCGACGACGAGCTGCTGCGCGCCCTGCGCGCCACCGGCAAAACGATCATCCTCTCCACCGGGATGTCCACGCCGAAGCAGATCCGGCACGCGGTGGAGGTGCTCGGCAGCGACAACATCCTCCTCTGCCACGCCACCTCCACCTACCCGGCCAAGGCCGAGGAGCTCAACCTGCGCGTGATCAACACGCTCCAGGCCGAGTACCCGAACGTGCCGATCGGCTACTCCGGCCACGAGACCGGGCTCCAGACCACGCTCGCCGCCGTCGCCCTCGGCGCCACCTTCGTCGAGCGCCACATCACCCTCGACCGCGCCATGTGGGGCTCCGACCAGGCCGCCTCCGTCGAGCCGCAGGGCCTCCAGCGGCTGGTCCGCGACATCCGGGTGGTCGAGGAGTCGCTCGGCGACGGCGTCAAGAAGGTGTACGAGAGCGAGCTCGGCCCCATGAAGAAGCTCCGCCGCGTCGCGGGCGTCGTCGCCGAGGCCGGCGACCGCGAGCCGGTCGCGGTCTGAGGCGGCCGGGCCCGGTGACACCGACAGCGGGGCCGGCAGGCCCACCCCCGGAGGCGGCGGCCGCTCCCGCCGCGCGCTTCCGGGGGCCACGGGCCGACCCGAGCGGAACCCTGGCTTTCGTGGAGAGCCCGGTCCAGCTCCTGAACGTACTGGAGTGGTCGTACGGCGGGCCGAGCGACGCGGAGGGGCGGGCGGAGGCCCCCGCGCCGGAACTCGCGCCCCCGTCCGTGCCCGCCCTCTACGACGGCGTGCCCCGGCAGCCGTACGAGACGGTGGACGCCGAGCAGGAGCTGCCGGACCCGCAGCGCCCGCCCACCGGCCTCACCGTCGTCGTGCTCGCGCCGCACGACCCCATGACGCGGGGCCAGCTGCGCCGGATGGCCGAGCTGGCGCGGCGCGAGGGGCACACGGTGCGGTGGGAGGAGGCGCGCGGCGGGGCGGGGGCTCCGGCGCAGACGATCGCGGGGCTCGCGCCCCTGCTGCGGCGCGCGAGCCGCGTCGTGATCGGGGACCCGTTCTCGCGCTACGTGCAGCTGCTGCTCACCATCGCCCGCGCCCGCGACGTCGTGGTCGTCGACGACGGCACCGCCACCATGGAGTTCGTCTCCCAACTGGCCCTCGGAACCCGGCTGGTGCGCTGGCACCGGCGCGGCGGACGCGGGGCGCGCGACCTCGTGTTCGCGCCGTTCGCCGCGTCCGCGCGCCGCAGGCTCACGCCGGGCGAGGGCCGCCGCGTGGAGGTGTTCACCTCGATGCCCGTCCAGGCGCCGCCCGGCGTCACCGTCACCGCCAACGACTTCGCGTGGACCCGCTCGGCCTTCGGCCCGCCCCGGCTGACCCGCGGCACCGACCTGGTCGGCACCTCCCTCGTCGAGACCGGCGTCGTGGACCTCGACCACTATCTGACCGCCGTCGCCTCGCTGGCCCGCACGCACGGCGCGACCCGCTACTTCGCGCACCGCCGGGAGTCCACCGACAAGCTCCACCGGATCGGCGGCGAGCTGGGGCTGGAGATCGTACGGCCCGACCTGCCGCTCGAACTGATCGCCCGGCGCGGCCCCATAGGGCGCATGATCCTGAGCTTCCCCTCGACCGTGGTGCACACCCTGCCGCTGGCCCTCGCCGGGACCGGCATCACGGTCGCGGTCTGCGACGTGGACCCCGCCTGGCTGACGGAGACCGCCTCGCCCCGCGCGGAGGACTTCCTCTCCGGCGTCACGGGGACCGCGCGCGGCATCCGCCGGGTTCCGTACGTTCCGGCCTCGACGCTCTGAGGGCGGGGGCCGGGAAGGACGCTCGGGGAGGGGGCGCGAGAGGCCGGTGGGACCAGTGGTACGGAGGAGGCGACAACTCGGCGCGTAGCGGAGTCTTCTACCCCGTATCTCTTGTGGTCATGCGACCCACGGCCTAGTTTCCCTTCCCCTATCGGGCTGAACTTTTGTTGATCGCCAAGCAGTTGCCCCGCCTGTGGCCCTAACCTTCACAGGGTGAACCAACTGATGTCCCGCGAATCCGAGCCCGAGGCAGGTACCGATCCCGAGCTGCCCGGCGCGCTGTCCGCCGGGCTGCGCGCCGAACTGATCGCCTTCCGGCGGGACTTGCACATGCACCCCGAGCTGGGCAAGTGCGAGTTCCGCACCACCGGGGCCATCAAGGCGAGACTGGAGAGGGCCGGGCTCGCGCCGCGGATCCTCCCCATCGGCACCGGACTCGTCTGCGACATCACCCCCCTGGACCACCGCGCCGCGGGGCGCCCCGTGCTGGCGCTGCGCGCGGACATCGACGCGCTGCCGATCCCGGACACCAAGACGGTGCCGTACCGCTCGACCGTCAAGGACATGGCCCACGCCTGCGGCCACGACGTGCACACCGCCGTCGTGCTGGGCGCCGGCCTCGTCCTCGCGGAGCTCGCGCGGCGAGGACTGCTGCCGCACCCGGTCCGGCTGATCTTCCAGCCCGCCGAGGAGGTGCTGCCCGGCGGCGCGCCCGACGTCATCGACTGCGGGGTGCTGGACGGCGTCGGCCGGATCATCGGGGTGCACTGCGACCCCAAGGTGGACGCGGGGCGGATCGGGCTGCGGCCCGGCGCCATCACCTCGGCCTGCGACCGGCTGGAGGTGTCGCTGAACGGCGCGGGCGGGCACACCGCGCGCCCGCATCTGACCACCGACCTGGTCACGGCCGCCGCGAAGGTCGCCACGGAGGTGCCGGCGCTGCTGGCCCGGCGGGTGGACGCGCGCTCCGGGATGGCGGTGACCTGGGGGCGACTGGAGACCGGGCACGCCTGCAATGTGATCCCGCAGCATGCCGAATTGTCCGGTACGGTCCGCTGCCTGGACCTCCAGGCGTGGCGCGAGGCCCCCGATCTGGTGCACGCCGCGATCGACGAGGTGGCCACCCTGCACCGCGCCAAATCGGAGATCGACTACATCCGGGGGGTGCCGCCGGTCGTCAATGAACCGGACGCCACCGACCTGCTGCGCCGCGCGATGACCGCGCGGCGCGGGCCGTCCTCGATCGAGGACACCGAGCAGTCCCTGGGCGGCGAGGACTTCTCCTGGTACCTGGAGCAGGTGCCCGGCGCGATGGCCCGGCTCGGGGTGCGGCGCATTGGCGACACTGTCCGACGTGACCTGCATTGCGGTGATTTCGACGTGGACGAGTCGGCGATCGCGGTGGGCGTGGAACTGTTCACCGCCGCGGCTTTGCTCGATGTCAACCGTCCGTAGGCGGCGAGGTGGGATGGGGTTCGCGACGATCCGATAACGGCTTTCTGCGACCCCTTTATCCCCCATCTACGCGCGTTACGATGCCCGCGAAACCAGCGCCGACCGTGGCGCTTCGAGTGAAGGGGCCCTCGTGCGCCGGGTATCCACAATCGCTGTCGCGGGCATCTGTTCCGCGGCCCTCGCTTTCTCGCTCACCGCGTGCGGTGAGTCCTCGACCGAGTCCGGCGGCAAGGACAAGGGCATCGGCCTGGCCTTCGACGTCGGCGGCCGCGACGACCACTCCTTCAACGAGTCCGCCGCCCGCGGCATGGACAAGGCCATGAAGGAGCTGAAGGTCGGCGGCAAGGCGATGACCGCCAAGAACAACGAGACCGAGGCGGACCGCGAGCAGCGGCTCTCCTCGCTGGCCGAGGCCGGGTACAACCCGGTCATCGGCGTCGGCTTCAACTACGCCAAGTCGATCCAGAAGGTGGCCGCGGACAACCCGAAGACCACCTTCGCGATCGTCGACTCGGTCGTGCCGGGCAAGAACGTCGACAGCATCGTCTTCGGCGAGCACGAGGGCTCGTACCTCGCGGGCGTCGCCGCGGCGCTGAAGTCCAAGACCAAGAAGGTCTCCTTCATCGGCGGCGTGAACAACGCGCTGATCCAGAAGTTCCAGGCGGGCTTCGAGCAGGGCGTGCGCGAGACCGACCCCAAGGTCAAGATCACCTCGCAGTACCTGTACCCGAACAACGACAAGGGCTTCAACGACCCCGCCGCCGCCAAGGACAAGGCGAAGGGCATGCTCGACGCCGGCAACGACGTCATCTACACCGCCGCCGGCCTCTCCGGCAGCGGCTCGATCGAGGCCATCGCGGCCCAGAAGGGCGCCTGGGCGATCGGCGTCGACTCCGACCAGTACCTGCAGTCCGGTCTGGAGAAGTACAAGTCCTCGATCCTGACCTCGGTCGTCAAGAACGTGGACGTCGCCGTCTTCGACCTGGTCAAGTCCGTCAAGGACGGCAAGCCGCTGTCCGGCACGCACCGCTACCTGCTCAAGGACGGCGGCGTCTCGCTGTCCACCTCGGGCGGCAACATCGACGACCTCAAGGACAAGATCGCGGAAGCGAAGCAGAAGATCGTCGACGGCAAGGTCAAGGTCAAGGAAAACCCGTGAGCCGAGAGCCCGCGCTCTAGGCGGCCCGGTCCGTTGCGACCAGGGGCGCGGCGCGGGCTCCGCGGCCGGGACGGCTCCCCGGCCGGTACGGAATCGGGCTCGGCGCGACGGTGTGCGGCCGCCGCGTCGGGCCCGTACGAATGAGCCAACGCTACGCGCGTAGCGACGAGTTGGCGCGGTACGTTCGCCTGTGAGGCGCGTGGACCGCCCGCGGGCAGCCCGCCGGCCGCTCGCCGTACGCTCCTCGACCCCAGCCCAGCCCGTCTCCCCAACCGCTCCCTTCCCCGAGGAGAGTGCGCCATCAAAGCGTCCACCAACAGCCCCCCGACCGCCGGCGCGCCCAGCGCCCCCGCCGTCCAACTCCGCGGCATCACCAAGCGGTTCCCGGGAGTCGTGGCCAACCACGACATCGACATCACCGTCCGCCGCGGCACCGTGCACGCCCTCGTCGGCGAGAACGGCGCCGGCAAGTCGACCCTGATGAAGATCCTCTACGGCATGCAGAAGCCGGACGAGGGCACCATCGAGTCCGACGGCGAACAGGTCAGCTTCGCCGGCCCCGCCGACGCCATCGCCCGCGGCATCGGCATGGTGCACCAGCACTTCATGCTGGCCGACAACCTCACCGTGCTCGAGAACGTCGTGCTCGGCGGCGAGAAGCTGCACGGCATCGGCAACCGGGCCCGCACCCGCATCAAGGAGATCTCCGACGCGTACGGGCTCGGCGTCCGCCCCGACGTCCTCGTCGAGGACCTCGGCGTCGCCGACCGGCAGCGCGTGGAGATCCTCAAGGTCCTCTACCGCGGCGCCCGCACGCTCATCCTCGACGAGCCGACCGCCGTCCTCGTCCCGCAGGAGGTCGACGCGCTCTTCGACAACCTCCGCGAGCTCAAGGCGGAGGGCCTCACCGTCATCTTCATCTCGCACAAGCTGGGAGAGGTCCTCTCCGTCGCCGACGACATCACCGTCATCCGGCGCGGCACGACCGTCGCCTCGGTGGTGCCGAGCGAGACGAGCCCCAAGCAGCTCGCCGAGCTGATGGTCGGCAGCGAACTGCCCTCGCCCGAGACCCGCGAGTCGACCGTCACCACCACCCCGATGCTGACCGTGGACGGGCTGCGGCTCTCCGCCGTCGACTCCGACGGCGCCGTACGGGCCGTCCTCGACGACATCGCCCTCACCATCCACAAGGGCGAAGTCCTCGGCCTCGCCGGAGTGGAGGGCAACGGCCAGGCCGAACTCGTCGAGGCCGTCATGGGCATGCGCGACCCCGACAGCGGCACCGTCACCCTCGACGGCGCCGACGTCACCCACGCGCCGACCCGCGCCCGCCGCGAGGCAGGCGTCGGCTACATCCCGGAGGACCGCCACCGGCACGGACTGCTGCTGGAAGCACCGCTCTGGGAGAACCGCATACTCGGCCACGTCACCGAGGAGCCCAACAGCAAGGGCGCGCTGCTCGACCTGAAGGCGGCGCGCGCCGACACCGAGCGGATCGTCGCCGACTACGACGTGCGCACCCCCGGCATCGAGGTCACCGCGGCCTCGCTGTCCGGCGGCAACCAGCAGAAGCTGATCGTCGGCCGCGAGATGAGCCACCGGCCCAAGCTGCTGATCGCCGCCCACCCCACGCGCGGCGTGGACGTCGGCGCGCAGGCGCAGATCTGGGACCAGATCCGCGAGGCGCGCCGCGAGGGGCTGGCCGTCCTGCTGATCTCCGCCGACCTGGACGAGCTGATCGGGCTCTCCGACACCCTACGGGTGATGTACCGGGGCCGGCTGGTCGCGGACGCGGACCCCGCCACCATCACCCCGGAGGAGTTGGGCTCGGCCATGACCGGCGCCGCAACCGGCCACCTGGAGCACGTCGACGAGAGTGCCCACGGCGCGGAAGGGGGCGAGGGAGCGTGAAGAAGCTCGACAAGAACAAGCTGATCCTCGCGGTCGCCGCGCCGCTCCTCGCCATCGTCGCCGCCCTGGTCATCACCTCGGTGATCATCGCGGCCACCGGCAAGGACCCCTTCCACGCCTACCAGGTCATGGTCGACTTCGGCTCGAAGAGCGACAGCCAGGTCTGGATCATCAACAAGGCGACCCCGTACTACCTGTCCGCGCTGGCCGTCGCCATCGGCTTCCGGATGAACCTCTTCAACATCGGCGTCGACGGCCAGTACCGCATCGCGGCCTTCTTCGCCGCCGTCGTCGGCGGCTCGCTCACCCTCCCCGGCTTCGTACAGATCCCGCTGATCATCCTGGTGGCGATGGTCGTCGGCGCGATCTGGGCGGGCATCGCGGGGCTGCTGAAGACCACCCGCGGCGTCAGCGAGGTGATCAGCACGATCATGCTGAACTCCATCGGCGCCTCGGTCATCGGCTACTTCCTCCAGGACGGGCGGCTCGCCATCAAGGAGGGCAACCTGATCCACACGCCCTACCTGCCGGACTCCTCGCACTTCTTCGAGATCCCCACCACGCCCAAGCCCGTCTACGGCTTCGTGATCATCGCGGCGCTGGCGGGCCTGGTCTACTGGTTCGTCCTCAGCCGCACCCGCTTCGGCTTCGACCTGCGCACCGTGGGCCGCTCCGAATCCGCGGCCCACGCCAGCGGCGTCAGCGTCAAGCGCATGGTCATCACCTCCATGGTGCTGTCCGGCGCCGTCGCCGGGCTCGTCGGCATGCCGACGCTGCTCGGCGTCTCGTACAACTACGGCACCGACTTCCCCGCCGGCATCGGCTTCACCGGCATCGCCATCGCGCTGCTCGGCCGCAACCACCCCGTCGGCATGGCGCTCGGCGCGCTGCTCTGGGGCTTCCTGGAGCGCACCGGCACCCAGCTCGAATTCGAGGGCTACGCGCAGGAGATCGTCGGCGTCATCCAGGGCGTCATCGTGCTGTGCGTGGTCATCGCGTACGAGATCGTGCGCCGGTACGGGCTCCGGACCCAGCAGCGCAAGGTCGGCGAGGAACTCGCCGCCCAGGCCCGCAAGAGCGACAAGGCGGAGGTGTCCGCGTGAGCAGCAACCTCACTGCCGTGCTCTCGAAGGGGCTCAGCGGCAGGAACAAACCCGAGCGGCGCAAGCTCACCTACCCGGTGGTGCTGCTGCTCCTCGCGGGCGCGCTGCTGCTGCTCGCCGTACTGCGGGTGATCACCGGCGCCGAGGACCTCACCTCCTCCGGCCAGTTCAGCGGCGCGCTCGGCGCGGCCGTGCCGATCGGGCTCGCGGGCCTGGGCGGGCTGTGGGCGGAGCGGGCCGGCGTCGTCAACATCGGCCTCGAAGGCATGATGATGCTCGGCACGTTCTGCGCCGGGTGGATGGGCTGGCAGCACGGGCCGTGGATCGCGGCGCTCGCGGGCATCGTCGGCGGCGCGGTCGGCGGGCTCATCCACGCGCTGGCCACCGTCACCTTCGGCGTCGACCACATCATCTCCGGCGTGGCGATGAACATCCTGGCCCTCGGCGTCACCCAGTACCTGGCCAAGCTGTGGTTCGGCGCGGACGGCAGCGCCGCGCAGCGCGCGGGCGGCAACGACAAGCAGTCGCCGCCGATGAGCGACATGCCGAACTTCTCGATCCCGGGCCTCTCGGACTGGCTGGCGTCCGTCGAGAAACACCACTGGTTCCTCGTCTCGGACCTCGCGGGCATCCTGGACGGGCTGGTCACGGACGTGTCCTGGCTGACGATCGCGGCGGCGGCGCTGTTCGTCGGCACGTTCTTCGTGCTGTGGCGGTCCTCCTTCGGGCTGCGGCTGCGGTCCTGCGGCGAGAGCCCGGTGGCCGCGGAGTCGCTGGGCGTCAACGTCTACACGTACAAGTACGCGGCCGTGATCGTCTCGGGCGGGCTGGCCGGGCTCGGCGGCGCGTTCCTGGCCATCGGCACGCACATGTACTCCGACGGGCAGACTGGCGGACGCGGCTACATCGGCCTCGCCACCATGATCTTCGGCAACTGGCGGCCGGGCGGCGTGGCCATGGGCGCCGGCCTCTTCGGCTTCATGGACAGCCTCCAGCTGCGCGGCGGCGGCGAGACCGTGCACGCGCTGCTGCTGCTCCTCGCGGTGCTGCTGGCCGCGCTCGCGCTGTGGAAGCTGCGGGCCAAGCAGCGCCGTATCGCGCTGATCAGCGGGGTGTTCGCGCTGCTGCTGATCCTCTGGTACGCGTTGACGGCGCGGGTGCCGCTGGAGTTCGTGGACGCCACGCCGTACGTGGTGACGCTGCTGGTGCTCTCCGTCTCCGCGCAGCGCCTGCGGATGCCCAAGGCGAACGGCAAGCCATACCGGAAGGGCCAGGGGAAGTAGTGAGCGAGACCAACGACGGGCAGTCCGCCGAACGGCAGGCCATCGCCTGGGAGGCGCTGCGGACGCGGGCCCGGGAGGCGATGTCCCGCGCGTACGCCCCGTACTCCCGGTTCCCGGTCGGCGCGGCGGCCCTCGTCGACGACGGCCGCACCGTATCCGGCTGCAACGTGGAGAACGCCGCCTACGGCGTGGCGCTGTGCGCCGAATGCGGGCTGATCTCCGAACTGTTCGCCACGGGCGGCGGCCGGCTCACGGCGTTCACGTGCTGCGGGCGGGACGGCGGGGTGCTGATGCCGTGCGGGCGGTGCCGCCAGCTGCTGTGGGAACACGGGGGGCCGGAGCTGCGGATGGACACGGCGTCGGGGGTGCGGCCGCTGTCGGAGCTGCTGCCGGATGCTTTTGGTCCGGAGGACCTGGGGCGCTGACGCGCCCGGGGGCGCGGGCGGGCGAACGCGGCCGGCCGCGCGGTTCCCCGCGCCCCCGGGCTCGGTCCGGGGGCACCCTGGCCGACACGAAGAACGAAACGAGGAAAGCGAGCCCATGGACGTCATCTCCGTCATCCGCACCAAGCGCGACCGGGAAAAGCTGAGCCCCGAGCAGATCGACTGGGTCATCGACGCCTATACGCGCGGCGAGGTCGCCCACGAGCAGATGTCGGCGCTCGCGATGGCGATCCTCCTCAACGGCATGGACCGCACGGAGATCGCCCGCTGGACCGCCGCGATGATCAACTCGGGGGAGCGGATGGACTTCTCGTCCCTGCCCCGCCCGACGGCCGACAAGCACTCCACCGGCGGCGTCGGCGACAAGATCACGCTGCCGCTCGCGCCGCTGGTCGCCGCCTGCGGCGCGGCCGTACCGCAGCTCTCGGGCCGCGGCCTCGGCCACACCGGCGGCACCCTCGACAAGCTGGAGGCCATCCCCGGCTGGCGGGCGCTGCTGAGCAACGCCGAGATGATGGACGTCCTGCGCGACGTCGGCTCCGTCATCTGCGCGGCGGGCGACGGCCTGGCCCCCGCCGACAAGAAGCTGTACGCGCTCCGGGACGTCACCGGCACCGTCGAGGCCATACCGCTGATCGCCTCCTCGATCATGTCGAAGAAGATCGCGGAGGGCACCGGCTCGCTGGTCCTGGACGTGAAGGTCGGCTCCGGCGCGTTCATGAAGAACATCGAGGACGCCCGCGAACTCGCCTCCACCATGGTCGAACTCGGCACCGACCACGGCGTACGGACCACCGCCCTGCTCACCGACATGTCCACCCCGCTCGGGCTGACCGCGGGCAACGCCCTCGAAGTCCGCGAGTCCGTCGAGGTCCTGGCGGGCGGCGGCCCCGCCGACGTCGTCGAGCTGACCCTCGCCCTGGCCCGCGAGATGCTGGAGGCGGCCGGGCTCGGCGACGTCGACCCGGCCAAGGCGCTCGCCGACGGCTCCGCCATGGACCACTGGCGGCGCATGATCCTCGCCCAGGGCGGCGACCCGGACGCCGCGCTGCCGGTCGCCCGCGAACAGCACGTCGTCCACGCCGCCGCCTCCGGCGTCCTCACCACCCTCGACGCCTACGCCGTGGGCGTCGCAGCCTGGCGGCTCGGCGCGGGCCGCGCCCGCAAGGAGGACCCGGTCCAGGCGGGCGCGGGCGTCGAACTCCACGCCAAGCCGGGCGACACCGTCGCCGCCGGCCAGCCCCTGCTCACCCTCCACACGGACACCCCGGAGAAGTTCGCCTACGCCCTGGAGGCACTGGACGGCGGCGTCCTCGTCGCCCCGGAGCACACGGAGTACGAACCGAACCCGATCATCTTGGACCGCATCGCCTGACCTGCGGTTTTCTCGTTTGGGTGAACGGGATCGGTGGACCATCGCCGGTCCCGTTCGGCATGCTGGGATCGGTGACGTACCGATAGAGGAGCACACCATGGCAGCAGGCATCGCTGCGCGCCCCCACCGAATTGAGGAATCCGTCTGGGACGAGGCACTCCGACTCTGGGAGCAGACGTCTCCTCCGGAGGGCTGCAAGGTGGAGATCATCGAGGGGATCGTCACCGTGGCACCACCGCCGGAGAGCGACCACAACGACACCGCGGACGAGCTTCAGCGTCTGCTGTACACGGCCATCCCACGGGACTGGGGGATCTACCAGACCCAGGGGCTGACCGTCCCGGGCAAGCGGGGGCTGTATGTTCCCGATCTCGCCGTCATTCCCAAGAAGCTGCTGCCGCGCCGCCAAGAGCGGCAGACAGCTGACGCGGCCCAGCTCGTCGTCGAGATCACCTCCTCGTCCAACGCGAACCACGACCGCATCGAGAAGCTGCACGGATACGCCGCCGCCGAGGTCCCCCTGTATCTGCTGCTGGACCCGTGGCATTCCGGGAAGCCGACGGCCACGCTCTACGGAGAGCCGAAGGGCGGCTCGTACCGCGTGCTCGCCTCGGTGGCGTACGGCGATGAACTGCACCTTCCCGAGCCGTTCGACGTCACGATCGACACCGCGCGCTTTCCCGTCAGCTGACCTCGCCGACAGCAGAGCGAAGGGGCCGCCCCGCCACGGCAAGTGGCGGGGCGGCCCCTTCGCCGCGTTCGGGGCTACGCGCCTGTCGCGAGGCGCCGTGCCGCCACCGCCTTGCGCGTCGCGTACAGCGTCACGGCCGCCGCTGCCGCCATCGCCAGCAGGCCCAGCGCCACCGTGCCGTTCCAGCCCATGATGTGGAAGGCGAGGGCGCCGAGGAGGGCGCCCAGGGAGCTGCCCAGGTAGTAGGTGGTCTGGTAGAGGGCGGAGGCTTGGGCGCGGCCTGTGGTGGCGGTGTGGCTGACGGAGGACGAGGCCACCGAGTGGCCTACGAAGAAGCCCGCGGTTATCAGGACCAGGCCCAGGAGCACCGCGACCAGGGAGTCGAGGACGCTGAGGAGGAGGCCGAGGGCCGCCGTGCCGATCGCGAGGTACAGCGCGCCGCGCCGGCCCACGCGCTCCACCAGCTTGCCGGCGGCGGCCGAGGTGACGGTGCCGACGAGGTAGACGAGGAAGACGGAGCCCACGATGCCCTGCGGCAGTTCGAAGGGCGCGGCGGTCAGGCGGTAGCCGATCACCGTGTAGACCGCGCCGAAGACGACCATGAAGAGCGCGCCGAGCGCGTACAGGCGGCACAGCAGCGGGTCGCAGAGGTGGCCGCGGACCGTACGGGCCAGGGAGCGCGGCGAGACGGGGCGCGGCGTGAAGTGCCGGGCCCGCGGGATCGTCGCCCGGAAGATCACCGCGCAGATGACCGCCATGAGGCCGACCACGCCCAGCGCGACCCGCCAGTTGGACGCCTGGGCGACCCAGCCCGTCACGATCCGGCCGGACATGCCGCCGATGCTGTTGCCCGATACGAACAGCCCGATCGCGGCGACCAGCGCCTTGGGGCGAACCTCCTCCGCCAGGAACGCCATCGCCGACGCCGGCAGCCCGGCCAGCGCGGCGCCCTGCACCGCGCGCAGCACGATCAGCGTCGCGAGGTTCGGCGCGAACGGCGCGGCCAGCGCCACCAGCGCCGCGACAATCAGCGAGCCCGTCATCATGGCCCGCCGCCCGTACCGCTCGGAGAGCGCGCTCAGCGGCACGACGGCCACGGCCAGCGCCCCGGTCGCCGCGGACACGGTCCAGCTGGCCTGGTCCGGGCTGACGTGGAGGTCGGCGGAGATCGCGGGGAGCAGCGCCTGGGTGGAGTAGAGGAGCGCGAAGGTGGAGATCCCGGCGGAGAAGAGCGCGAAGCTCATCTTCCGGTAGCCGGGGCCGCCCGGCGTCAGCTTGTCGGCGTCGGCCGCGGCGGCCTCGGCCTCAGTGGCCTCGGCGGCTGCGGCTGCTTCTGGGGCGGTGGACGGCTGCTGGTCGGCGTCCGCGCGCTGCGTCGCGGCGGACGCCCCCGTATCGGCAGGAGGCATGTACCGACCGTATGCACGTACCTTTCATGCGTCCAATGCATGAAACGGTCATAATTCATCCTATGGAGCATGAGCACAGGCCAGCGCCGTCCCTGTCACCTCCCCGTAGCGAAATCGACATGTCGGCGACAGCGACAGCGACAGCGACAGCGGCAACAGCGGCAGCGGCAACAGCGGCAGCGGCCACTGCCGACCTCGACGCCGACTCCTGGGCGGCGACCCTCACCCCGCGGCTCGCCCAGTTCGCCGCCGTCGCCCGCCAGGAGCACGTCACACGCGCCGCGCACCAGCTCGACGTCCCGCAGTCGACGCTCAGCCGCGCCATGGTCCGGCTCGAACGCGACCTCGGCGTCGCGCTGTTCGCCCGGCACGGCCGTACGGTCTCGCTCACCCCCGCCGGCCGTACGTTCCTCGCCTCCGTCGAACGGGCGCTGGCCGAGGTGGACCGCGCCGCCGAGTCCGTACGCTCCGACGCCGACCCGGCGGCCGGCAAGGTCGCCTTCGGCTTCCTGCACACCCTCGGCCCCGAGACCGTGCCCGGCCTGCTGCGCGCCTTCCGCGCCGACCACCCGCGGGTCCGCTTCCAACTCGTGCAGAACTACGGCGAGGCGATGATCGCCGGACTGCGCGCCGGCGAACTCGACCTGTGCCTGACCGCGCCGATCCCGGACGCCCCGGACCTCGTCGCCCGCCGCCTCGACGAGCAGAGGCTGCGCCTGGTCGTCCCCGACGACCACCCCCTCGCGGGGCGGAAGCGGGTGCGGCTGGCGGAGGCCGCGGCCGAACTCTTCGTCACCCTCGAACCCGGCTACGGACTGCGCCGCATCACGGACACCCTCTGCGCGGAGGCCGGGTTCACCCCGAAGGTCGCCTTCGAGGGCGAGGAGGCCGAGACGCTGCGCGGACTGGTCGCCGCCGGGCTGGGCGTCGCGCTGCTGCCGCCCCCGGCGGTGCCCCGGCCGGGCGTCGTGGAGCTGACGGTGACGGCGCCGCGCGCGGTCCGCGAGATCGGCGTGGCCTGGCTCGACGGGCACCCGGACTCCGCGCCGGTGGCGGCCTTCAAGCGGTTTCTGCTGTCGCGCCGGGGGCAGTTGCTGCCGCGCTGAGCGGCGGAGCCACAGGAGGTCGGGAAACCCCGATCGCCCCCACGGTGCCGGCCGTGGGGGCGATCAGGATGGGGGCGTGGCTCGGGTCAGGGGCCGCCCGCCGGGTCTCAGCGCTCGGCGCTGATGCGGTGCACGGAGTCGAGGAGCTGCTCGCCCGCCGCGGCCTTGTCGACCACGAAGGCCGTACCGCGCGCCACGGTCACGTGGTTGGGGTTCGGGCCGGTGGCCAGGGTGGCGACGACGGCGCCCTTGTGCGGGTCCACGACGGTGGTGTTGCCGGGGCCGCGGTTGGCGACGAAGACGTTGCCGGAGCGCGGGTCGGCGGCGACGGACAGCGCGCCCTCACCGGTCTTGACGGTCCGCGTCACCTTGCCCTTGCGCAGGTCGACGACGGAGAGGGTGCCGCCCTTGTTGTCGGCGGTGTAGGCGGTGCGGCCGTCGCGGGAGAGCGCGATGGAGATGGGGCCCTGGCCGGTGGGGATCAGCTTGGGCTCGTCGGAGTAGCGCGACACGGCGATGATGTCGCTGTTGGTCAGGTCGGTCGCGTACACCGTGCCGGTGCGCTTGTCGACGGCGAGCCCGGTGGTGCCGGCACCCTTGACCGTCACCCGCTTCTTCTCCTTGAAGGTGCGGGTGTCGAAGCCGACGATGCTGCCGTCGCCGAAACCGCTGGCCCAGGCCGTGTTGTGGCGCTCGTCCACGACGATCTCACGGGCGTGCTTCACGCCGGGCACCGTGGCGAGGTGCTTGCCGGTGCGCTGGCTGTAGACGGCCACCGAGTCGTTGCGGGTGTTGGTGGTCCACACCGTGTTGTGCTCGTCGTCCACGGCCACGCCGTACACCGCCTCCACGGCCTTGGTGTCGGCGTCCGTGACCGGCGGGGTGTAGGCGGCCTTGGTCTTCAGCGACTTGGGGTCGACCTTGAGCAGCTGGGACTGGGTGACCGGCGGGCGGCCGACGGCCGTGGTCGCCCACAGCACGTGGTTCCGCTCGGAGTACGAGGACTGGTAGAGGCCGCGGGCCAGCTGCGCGGAGTCGACCTTGTACGAGGCGTGGTGGTGCGGCCGGTGGTGCGCGGGAGCGGCGGGGGCCGCGGTGGCGGCACCGGCGGCGCCGAGGACGGTGCCCGCGGCGAGGACGACGGCGGCGGACCGGCGGACGAGCGTGTGGGCGGCGTGCTGGTGTCTGACGGTCATCGTCACTACTCCCCAAAGAACAGGCATGGACGCCGAAGAAGGCAGGCGTGGACGGCATCCGGGCGGTGTCGCCCCGGACGATCGTCAGCTTAGCTTAGGGTTACCTAAGTAGTCAGGGGGGTGGGTGTGACGGAAGTGACGAATCCGGTTGCCGGGGTGGGTGGGTGGATGGGCGGGTGGCCAGGTAGTCGGGCGGTCGGACCCGTACGGGCCTCGATGCTCACGTACGGGAGGCTCGGTGCGTACGGGGCTCAGTGCGTACGGGCCTCAGTGCCGCAGCGACGAACCGAACCCCGCCGCCAACGGCATCCGCAGCCCCAACGGCGGCGGCGCCGCCAGCGCGTCGGCGACCGGCCGCGAATACCCGCGCGCGAACAGCGACCCCAGCATGAAGTCCACGGCCAGCGCGGTGACTTCGGAGCGGTGCTGATGCAGGCCGTGCCCGTCCGAGTGGACCTCGAAGCGGCAGACGTCCCGGTTGATCTTCTTGGCGCGCTCCGCGAGCCGGTAGGAGAGATCCGGGTCGGTGCGCGCGTCATTGGTGCCGTGCGCGATCAGCACCTGCCGGCCGGCCAGCTGCCTGACCGGATCGGGGCCGAGGCCGGGGTCGGATTCGGGGTTGGATTCGGGGTCGAGTCCGGGGCCGAGATCGGGGCCGAGATCGGACTCGGGCTTGGGCTCGGGCAGCCAAGGCCCCAGTGCCAGCACGGAGTTGACGGCCGGATGGCCCGCGGCGCGCAGCGCGGCACGCGCGCCCATGCCCGTACCGATCAGGCAGACCGGCACATCGCCGTAGCGGCGCACGACCTCGTCGGCGGCCCACTCGGCGTCGTGCGCCGGATGCGCCGCGGCGCCGTTCCACCCGCGGAAGCGGTAGCGCACGACATGGGTGACGAGCCCCTCCGGGCGGCCCGCGCGCGCGATCCGCCGCGCGAGCGGGCGCATGGCGACGGACGGCAGGGGAGAGGGCCGACGGGTGCCGGACGCTTCGCCAGTGGGAAGTAACAGGGCGACGCCGTGCACGGTGCCGGCCGTTCCGACGGGCTTACCGAGCCGAGCTGCACCGCGCTCCGGCAGAGCTTCCTGAGCCATGCAGAAACGATGGCAGAAGGAGCGCGGGAGTCCACCCCGGCGACGGGTCACCGTTACGTATCGTTCGCCGATGTCTACGCGCGTAGGCGCTAGAGTGCCCGGATGACGAGCCAGCCCGCACTTCCCACCCCCGAGCAGATCCGCCGTGCGCCCAAGGTGCTGCTGCACGACCACCTCGACGGCGGCCTGCGCCCCGGCACCCTCATCGACCTCGCCCGCGAGACCGGCTACGACGGCCTCCCCGAGGGCGACGCCGACAAGCTCGGCGCCCTCATCCGCCAGGCCGCGGACTCCGGCTCCCTGGAGCGCTACCTGGAGAACTTCGCGCACACCTGTGCCGTCATGCAGACGCGCGAGGCGCTGGTCCGCGTCGCCGCCGAGTGCGCCGAGGACCTCGCCGCGGACGGCGTCGTCTACGCCGAGGTCCGGTACGCGCCCGAGCAGCACCTGGAGCGCGGACTGACCCTCGACGAGGTCGTCAAGGCGGTCAACGAGGGCTTTCGCGAAGGCGAACGGCGAGCCAGGGAGAACGGCCACCGCATCCGCGTCGGCGCGCTGCTGACCGCCATGCGGCACGCCGCCCGCGCCCTGGAGATCGCCGAACTCGCCAACCGCTACCGCGACCTGGGCGTCGTCGGCTTCGACATCGCGGGCGCCGAGGCCGGGTTCCCGCCCACCCGCCACCTCGACGCCTTCGAGTACCTCAAGCGGGAGAACAACCACTTCACCATCCACGCGGGCGAGGCGTTCGGCCTGCCGTCCATCTGGCAGGCGCTCCAGTGGTGCGGCGCCGACCGGCTCGGCCACGGCGTGCGGATCATCGACGACATCGAGGTCGCCGAGGACGGCGCCGTGAAGCTCGGCCGGCTCGCCTCGTACGTACGGGACAAGCGCATCCCCCTGGAACTGTGCCCGTCCTCGAACCTCCAGACGGGCGCGGCCGATTCCTATGCCGAGCACCCGATCGGGCTGCTCCGGAAACTGCGGTTTCGCGCGACAGTAAATACTGACAATCGTCTGATGAGCGGCACGAGTATGAGCCGCGAATTCGAGAAGCTCGTCACCGCGTTCTCGTACACGCTCGACGACATGGAATGGTTCACCGTCAATGCGATGAAGTCCGCTTTCATTCCTTTCGGTGAACGACTGGCGATGATCAACGATGTCGTCAAGCCGGGCTACGCCGAGTTGAAGTCCGAGTGGCTGTTCCGTCAGACGGCCGCGGAACCCGTGGTGAGCAGTGGTTTCACCGACTAGAGCGCGAGCGCCCAAATAGCCGAAGAAGGGCCGGGATTTCAAGTCCCGGCCCTTTTTCGGTGCTTGCTACCCCCCTGGCCGCATGACTACGTTGCAGTGCCGCTCCATACCCCCGTCATGAGGACAGAATTCAGATGAAGCAGGGAACCATCAAGACCCTCGGCGTCGCCGCTCTCGGCGCCGCGTTCGCCGCCACGGCCGCCGGCACCGCCAGCGCGGCCGGGCCCGTCGAGACGGTCGCCCCCACCGTCGCGGGCGCCGTGCAGGCCCTCCCCGCCGAGACGCTCGGCCAGTTCGTACCGGGCGGCGCCCAGGCCCTGCCCGCCGCCCAGGGCGCGGTCGGCACGGTCGCCACCACCGTCCCGCCGGTCGCCGACCAGGCGCTCGCGACGGCGGCCGACCGCGGCGCGCAGGAACTGCTCGGCGGCCTCCCCGCCACGCGCCACGCGGCGGGCAGCCTGCCGACGGGCGCCATCGCGAAGACCCTTCCCGGCACGGTCGGCAGCGCGGCCATGGGCGCCGTCCCCGGCGCGGGCCTGCTGGGCGGCCTGCCGCTCTGACCTCGCCGGTCCGGGGGCTCCGCCTCGCCGATCTCTCACGCGGGAGGCGGGACCCGCCGGGCCGAGGCCGCGAGTCGTTCGGCGAACTCCCCGACCAGGGTGCGGAGTTCATCCGGCCGGTCGATGACGAACGGCCGGTCGAGCGAAGCGAGTACGGCGGGGAGCCAGTCGAGCCGCTCCACGCGCAACTCCGCACGGCACCAGCGCCCGCCCTCCGCCCGTCCGCCCTGAGAGCCCCCGCGCCCCGGGCCCCCGCGCCCCGGGCCTCCGCCTTCCGGCGGCTCGCCCTTTGAGGGCTCCTCCGCGAGGGGCAGCTCCTCCACGATCGCCACGCTCGCGGGCAGCCGGGCGCGGATCTGCTCGACCGTTCCCTGGATGCGTACGGATACCTCGTGCCGGTACGGGGCCGTGGCGAGGCTGGTCAGGAGGCGTTGGGCCGGGTCGACGTCGGCTGGGGGTTCGAAGGAGCCGGGGAGGGCGCGGACGTCGGTGATGCGGTCCAGGCGGAAGGTTCGGTCCTCGCCTGCCGAGGGGTCTGTGGCCGTCACGTACCACTTGCCCGAGTGGGCGACGACCCCGTACGGATGCAGGGTCCGTTCGCTGCGGCGGCCGTCGCCCGCGGTGTAGCGGACCGAGACCGGCCGATGGTGGTGCACCGCGTCGGCAATCGGGAGGAGGACCGCCGGGTCCGGGGCGGCGGCCCTGCCGGGCGGTTCCGTGAAGGCCAGGGAGTCGAGCACGGCGTCGAGCCTGCGGCGCAGTCGCTCCGGCAGCACGCGCCGGATCTTGGCCGCCGCCGTCACGTTCGCCGTTTCGTTCGCCGTTTCGTTCGCCGTCTTTTGTGCCGTCGTGCCCGCGGCGCCCGCAGTTCCCGCGGTCCCCGCAGCCGCCGTCAGCTCCGACCGGCGGCTCATGGCCAGACCCAGCAGCACGGCGAGCGCCTCGTCGTCGCTCAGCATCAGCGGCGGGATGCGGTAGCCGGGGGAGAGCCGGTAGCCGCCGTAGCGGCCGCGCACCGATTCGACGGGGATGTCGAGATCGACGAGGTGCTGGGCGTAGCGCCGTACGGTGCGCTCGTCGACGCCGAGCCGGCCGGAGAGTTCGGAGACGGTCCGGGTGCCGCCCGATTGCAGCAGCTCCAGCAGGGACAGGACGCGGGCGATGGGTCGGGGCATGTCGAAAAGTCTGCCGCATATACCGGGCGGGTTCCGTCCGGTATTGGTCGTAGCGTCGTCGTCGCAAGCACCGAACGGCACAGCCGTGAGCACCTAACGGCACAGGAGAAAACCCATGGACTTCGTCTCCGTCCGCGTCATCACGGGCGACGTCGCCCGCCTCGTCGACTTCTACGAGCGCGTCACCGAGGTGTCCGCCGTCTGGGGCACCGAGGACTTCGCCGAGATCAGGACCGGCTCGGGCACCCTCGCGATCGGGAGCACCCGCACCGTCCCGCTGTTCGCGCCCGGCTCCGCCGAACCGGCCGCGAACCGCAGCGCCATCCTCGAATTCCTCGTCGACGACGTGGACAGCGTGTACGCGAACCTGAAGGAAACCGTGTCGGACTTCGTCAACGAGCCCACCACGATGCCCTGGGGCAACCGCGCGCTCCTGTTCCGCGACCCCGACGGCAACCTCGTCAACTTCTTCACCCCGGTCACGCCGGCCGCCATCGAGAAGTTCCGCCGCTGAGGCCGAGGGGGACAGCACGGGCGCGCGGCACGCGGCACGTGCGGCTACGACTTCGGGCCGCACCCCACAGGGGATGCGGCCCGCAGTCAGCTACGGAGAGTGACCGTGGTCATTCACCACGCCGTCTTGCGGTACTCGTCCTCGGAGGGCAGCAGCACCCAGAGCGCGAGGTAGATCAGGAACTGCGGGCCGGGCAGCAGACACGAGACCAGGAAGATCACGCGCATCGTGGTGGGCGTGGTGCCGAAGCGCCGGGCCAGACCCGCGCAGACACCGGCGATGACCTTGTTCTTGCGGGGGCGGACCAGCGGAGCGGACATGATGGCGACTCCTTGTCGTCGGTGGAACGTCGGGAGCGTTCTCCCATGTCTCCACGGTATGGCCGTGACCTGCGCGAAGCCGTCCCTCTACGGGGCCGTCTTGACCCTGGGGATCGTGGGGGCAGAGGTATGGCTCCCCTCCTCCCGGGGGAGGGGACGCCGCCGGGGGCGGTCATACCGGCGGCGGAGCCTGGCCCGTACCAGCGGCACCACCGCCAGATGGGCGACGGCGACGCCCGCCGAGTTCAGCAGCAGCTCGTCCACGTGCAGCACCTGGCCGGCGACGCCGCTCTGCACCAGTTGCAGTGTCAACGAGATCATGACCCCGGCGAACACCGTCCGGGACAGCGACATCAGCGGCGCCACCGCCAGCCGCCCGCCGGCCAGCGGCAGCAGCACGCCCAGCGGCGCGAGCAGCAGCATCGATCCGCCGATCGCGCACGTCGCCTCCCAGGCGCCGAGCGCCAGATCGGCCCGGATGGTGGCCAGCGGCTCAGGGCTCGTGGCGGTCACCCAGGGCGCGGTCAGCGGGCGCAGGGTCAGCCAGCCGACGACGAGGAGGTGGGCGGCCACGAGGACGAACCCCACGGCGCGGTAGCGGTATCGGAGGGCGGTCGAACCGCCGTAACCATGACCCTGCACGCCACACATGACGCGCGGTGCGGTGGCCGCGGTTCCGTCCGCCGCCACAGAGAGTCAGGACGCGACCGGCGGGCCGGGGCGCGATCGACGAGCTATGACGTGATCGGAGAGCCGGGACGTGACCGAGAGCCGGGACGCGACCGGCGAGCCTTGAGGCGATCGGAGAGTCAGGGCGCGACCGGCGAGCCCGTCGGCGCGGACTGCGGGCGGGAGCGCATCTCGTCGGTGCACTCGAAGCGCCGCGGCCGTTCGTCGTCCGGACCGCCCAGCACCACGCCCCGGCCGCCGTCGGCCGCCGCGGTCCCCGCGAAGGTGCATACGAGCTGACCCAGCGCGGACGGCGGCAGCTCGTCCGGCGACCGGCTCAGCCGCAGCGCCGCCGACGGGTCGCGCTCGCGCGGGCCCGAGACCGACAGCCCGGCGGGCACGTCCGTGGAGAACCCCGCCTCCTCCTCCGCGGCCAGCGGCGGCTGCCGCAACTGCTCCAGCAGCACACCGGCCACCCGTACCGGGTCCTCGGCGGCGTCGCCCTCCGGGAGCCGCACCGTGCGGGTCACCGGCAGCAGCTGCGACGCGCACACCAGGTACACCGAGACCGCCTGGCCGTCGTCCGGCGCGCTCTCCCCGCCGCCCGGCCGTACAACGCACGTCGCCCGCGACGGGGCGCTCCCCGCGTCCACGGGCACCGACGTGCCGCGGATGCCGCACCCGGCGAGCAGCAGGGCGGCGACGCCGACGGCCGAAGCCCCGGCCGCCCACCCCTTGGCCCGGCGGGGCGCCGCCGGGCCCGTACGGGCGGCAGTACGGGCGCTACTCGCGGCGGGGCCGCCGGAAGCGCCGCTACGAGCCGTATGAGCAGTACGAGCCGCACGGGCTGTGCCCAGCCTCATCGGTCGCCGCCCTTTCCCGAGCCCTCGCCCGGCCCCTCGCCGTCCTTGTCCCTGTCCCTGTCCCCGGACCTGCCCCCAGCCCCGTCCCCGGCCCCGTCCCCAGCCTCGGACCCGCCGTCGGCAGCCGCCGGGTCCGGGTCCGGGCTCGCCGCCTCCTCGTCGCCGTCGTCCTCCGGCGAGAGCCGCGACGCGTCGCGCGGCAGCGTGAGCGTGAACACCGCGCCGCCCAGCGGCGAATTGGCGGCGGAGATCTCGCCGCCGTGGATGTGCGCGTTCTCCAACGCGATCGACAGGCCCAGGCCGCTGCCCTCGGACCGGGGCCGGGACGCGCTCGCTTTGTAGAAGCGGTCGAAGACGTGCGGCAGCACCTCTTCGGGGATGCCCGGCCCGTGGTCGCGTACCTCGATGACCAGGTCGTCGCCCTCGGTCCGTACGGCGACCCGCACCGGGGAGCCGCCGTGCTTGAGGGCGTTGCCGATCAGGTTGGCGAGGATCACGTCGAGGCGGCGCGGGTCGAGGCGCGCGATGATGCCGCGCTCCGCGTCCAGCTCCACCGCGTCCAGCCAGGCCCGCGCGTCCACGCAGGCCGTGACCTGGTCCGCGACGTCGACGGAGTCCAGGACCAGGCGGGCGGTGCCCGCGTCGAAGCGGGTGACCTCCATTAGGTTCTCGACGAGGTCGCCGAGGCGGCGGGTCTCGCTCACCACCAGTTCCACGGCGGGCCGGATCATGGGATCGAGGGACTCCGCCTCCTCCTCCAGGACCTCGGTCACGGCGGTGATCGCGGTCAGCGGGGTCCGCAGCTCGTGCGACATGTCCGCGACGAACCGGCGGCTGGCCGCCTCCCGCGCGCTCAGCTCCTCGACCCGCTTCTCCAGCGACTCCGCGGTCTTGTTGAAGGTCCGCGACAGGTCGGCCAGTTCATCGGTGCCCGAGACCCGCAGCCGGGTGTCGAGCTTCCCCTCGCCGAGCCGCCGCGCCGCGTCGCCGAGCCGCTGTACGGGCCGCAGCACCGTGGAGGCGGCGGCCTGCGCGAGCAGCGCGGAGCCGACCAGCGCCAGGCCGGTGGCGATCCCCAGCGACCAGGCCAGCGAGTTGAGGTCCTGCCGCTCGTTCTCCAGGGACTTGAGCAGATAGCCGGTCGGGCCGCCGCCGATCACCTTCGCGCCGCCCACCAGGTACGGCGTGCCGTCGAGCGTGATCCGCTGCCAGTACAGGTGGTACGGGTACCGGTTGGACTCGTCCACCGGCCGCTCCCGTACGACCGCGGCGCGCAGCGACTTCGGCACGACCTTCAGCGTGAACAGGTCGCGGTTCGAGGGCGCGGCGCAGTCCCGGCCGCCCTGCGTGGAGCCGATCAGCAGCACCTCGTACTTCTGGGTGGTGTCCGCCATCCGGTCCGCGGCCTGCTGGAGCTCGGCGCAGGTCGGCGTCGGCGGCAGGGCGGCCGTGTTGTCCTGGAGGGACTTGCGGAAGTCGTCGAGCGCGGCGTCCTGGGTACGGGTGAGGACCGCGTCGCGGTTGAGCCAGTACGCGATGCCGGACGCGGAGACCGCGGCGGCCAGCGCGACGAGCGCGAAGACCAGCATCAGCCGCAGCCGCAGACTGAGCCAGCGCATGCTGCGCCGTACGAACCTACGGGCGGCCCCCCGGCCCCGTACCCGGCCGGGCTCCTCCGTCACCGTGCTCAACTGTCCGTCCCACCGCGGCATCGGCGGCCGGCGCGGTCGGCCGCGGGCGCCATCCCTGTCACGAAGGTGTGTCCAACCGGTAGCCGACCCCCCGGACCGTACGGATCAGCGTCGGGGACGACGGCACGTCCTCGACCTTGGCGCGCAGCCGCTGCACGCAGGCGTCGACGAGCCGCGAGTCGCCGAGGTAGTCGTGCTCCCACACCAGCCGCAGCAGCTGCTGGCGGGAGAGCGCCTGACCGGGCCGGCGGCTCAGCTCCAGCAGCAGCCGCAGCTCGGTCGGGGTGAGCTGGAGGTCCTCGCCGTTCTTGGTGACGGTCATGGCCGACCGGTCGATGACCAGCGTCCCGAACGACGCGGAGTCGCTGGACTCGCGCTCCCCGCGGCGCAGCACCGCGCGGATCCGGGCGTCCAGCACCCGCCCCTGCACGGGCTTCACCACATAGTCGTCCGCGCCCGACTCCAGGCCCACCACGACGTCGATGTCGTCGTTGCGCGCGGTGAGCAGGATGATCGGCAGCTGATCGGTGCGCCGGATGCGGCGGCACACCTCAAAGCCGTCGATGCCGGGCAGCATCACATCCAGCACGATCAGGTCCGGGCGCTGCTCGCGCAGCAGTTTCAGACCGTCCTCTCCCGTCGCCGCGGTCACCACACGGTGACCCTGGCGTGACAGGGAGAGTTCGAGGGCCGTGCGGATGGCGTCGTCGTCCTCGATCAGCAGCAGGTAGGGCACGTTGGTCATTCTGGCCTACGAGTGGCCGGTAGTTCGACCGTAGAAGCGCTCCCATACCGGCCCTCCCCTTGTGGTGCGCGGGTGACGGACGGCGGACGGGCCGGTTCCGTGCGCCCCCGTGTCGGGTGAATTCCCGGTGTCCCGGCCGCGCGTACCCCTGCCGGACGCCCTTGTGACGCGCCTGTGACAGACGCCGGACAGCGCGATGAAACTGGCCCGGCATTGTTTTGGCCATCGGACAGAACGACCGTCCGATACACCGACTGACCGAGCTGGCTCCAACGACGGGGGGCGCGACATGAACACACTGCACAGCACCACGACCAGCGCAGTCATTCGCACGCGCCTGCACGACGCCGTACGGAGCCCGGAGAAGTCCGGTGCCGTGAGCGGACGGGGGTGCGCTCGCGGCACCGGACGCGGACGGCCGCCTTACATGGTGGCCATCGACGCGACCGCGTACGGGGAGGCCGCGGGGGAACCGCGGGGGACCGGGACCGAGCGGGCTGCTCAGGCCGATCAGGCAGGGAAGCCTGAGCAGTCGGACGCCGAAACGGCGTTCACCGCCTACGTCCAGGAGCGCCGGGCCTCCCTGTACGCGACCGCGTACCACCTGACCGGCGACCGCTTCGAGGCGGAGGACCTGCTCCAGAGCGCGCTGTTCTCCACGTACCGCGCCTGGGACCGGATCACCGACAAGGCCGCGGTCGGCGGCTATCTGCGCCGCACGATGACCAATCTGCACATCAGCGCCTGGCGGCGGCGCAAGCTCAACGAATACCCGACCGAGGAGCTGCCGGAGACGCCGGGCGACCACGACGCGATGCGCGGCACCGAGCTGCGCGCCGTGCTGTGGCAGGCGCTGGCCCGGCTGCCCGAACTGCAGCGCACGATGCTCGTGCTCCGCTACTACGAGGGCCGTACGGACCCGGAGATCGCGGAGATACTCGGCATCAGCGTCGGCACGGTCAAGAGCAGCATCTGGCGCTCCCTGCGCCGGATGCGCGACGACGAGGCGCTGAGCCTCGGCCGTGACGAGGAAGAAGCCTTCGGCGAGCTGGTGGCCTGAGGAGAGAAAGAAGAGAAAGAGGAGAAAGCGGGGACCGGAGGGGGTACGGGGGCTCCGGGTGCTCCGGGGGAAGTACGGGTTACGGGGCTACGGGGCCTGCTCGTCGGGGGACGGCAGGTGACGCGGGTGTCGGGGGACGCCCGTACAGCCCGTACGGCAGTACAGCCGTAAGGCCCGTGCGGCAGGACCGACGGGGGTAGTCGGGGGAAACGGGAGCGGGGCCGGACAGCCGGGGGGTCTGTCCGGCCCCGCTCTCTTGGTGTCTTCCTCTTCCGCCGGGCTTCAAGCGGCTTCGGCCCGGCCGGTTCGCGGACGGGGGCGATTTCGGGCCGGGTGCGGCGGGGTCGATTTCACGCCGGGGACTGCCGGGCGCTCACGCCGTCTCCTTCATGTCTTTCATGTCTTTCACGTCCTTCATGCACGCCTTCTCGCGCCGCCCCGCCGCGGCGGACGCGATGCGTCCCATGGCCGCGTCCTTCCCGCAGGCGTACGCGCCGAGCGCCGTGTGCCGGGCGACGATCGAGCGCTCGGCGCGCAGCAGCCGCAGGCCGCGCCGGATCAGGTACGGGACGGGCTTGCGGCCCTCGCGCAGATCGCGCAGCAGCCGCCGCCGGAAGGTGGTCGAGGGGTGCCCGCGCAGGCAGATGGCGTCGGCCAGCAGCCCCAGTTCCCGGCAGGCCCCGATGATGTCGGCGGCGAAGATGCCCTCCGCTATGAACAGCGGCGTACGGCCTATGTCGAGCTGCTCCTCGCCGCGCCGCGAGCTGGTGGCGATGTCGTACAGCGGTACGGACGTACGGGACGTGCGGCACAGCTCGGCGATGGCGGCGACGGCCGCGGCCGAGTCCCAGGACCGCGGGGAGTCCCAGTCGGCCCCCGCGCCGCCCGGCAGTTGGGGCAGCGTCGGGTCGCCGGCCTCCTTGTAGAAGTCGTCGAGGTTGAGCACGGGCAGTCCGGTGCGCGCGGCCAGGGACGACTTGCCGGAGCCCGAGGGGCCGGTCAGCAGGATGACGCGGGTGCGGGGCAGGTGGGGGGTCACGGGTCACCAGTGTGCGGCATTGGGCCGGTCGGGGGACCCCTAGGGGCGGGTAAGTGCGGGGGTCGGCGTGTCTCAACTACGTTGGGTGCGCGATTGATTACAAGCTCCTACTTTCCGGCAGGTATTCATGGCCTCGTACGCCCGTCACCGCGCCCGTCCCGCCCGTTCCCCGCAGCCCCTCCTGCCACGCGTACTGCTGCGCGCCGGGCTGGGCGTGACGGCGGGCGCGGCGTGCGTCGCGGCCGGCACGACAGCCGCGAACGCCGCCGCCCTCCCGGACGCCGCGCCGCCCGACCTGCGGCCCGCGAACACCGCGGACGCGGGCACGGTACTGGCGGCGGCGGTGCCGACCGGCCCGGTCACCCGGGCCCTGGGCACCTCCCTGGACGGCGGCATCGGCCCCGTGAAGAACCTGCGCCTCGACCCCTTGGCCCGCACGGGCGCCGACCCCCTCGACAACGGCGTCGGCACCCAGATCGCCGACTTCAAGCCGATCGGCACCGACCTCGTGACGAAGCCGGTGACGGACGGCGGCAACCTGAAGGGCCTGCCGGTGGCGGGACCGGTGGTGGGGTTGCTGCCGGGGTGAGGAGCCAGTTCTGCGGGTGGTGGGTACAGGGGCCAGCGGTGGGTGTGGCCGGTTGAGCTCCCGCCACAGCTGGTGGGCGCGCTCGACTGGCTACTGGCAGGAAGGGTGCGGTTGACGCCGGCGGCGGCCTGGTGGGCGGCGGGGGTCAAGGGGTGGGGCGGTCGGGGCCTCGGTTGAGGGAGGCTATGAGGCCCAGGGCGCAGGCGGCGGCGAGGGTGAGCAGGGCCCAGCGGTAGCCGCTGGTGAGGGCGTTCATGGTGTGGGGGGCGAGGCCGTGGACGGTGCCCGCGTAGGCGGCCTCCTTGACGGGGCCCGGCAGTTGGCTGGTGGCGATGGCCAGGGCCAGGGCGGTGCTGACGGCGTAGCCGGCGTTCTGCGTGGTCTGGCGTACGCCGTTGGCGATGCCGCGCCGCCGCGCGGGGACCGAGCCCATGATGGCGCTGGTGTTGGGCGTCATGAACAGGCCGACGCCGGCGCCGACGGCCAGCAGGCAGGCGGCGAGGGCGGCGCTGTTCATGGCCGGGCCGATCAGCGCGGCTAGGGCGGCCAACCCGGCGGCGGTCAGGGCCAGTCCGGTGCTGGACAGGGCGCGTGCGCTGAAGCGGACGCGGAGCCGTCCGGCGGCGGGGGAGACGACGGCCATGGCCAGGGCCACGTACAGGACGTGCAGCCCGGCCCGGTACGCGGGCATGCCGGAGGCGGCCTGGAGGTAGAGCGACATGAGCAGGACGACGGCGAAGTACGCCATGGCCATGAGGAAGAGCGCGAGGTAGGCCATGGCTCGGGCCCGGTCGGCGAACAGACCCAGGTCGATGAGCGGGTGGCGGCGGCGCGCCTGGACTGCCACGAAGAGCGGGGTGAAGACGGCGAAGAGACCGAGGCCGGTGAGGACCACGGGGCTGGTCCAGCCGAGCGCGCCGCCTTCGTTCAGGGCCAGGACGAGGCCGCCGAGGGCGAGGGTGGACAGGCCCGCGCCCAGGTAGTCGAAGGGCTCCCGGACGGAGGCGACGGGGTCGCGGCGGAGGGTGAGCGCGGCCCAGAGCACGCCGATGACGCCTATGGGCACGTTGAACCAGAACACCGCGCGCCAGCCGAACCCGGAGGCCAGCGCCCCGCCGAGCGCCGGGCCCGCGACCTGGGCGAGGGCGGCGACGGTGACGTTGACGCCGAGGGCCGTGGGCAGCCGGCGGGCCGGGAACGCGTCGGTGATCAGGGCGGTGATGTTGCACAGCAACGCGGCGGCGCCGACGGCCTGTACGCAGCGGAAGACGATCAGCCAGGTGATGGACGGCGCGAAACCGCACAGCAGGCTGCCGCCGGTGAGCAGGGCGATGCCCGTCAGGTACATGCGGCGGCGGCCGACCAGGTCCGCGACCCGGCCGAAGACGAAGACCAGCACGGTGGTCACGAGCATGTAGGACAGCAGGGTCCAGGACGCGGCCGAGGCGGAGGCGCCGAAGTGACGGCTGACGGTGGGCAGGGCGACGTCCATGGTGGACGTGTTGACCCCGGCGAGGAAGCCGCCGAGCCCGGCGACGACCTGCACCTGCCACAGCCGCGGCGTCGGGCCCCGCGCGGGCTCACCGGCTTCGGCCGTCGTGCGGGTCAGCGGGGTGGTCATGGTCTTTCCTCCTTGTCTGCGGCGCCGGGCAGCGCCTCGGGGTCGAGACGGGCGAGGAGCGTTTCGCCGATGGCCGTGAGCTGGTCGCGGGCCTGGCCGGTCAGGGGGTCGAGTACGTGCTCGCGCACGCTCGCCGCGTACACGGGGGCCGCCTGCTCCACCCGCCGCAGCCCTTCGTCCGTGAGGACGGCCAGCCAGCCGCGACGGTCGCCCGGCGGAACCTCGCGGCGTACCAGCCCGTCCGCCTCCAGCCGGCCGACGGCGTGGGTGATCCGGCTGGACTTGGAGTGGGTGATCTCCGCCAGCCGGCTCATCCGAAGGGACCGTTCCGGCGCCCTGCGCAGCCGCCACAGGATGTCGAAGTAGCTGCGCGGCAGGCCCGCCGCGCGTTCCATATCGGCGTCCAGGCGGGCCGTGGCCGCCTCCCAGGCGCGGTTGAAGGCGCGAAAGACCCGCAGTTCGTCGGGGCTGAGCCAGCCGACTTGTTCGTCGCTCGTCATGTTTACTACAGTACTGGATATTACAGCGCTGTAATAAATCCTCGCACGGTGGCCCGCGACACCGCGAGCGGCCCGCCCCCACGACGAAGGAGCCCCACGTGACGAGCACGATCCCCGCCCTGACCCCCGGCCGGACGGCGCTGCTGCTCATGGACCTCCAGCCCTCCCTGCTGCATCCCCTTCCCGAGCCGGACCGCCTCTTGGAGAACGCCCAACGGGCCCAGCGCGCCGCCCTCGCGGCCGGCATCCGCGAAATCCACGTCCGCGTCGCGTTCACCGACGACGACCGCGCGGCCGTACCCGCTCACAACAAGGTGTTCGCGCCGGTGGCCGGGGCGGGCGGCCTGGCTGCGGCGGACCGGGACAACGACATCCATCCCTTGCTGCGTGAGGGGCGTGAGGGGCATGAGGGGCATGAGGGGAGTGAAGGGCGCGGGGGGAGTGGTGGGCGCAGGGAGAGGGGAGAGTGCGAGGGCCGCGGGAGTACGGGCGTGCATACGGTCACCAAGACCCGCGTCGGCGCGTTCAGCACCACCTCGCTGGACGCGTTCCTGCGCGAACAGGGCATCGACACCCTGGTCCTGGCCGGCATCGTCACCAGCGGCGTGGTCCTGTCCACCGTGCGCGAGGCCGCCGACCGCGACTACCGCCTGTTCGTACTCGCCGACGCCTGCGACGACCCCGATCCGCAGCTTCACCGCACGCTGATGGAGTCCGTCCTGCCGACCCAGGCCGACGTCATCGACATCGCCGCCTTCGAGGAGGCCGCGCGCCGGGTGGCGGCCCGTTGACGGTACGCGCCGACGCCACGCGCCTGCCCCACGCGCGGACCCCACGGCCCCTGTGCCCCGCTACCGGCTGACGCGGTGACGCTGCCGCCTCGCCCCACCCCGCCCCGCCCCGCCCCGCCCGTTGAGTGAACCCCCTCGCCTCATCCCGCAGGAGCCGAACACCATGCAGGTTTACGACTGCCGGACCCGGGCCGACGCCCAGCAGACCGGAATCGCCCACGCCACCGACGCCCTGCGCGCCGGAAAACTGGTGGTCTTCCCCACCGACACCGTCTACGCCATCGGCGCGGACGCCTTCGACCCGCAGGCCGTAGCCGCCCTTCTGGCCGCCAAGCGGCGCGGCGCGGACAAGCCCGCCTCCGTCCTGGTCGCCGACCTCGCCACGGCCGAAGCGCTGGTCGAGTCCCTGCCGCCAGACGGCCGACGGCTGACCGAAGCGTTCTGGCCCGGGGCCCTCTCGCTCATCCTGCCCGCAACCCCCTCCCTGGCCTGGAACCTCGGCAACACCGCCGGAACCGTCATGGTCCGCATGCCCGACCACCCCCTGGCCCTCGCCCTGCTGCGCGGCGCCGGCCCCATCGCCCAGTCCAGCGCCAACCTCACCGGCCACCCGCCCGCCACGCATCTCTCGGAGGCCAGTGCCCAGCTCGGAGACACGGTCCACACCTACCTCGACGGCGGGCCGAGCGGGAACGCGCCGTCCACCATCGTCGACTTCACCGCCGGTGGCACCGGCGGCACCGATGGCACCGGTGGCGCCCCCGCCGTTGTGCGTACGGGCGTGATCCCCCGCACCGCGATCGAAGAGGTCCTGGGCCGCTCCGTGCCTGCCGCATGAAGACAGCCGCATGAAGCCATGGGCAGGAACAGCACGGGGCGGACGGACCATTCGGCTCGGGTGCCTTCCGACGACGCGACGAACGCGTACGGTTCACCGGCCTTGAGCCGCATGACCGCGTCCCACTGGCCGTGGTCGAGCCACCTGAGTGCGCGCGTGAAGTCCTCGGGATCGAAGGTGATCAGGGCCGTACGCACGTCGCTGGTCGCTGGTCGGTGGGGTCGTCGGTCTACGGCAACGCTGGCAGGGGGTGGGTTGGCTGTTGCGTGGGGCGGTATTGCCGGTGGGTGGGTGCGGGTTTCGTCTCGGACCCTGCGGGTCCAGAGCGCCGGCAGCGGGAGGAGAGGGGGCGGGCTGACCCCGGTGCACTGCCTGCGGCCCGGCTCGTGGCCGGGGTTAGGACTGGCTCCGCTGCGCTGCGCCGCTGGCTGCTGCCGCGATGTGGTGGCGGCGGGTTCTTCGGGTGCGGGTGCGTTTCGGGCCTGCGGCCCGCCGCAGGCGAAGCGAGGCGGCGGGGGCCGGGCCGGGCCGGTGGTGGCGCGCTGTGCGCTGCGCCTTGGTGCCCCTTTCCGCCCGGGGGCAGTTGTCGCCCGCTAAAAGGGGGGCCACGGCTGCGGAAACGCAACTCCGGAGGCAAGTGTGCCCGGTATGCCCGATGCGCCGGGTCCGCTGTTCAACAGAGTGCGGTTGCCGCCCGATTCAGTGCCCCTAAAGGCGCTTTTGTCGGGCGGCAACCGCACCCTACCTACCAGTAGCTGGCTGCGGAGCGCAGCGGAGCCTCTAGCGGTCCCCACCCGCGTCGACGTCCAGCACGATCTTGCCGCGGGTGTGGCCTGCCTGGACGGTTCGCCAGGCGTCTGCTGCCTCGGCCAGGGGGAAGGCGCGGGCGACGGTGACGGACAGTTCGCCGGAGTCCGCGAGGGCGCACAGTGCGACGAGGTCGTCCGAGTTGGGGCGGGCCCACACGTGGTGGCCGCCCTTTTCGGTGATGGTGGCATCGACGATGGAGGCGACCCGGTTCGGGTTCTTGAGTACGTCCTGGGAGACGGCCACCGCGTCACCGCCGACGAAGTCGAGTGCCGCGTCGACGCCGTCGGGGGCCAGCTCGCGCACCCGCCCGGTCAGGCCGTCGCCGTAGGTGACGGGCTCGGCGCCGAGCCCGCGGAGGTAGTCGTGATTGTGCTCGCCGGCGGTGCCGATGACGCGCGCTCCACGAGCGACGGCGATCTGCACGCCGAACGAGCCGACGCCGCCGGACGCCGCGTGGATCAGGACAGTATCGCCCCTGCCTATGTCGAGCCGCTGGGTGGCCTGATAGGCCGTCAGCCCGGCCAGTGGCAGCCCGGCGGCCTGCAACCAGTCGAGGGACTGGGGCTTGCGAGCGAGCGTACGCACCGGGGCGGACACGAGTTCGGCGTAACCGCCGTTCTGCGCCCAGTCCTTCCAGATGTAGCCCACGACCTCGTCGCCGACCTCGAACTCGGTGGCGTCGAAGCCTCTGGCTTCGACGACGCCGGAGACCTCCCAGCCCGGGATGAAGGGGAAGTGCGTCTCCATGACGCTGTCGAGGTAACCGGCGGCGATCTTCCAGTCCCCCGGGTTGACGCCCGCCGCCTTGACTCGGACGAGGACCTCGCCAGGGGCGACCTTCGGGGGCGGCAGCTCCCTGAGCTCCAGGTCTTCCGCTCCCCCGTACTGCTGTAGTGCGATTGCCTTCATGGTCCGTGGCAACGGGCAGTAACGGAGGGGTATTCCGTATCTTCCGCCGGGGCTGCTTCGGAACCTTGTGGGCGCCCTGCTTCACGTGGTGACCTGCGGCCACCGTCTCTTCGTCAGTCCACACGACTCACGATGATGAACGGTGGCCGCACCTGGAGTACTGGGCCCCCTACGCGCCCATCGGGTGCCACACCGTCTTCGTCTCCAGGAAGGCCAGCAGGCGCTCCGTGCCCGGGTCCGCCGACCAGTCGGCCGGGCGCGGGCGCAGGACGCGCTTGAGGTTGTCGGCGGCGGACACTTCCAGTTCCTTGGCCAGGTCCGCACCGGCACCCGTCAGATCGATGGCGTTGACGTCCTGGTGGGCGGCCAGTGAGGGGGCGATTTCGCTCGTACGGCCTGAGAGGACGTTCACGACGCCGCCCGGTACGTCGGACGTGGCCAGGACCTCGGCCAGCGACAGTGCGGGAAGCGGGGACTTCTCGCTCGCCACCACGATCGCCGTGTTGCCGGTGACGATCGCCGGGGCGAGGACGGAGACCAGGCCCAGGAAGGAGGAGTCCTGGGGGGCCAGGACGGCGACGACGCCCGTCGGCTCGGGGGTGGAGAGGTTGAAGAACGGGCCTGCGACGGGGTTGGCGGAGCCGGCGATCTGGGCGACCTTGTCGGACCAGCCCGCGTACCAGACCCAGCGGTCGACGGCCGCGTCCACCTGGGCCGCGGCCTTGGCCTTGGGAAGGCCCTCCGCCTCGGCGACCTCCGCGACGAACTGGTCGCGGCGGCCCTCCAGCATCTCGGCGACGCGGTACAGGACCTGGCCGCGGTTGTAGGCCGTGGCGCCCGACCAGCCGCCGAACGCCTTGCGGGCCGCGACGACCGCGTCCCGCGCGTCCTTGCGGGAGGAGAGGGGGGCGTTGGCGAGCCAGTTGCCCTTGGAGTCCGTCACCTCGTACACCCGTCCGCTCTCGGACCGGGGGAACTTGCCCCCCACGTACAGCTTGTAGGTCTTGAGAACGCTCAAGCGATCAGCCGACATTGAGGTACGCCTCCAGACCGTGACGGCCGCCCTCGCGGCCGAAGCCCGACTCCTTGTAGCCGCCGAAGGGCGAGGCCGGGTCGAACTTGTTGAACGTATTGGCCCACACGATGCCCGCCCGGAGCCGGTCGGCCATCCACAGGATTCGGCTGCCCTTTTCCGTCCAGACGCCGGCCGAGAGCCCGTACGGCGTGTTGTTGGCCTTCTCCACGGCCTCGGCGGGCGTACGGAAGGTCAGGACCGACAGCACCGGGCCGAAGATCTCCTCGCGGGCGATGCGGTGGGCCTGCGTGACGTTGGTGAAGAGCGTCGGCGCGAACCAGTAGCCGGTGGAGGGCAGTTCGCAGGCGGGGGCCCAGCGCTCGGCGCCCTCCGCCTCGCCCGCGTCGGCGAGGGAGCGGATACGGGCCAGCTGCTCGGGGGAGTTGATGGCGCCGATGTCGGTGTTCTTGTCGAGCGGGTCGCCGACGCGCAGGGTCTGCATCCGGCGCTTGAGGGCGTTCAGGATCTCGTCCGCGACGGACTCCTGGACGAGCAGGCGGGAGCCCGCGCAGCAGACGTGGCCCTGGTTGAAGAAGATCCCGTTGACGATGCCCTCGACGGCCTGGTCGACGGGTGCGTCGTCGAAGACGATGTTGGCGGCCTTGCCGCCGAGTTCGAGCGTGAGCTTCTTGTCCGTGCCCGCGACCGTACGGGCGATGGCCTTGCCGACCTCGGTGGAGCCGGTGAAGGCGACCTTGTCGATGCCGGGGTGCGCGACGAGCTCGGCGCCGGTCGTGCCGTCGCCGGTGATGATGTTGACGACGCCCTTGGGGAGCCCGGCCTGGCGGCAGATGTCCGCGAAGAAGAGCGCGGAGAGCGGGGTGGTCTCGGCGGGCTTGAGGACCACCGTGTTGCCGGCGGCGAGCGCCGGGGCGATCTTCCACGCCAGCATGAGCAGCGGGAAATTCCAGGGGATGACCTGGCCGGCGACGCCCAACGGGCGGGGGTCCGCGCCGAAGCCCGCGTAGGGGAGCTTGTCGGCCCAGCCCGCGTAGTAGAAGAAGTGCGCGGCGACCAGCGGCAGGTCGGAGTCGCGGGACTCGCGGATCGGCTTGCCGTTGTCGAGCGTTTCGAGGACGGCCAGCTCGCGCGAGCGCTCCTGGATGATGCGGGCGATGCGGAAGAGGTACTTGGCGCGCTCGGCGCCCGGCAGCGCCGACCACTTCTCGAACGCCTTGCGGGCCGCCCGTACGGCCCGGTCCACGTCCTCGGCGGCGGCCTGCGCGACCTCGGAGAGGACCTCCTCGGAGGCGGGGGAGACGGTCTTGAAGACCTTGCCCTCGGCGGCCTCGGCGAACTCGCCGTCGATGAACAGCCCGTAGGAGGGCGCGATGTCGACGACGGCGCGGGACTCGGGGGCGGGTGCGTATGCGAAGGTCATGGGTGCCTCAGTCCACCGTCACGTAATCGGGGCCGGAGTAGCGGCCGGTGCTGAGCTTCTGACGCTGCATCAGCAGATCGTTGAGCAGGCTCGACGCGCCGAAGCGGAACCACTCGCCGGTCAGCCACTCCTCGCCCAGGGTCTCGTTCACCATCACCAGGTACTTGATCGCGTCCTTGGTGGTGCGGATGCCGCCGGCCGGCTTCACGCCGACCTGCACGCCCACCGCGTCGCGGAAGTCGCGCACGGCCTCCAGCATCAACAGGGTGACGGGCGGCGTGGCGTTGACGGCGACCTTGCCCGTGGAGGTCTTGATGAAGTCGGCGCCCGCGAGCATCGCGAGCCAGGAGGCGCGGCGCACGTTGTCGTACGTCGACAGCTCGCCCGTCTCGAAGATCACCTTCAGGTGCGCGGCGGTGCCGTCCTCGCGCCGGCAGGCGGCCTTGACCTGCTGGATCTCCTCGAAGACGGAGAGATAACGGCCGCTCAGGAACGCGCCTCGGTCGATCACCATGTCGATCTCGTCGGCCCCGGCGGCCACCGCCTCGGCGGTGTCGGCCAGCTTCACCGGCATCCCGGCGCGCCCGGAGGGGAAAGCCGTCGCCACCGAGGCGACGTGGATGCCCGAGTCGCCCAGCGCGGCCTTCGCCGTGCCGACCATGTCGGGATAGACGCAGATCGCGGCGACCTTGGGGGTGCCGCGGTCGGTGGGATCGGGGTTGACGCCCTTGGCGCACAGCGCCCGGACCTTGCCGGGGGTGTCCGCGCCCTCCAGGGTGGTCAGGTCGATCATCGAGATCGCCAGGTCGATGGCGTACGCCTTCGCCGTGGTCTTGATCGAGCGGGTGCCGAGGGCGGCGGCGCGGGCCTCCAGCCCGACCGCATCAACGCCCGGCAGTCCGTGCAGGAAGCGGCGCAGCGCGCCGTCGCTGGCGGTCACATCCGCCACCGAGGCCAGTCGCTCCGCGGCGTCGTTGCCGTGTGCGGGTACTACCGCAGGGGGTGCCATGGTCACCAGCTGAGCATATCTACGCGCGTAGCGACCTGTCACCCCCTGGGGACGACCGTGTGACCGACGCGCGCCGCCCGGCGGGCGTGCCCGGCCCGTGCCCGATAGACGTGCCCGGCCCGTACCCGACGGGCGTGCCCGGCCCGTACCCGACGGGCGTGCCCGGCCCGTACCCGACGGGCGTGCCCGGCCCGTGGCGCGTACGGGCCCCGCTCCCGTCGCCCGGGCGGGGCCCGTCGCCCGGGCGGGTGCTGTGGCCCGTATCGATGCCGTACCGCAACGTCCGGTTTCCGGACCGTCAGGCAGAATCGGGCGCATGACGAGCCCGGACCACGCCCCCAAGCCCTCGGACGACCAGCGGGAACCCGCTTACGCCGAGCGCTGCTACCGCTCACCGGCCGCGATCGGCGCCGGGGTGCTGCTGCTCGCGCTCGGGGCGTGGCTGGGGATCGACGCGGTGGTGCGCGGATCGGGGCGTACGCCGTGGCTGGCCGTGGCGGGGCTGGTGTTCCTGGTGCCGCTGGTGGCCGCGTACACGGTGCGGCCCGCGGTGTGGGCCGGTCAGGACCGGATCCGGGTGCGCAACCCCTTCCGTACGATCACGCTGCCGTGGGCCTCCGTCGAAGGGGTGCGCGCCGGGTACTCCAGCGAGATCTTCGCGGGCGGCGCCAAGTACCAGATGTGGTCGATCCCGGTCTCCCTGCGCGCCCGCAAGCAGGCATCCAGGCGGCAGGTACGGGCCTCCCTCGACGACACGTCGCAGCAGACCTCCCCGCACGCCCCGGCCGGCGGCAAGTCGCTGCGGGCCCCCGCCGACCAGGCCATCGACGAGATCCGCGAACTGTCCGAGCGCAACGCCGGGCGCGAGAGCGCGCAGGGTTCTCCGCAGGTGAAGTGGGCCTACGAGGTCATCGCCCCGGCCGCCGTCGGGTTCGTGGCCCTGGTGATCGTCTACCTGGTCGGCTGAGACCGGCCCTTATGGCGCGCTCGGCCAGACCAGGGCCATGTACGCCCCGAAGTACGCCGAGAACAGCGCCGCCCCGCCCAGCACCAGCAGCGCCGTCCGGCGTCTCGCGCGGGCGATGGCCAGGGCGAACGGCAGCAGCAGCGGGAACGCCGGCAGCAGGAACCGGGCGCGTGGGAAGTACACGCCGCCGCTGCACACCACGATCACCAGCAGCGCGCCCGTGAAGATCAGCAACGGCGGCGGCTGGCGCTGCGCCACGCACACCGCGTACAGCGCCGCCGACAGCATGATGACGATCGAGACGACGACCAGGAACAGTTCCGGGCGGGCCTGGTAGGTGAGCGTCTCGCGCAGCGAGCGCAGCGTCTCGACGCCGCCGTCGAGCTGGTTCGTCCACGTCCGCTGGACCGCGAAGTAGCCGTCCCAGCGGCCGAGCCGCACCGCGACCCAGACCAGGTAGCCGAGCCAGCCGAGCGGGGCCAGGGCGCCGCCGGCGGCGATACGGGCCGCGGAACCGGGCCCTCTGCCCCCTCCGGTTACGCCAGTCCCCTCGCGGCGGGCTGTGCGCAGCGCCAGCACCGCGCTCACGGACACCGCCGCCGCCAGTGCCACCCCCGTGGGGCGGGTCACCCCGGCGAGCAGCGACAACGTTCCGGCCCAGACCCAGCGGCCGGTCAGCACCGCGTACAGCGACCACGCGGCCAGCGCCGTGAACAGCGACTCCGTGTAGCCCATCGACTGGACCAGCGCGACCGGCGTCACGCCCCACAGCACCGCCAGGACCACCCCCACCCGGCGCCCGTACAGCCGGTCCCCGACCGCGAACACGCCCCACGCCGCCAGCAGCGACGCCGTCACGGACAGCGCCAGGCCGGTGCTCGCCCGGTGGCCCGGCGGCAGCGGATGCGAGAACACCTTGACCAGAAACGGGTACAGCGGGAAGAACGCCAGATTGCAGCTGTTGCGGACACCGGTCAGGACATCGTCGTACCCCCGGTTCGCGATCCCCAGGTACCAGCGCGAATCCCACTGATTGGCGAGCTGCGGCCAGAGCCCGTGGCCCTTGAGATGCGCCCACTTGGCGAGCACCACGACGCCGAGCAGCCGTACGGCCGCGTAGCCGACCAGCGCGGGCGCCGCCCGCCGCAGCGCCCGGCGCAGCCGGTGCTTCGCCCCGTCCCGTACGGGCCGCAGCGCGACGGCCTCCGCCGCCGGGGCCGCGGACGGCGCGACGGCGGGCGGCGGCACCGCGGCGGCTCCTGGCGGTGGGCTTGACGACACCTGCCCAGACTTTCGCCCACCCCTCGCGCGGTGCCGGGCCGGGTGCGACAGGTGCAGTACGGATATCACCCGTACGGGCGGAAGGCCCCTGGTTTGAGAACCAGGGGCCTTCTTAGGGAGCGACGGTACGGAATCTCAGATACCGGCCGCCCCGGAGAGGTCCGCCTTGATGGCCGCGAGAGTCGTCTCCGCCGTCGTACGGGCCTGGTTCAGCGCCGCCGCCGAGTCGACCGGGACGACGACCTCCAGGTAGCACTTCAGCTTGGGCTCCGTACCGCTCGGCCTCACGACGACGCGCGCCGCGTCCACTCCGGCGTCACCGGCCAGGTGGTAGCGCAGCCCGTCCGTCGGCGGCAGCGACGCCGTGCCCTCGGCCAGGTCCTCCGCCGATGCCACCGTCAGCCCCGCCAGGGCGGCCGGCGGCTGCTCGCGCAGCCGCCGCATGGCCGCCGTGATCAGCGACAGGTCCTCCACCCGTACGGAGAGCTGGTCCGTGGCGTGCAGGCCGTACCGTACGGCGATCTCGTCCAGCAGGTCGGTGAGCGTGCGGCCTTCCTCCTTCAGCTCGGACGCCAGCTCCGCGATCAGCAGGGCGGCCGTGATGCCGTCCTTGTCCCGTACGCCCTCCGGGTCCACGCAGTAGCCCAGCGCCTCCTCGTAGGCGTAGCGCAGCCCCGGCGTGCGGGCCAGCCACTTGAAACCCGTGAGCGTCTCCTCGTACGGGGTGTCCGCCGCCGCCGCGATCCGTGACAGCAGCGACGACGAGACGATCGTCGTCGCGAACGTGCCGCGGGCCCCCTTGCGCACCAGGTGCTCCGCCAGCAGCGCGCCGACCTCGTCGCCGCGCAGCATCCGCCAGCCCGCCGCCGCGGAGGGCGCCGGGACGGCCACCGCGCAGCGGTCCGCGTCCGGGTCGTTCGCGATCACCAGGTCCGGGGCGGCTCGGCGGGCCGCGGCGAAGGCCAGGTCCATCGCGCCGGGCTCCTCCGGGTTGGGGAACGCCACGGTCGGGAAGTCTGGGTCCGGGTCCGCCTGCTCGGGGACGACGGTGGGGGCCGGGAAGCCGGCGCGGGCGAAGGCGGCCGTCAGGGTGGTGCGTCCGACGCCGTGCATGGGCGTGTAGACGACGTTCGCGCCGCGGGGGGAGCCGGGGGTCAGGACCGCGTCCGTACGCCTCAGGTACGCCTCCACGACGTCGTCGCCGAGCACCTCCCAGCCGGACTCCGGGCGGGGGACGTCGGCCAGGGCGCCGACGGCCGCGATCCGGTCCGCGATCTCCGCGTCCGCCGGCGGGACGATCTGCGAGCCGTCGCCCAGGTAGACCTTGTAGCCGTTGTCGCGGGGCGGGTTGTGGCTCGCGGTGACCTCGACGCCGGCGACGGCTCCCAGGTGCCGTATGGCGAAGGCCAGTACCGGGGTGGGGAGGGGGTGGGGCAGCAGGGCCGCCTTGAGCCCCGCTCCGACCATCACGGCCGCCGTGTCGCGGGCGAAGTCGGCGCTCTTGTAGCGGGCGTCGTAGCCGATGACGACGGTGCCGTCGCCTTGGCCCTGGTCCTTGAGGTACGCGGCGAGGCCGGCGGCGGCGCGGATGACGACGGAGCGGTTCATGCGCATGGGGCCGGCGCCGAGTTCGCCGCGGAGGCCGGCGGTGCCGAACTGGAGGGTGCCGCTGAAACGGGCGGCGAGTTCGGTGAGGTCCTCGGCCTCGACGAGCTTGGCCAGCTCGTCGCGGGTGTCACGGTCGGGGTCCTCGGCGAGCCACGCCTTGGCTCGCGCGATGAGGTCTGTCTCCACGGGGCTCCTCCGGAGTGGGTTGGGTTGGTGTGCTGCCGTTGCTCGGACTTCCGATGCGGAGGTGCGGTGCCGGGCTGGGTTTGCGGGGGTGTCGGGTCGGGGGCGGGGCGGTGGGGGCCCTCCGGGGCTGCATGATTTACGGGCCCGTGCGAGATGTTGCCCCAGGTGCCCTCATCTTGGGCCCGCAAA
>NZ_JBFAIS010000039.1:0-73921 GCF_040654795.1 Streptomyces sp. NPDC050617 | reverse complement strand
GTGGCCAGGACGGCGCCCTTGTTGACGATTTCGGCGCGGTAATTCTGGTCGCCGGTCTTGGTGACGCGGGCTTCACTGCCGTCGGGGAGGGGGAGATTGCTGACCGCCGTCCCCGACGAGTCCCCGCCCCCGTGCCCGTTCCCGTTGCCGGTGGCCGACTTGGTGCCGGGCTTGGCGCCGGTCTTCGCGTCCGTCGTGGCGTCGGTCTTGCCGCTGCTGCTGCTTCCGTTGCTTGATTCGGCGGCGGCTGCGTGCCCCATGGTCTTCGCGCCGCTGTCGTCGGAGCCGGAGCATGCGGTCAGGCTGAGGCCGGCGGCGGCGGTCAGGGCGACGGCGGCCATGCGCAGGGTGCGGCGGCGGGTGGTGAGGGCGGTGGCCTTGGAGCGCATGTGCGTTTCCCCCGGGGGCAGTCGGCGACGTGGTCTCGTTGTTTCCTCGGTACGTCCACCACTGTGATCGCCCGCGCTACCACCGGAATACCGCCCCACTAACGCCCGGCTAACACGCCTACGGGGCAGCGGGGGCCGCCGTTGCCTCCGGCGGTTCCAGGGTCAGGTGGTCGCAGCGGGTGCGCCGGTAGCGCCGGTGGCCGGTGGCGTCGGCGTGCTGCCGCACCCATACGCCTACGGCGTCCGAGGTACCCAGCTCCCCCGACTCCGCGCCGCACTTGGCGTCGCACTTGGCATCGCCGTCGGCGAGACACACGGCGCTGTACGCGGGCCGGGCCACGAGAACTTCGTTCCGGCCGCCGCCCTTGTCTCCGAGCCGGATGGCGGTGTCCGGCTTACCCCTCCCCGCCAGGTGCTCCGGGCACCGGCACGGCGGAAACCCCATGCCGGCGGGCGGGAGACCCGAACCAATCGCCGTTCCCCCAAGCCGGCTCCCCGACTTGAGCACCACCAGCACCCCGTCGCCGCCGCTCTCCGCCATCATCCGCGCCAATGCCGCCCGTGCCGTGCTCTTCATACGTCCAACCGCCTCAGTCCGTGCCGCACTCTGTCCGCCAGCTCCTTCGTGGGTTCCGCGTACGTACGCGGAACCCACTCCGGCGCTATGCGCCAGAGGCCGCCGGCCTGGATCAGCTCGTACAGCGCGTCGGCGTCCCTGCTCGACACCGGGTGCTCGTCCTTGGGTACACGGGTCACCACACTCTCCTAACTGTCCGTGAACAGATGACCTCAGCCTGCAACATCGCCGCATGCTGTGGAAGAGTTCCAGCGCCCAACCTGAGAGCTGGTCACCTCGATGCGTAAGCAGCTCCCTGAACAGTGCGGGCAGCGGTCGGTGCCATGGTTCCCAGACGGTTGGTCAGGAGGCTGCTGATGCAGGAAGTTGACGACGCCACGGGGCGCACCCCGAGAGAACGGTTCGGCGACGCGGTAAAAGCTCACCGCAAAGCATGGCCGGGCCAGATGACGCAGACGCAATTGGCGCGAAAGGCGAGGATGTCGAAATCCGCCATCTCTCGTATCGAACGTGCCGTGCCGCCGATCCCCAACGGACTTCCAGCACTGCTGGATGAAATCTTCCAGACGGACGGCTTGTTCAAGCGGCTGCACGACGAGGTGACCGCGGAATCGTTCCCCGTGGTGTATCGCCACCGGATGGCGCTGGAACGGCAAGCCATCACCATTCTGGAGTGGTCACCCACGGTGGTCCCGGGGATGTTCCAGACCGCGAGCTACGCTCGGGCACTGTTCCGCGGCGGCGATCGCCGCGCATCCGAGGACGAAATCTCCGCTGCGGTGGCGGCCCGACTCACCAGGCAGGACCGGCTGCGCTCCGTCGCACCACCGGATGTCCGCGTTGTACTGTGCGAATCCGTGCTCATGAGAATCATTGGGTCGCGCGAGGTGATGAGGGATCAGCTCGCGGCGCTGCTGACTCATAGCCAGCAACTCACCACACGGCTACAGATCCTGCCGCTGGACGCCCCATCCCACTTGCTTGTGGACTGGCCCGTGTCCTTTCTGACCACCCCAAAGCATGTGACGTTGATGTGCGTGGAGAACTACCGCACGGCAGGTGTCCTCGAAGAGCCTGAACGCGTTCGGGCCGCAATGAGTGCCTACGATGATCTGACCGGGGACGCGCTGTCACCAGGGGAGAGCGCAACCCTACTGCGAGATCACATGGAGAGCCTGTGACTACCAACTCCGCCCCTACGTGGGTGAAGTCGACCTACAGCAGCCCCGACGGCGGCAACTGTGTCGAGTGGGCACCTTCCAGCGTGGCGACGCGCGGCGTCGTCCCTGTCCGCGACAGCAAGGACCCGCACGGCCCGGCACTGGTCTTCAACACCGCAGCATGGAGCAACTTCGTCGCATTCATCAGGACCACGGACGCCTGAGCCCAGCAACACCACGATCCCCCGCCGGCTTCGGCGGGGGATCGTCGCCACATTCGCAGGCTTCGCAGGCACCCGTCGGCGGCCTACCATCAGATGGGACGTAGCGCCGCGAGGCCGCGCAGCGACCTCTGAACAGCAGGGAGCAGCCTTGCGAAAGAGCGACCTCACCCCCAGGACATGGCACAAGAGCAGCTACAGCAACGGCAGTCAAAGCTGCGTCGAGGTAGCCGACGAATGCCCCGGCGTCGTCCCTGTCCGCGACAGCAAGAACCCTGACGGCCCCACCCTGATCTTCACCGCCGATGCATGGGCCGCATTCGTCAGCGAAGTGAAAAGCAGCGAACTCAATGCGAGCTAGCGACCTCAAGCATGTGACGTGGCGCAAGAGCAGCCACAGCAGCCCCGAAGGCGGCAACTGCCTCGAATGGGCACCGGTCATCGCAGCAACGCACGATGTCATCCCCGTCCGCGACAGCAAGAATCCCGGCGGCCCCGCCCTCCTCCTCTCGGTCGGCGCCTGGGGCGCGTTCATGGACGCCCTGAAGACCGACGCGTTCGATCGCGCCTGAGCTTGAGCTTTATCCTCGCAGGTCGAGTCGTTCCTCGAACTTGATCACTGCTGAGCGGCGGCGGTGAGACCGGCTCCAGGCCCCCGGGGCGCACGGACGGCGGCCCGGGGATGCGCTCCGCCCAGGACGCGGCGGGCAGCGGCTTCGGCTTCACCCTGCCGTCGTCGTCCACCGTCACGCGGCTCGGCCAGATCGCGGTGAAGGGCCTCGAACCGGCGTCCTCCCAGACCCTCCCGAGAACGCACAGCGACCACCTGCCGGTGGCGGCACGGCTCGATCCCGGAGCGCCGTCGAACGGCGCGAGCGGGATCGGAGAAGCGGAGACAGACACATCGTGTCACCCCTGTGGCCGCCTGGCTCCGGTGCGTCTCGCCGACCCTCGTCAAGCACGCCGGCGAGAAACCGGTGACACGGTGAAACAGTTCGCCTCCGTCCGGCCAAGTACCGGGTGTAAGGGATCACCAACCACCTAGGAGGCACTGGTGCCCTTGATACCCGAACGGGCCGCAGCGGCCCGACGACCGGCGAACCGGGCCGCCCCGCCACGGCCGGACGCCGCCGGCTTCGCGCTCTTCTACGAGGAGAACTTCGACGCCGTCCTCGGCTTCGTCACCCGGCGCACGGCCTGCCCGCAGGTGGCCGCGGACCTCACCGCCGACATCTTCGTCGCCGCGCTGGAGGCCGCCGGCCAGTACGACGCCAAGCGCGGGGCCCCCGCCGCCTGGCTGTACGGCATCGCCCGCAACGTCCTCTCCGCCCATTACCGCGGCAGCGTCCGTGAACAGCACGCGGTCGCCCGACTCAACGGGCGGCGGCTGCTGGACGAGGAGGACATCGCCGCCCTCGACGAACGCATCGACGCCGAACGCGCCGCCCGCGAACTGACCGAGCGGCACGCGGAGCTGATCGAACCGCTGCGCGCGGTCCTCGACCTGGTGGCCGCCGACGGCCTCAGCCCACGCGAGGCCGCACAGGCCCTCGGCCTCAACACCACGACCGTACGGGTGCGTCTGCACCGTGCCAGGCGCGCACTGCGCATCGCACACCCACCCGTCACCGACCGTACCGACCCGACCGGACCCACGACGAGCGCGGCCCGCGCAGAACGCACCCTGGAGGTTGTCTCATGACCACGCCGAACGGATTCAAGAAGCAGCTCGCGGAGGAACTGTCGGCCATGGCCACCGCCCCCTCCCCCGCCCCTGCCGCGCCCGTCCCCGCCCGCCGTCGGCGTACCCCGTTCGCCGTGGCCGCGGTGGCGGCCGCGGCCGCGGCGATCGTCGTGCCGGCCGTGAGCGGCTCCGGCAGCACACCCGCGTACGCCGTGGACAAGCAGGACGACGGCTCCCTGGTCCTCGACCTGAACCGCCCCGAGGGCCTGCCCGGACTCCAGGAGCAGCTGAAGAAGCTGGGCGTACCCGCGGTCGCCCTGAAGGCGGACAAGGGCTGCACCGAGGCTCCGCCCGCGGAGTACTGGGCCACCAAGTACCTGGCGCTGACCTCCGAACCCGGCAAGGCCCGCATCCGGCCCGACATGATCCCGCACGCCGCGACCCTGCTCATCGTCGCGGAGTTCAAGAAGGACGACTCGGTCAAGGCGGTCTCCTACCGGCTGGTCAAGAAGAACAAGGTCCCCACGTGCGCCGTCCCGGGCATCGGGGAGGGCGTCCTGGACCCGTCCGTCCGCGTCGGCTGACGCGTGTGCGGCGCCGCGGAGGACTCTGCGGCCCCGCAAGACGGTTCTCCTCCCGTACGGTGACGAGCAGCGTGGGCGTCGTGCGGGTCGCTCCTACCCGTAGGCACCGAACCGGCAACACACCCGCCGGCCGGACAGGCCATCAACAGACATGGAACCCGACCGGAAACCGCCGGCGGCCTCCTTGCCGTACCCAGGCGGCGACGAAGCCCCGAAGCGCAGGGCACCGTTTCACGCCGCGAGCGGCCTCACTCCCACCGCCGGTGCCCGGCTCCGCCGCGCCCGCGGCCATCGGAGCACCCCGGACCTTGTGTGATCATTTGCGTAACTCCGTTGCACACCACGGGATTTATGCGTCTGTGGTCCAGGGCAAGACGCCCGCCATCCAGCGGGAAATGCAGGTGCAAGGCCTGCCGGGCGCTCCACACCAAGGCCACGTACTCACCGAGTACGGAGCCTTCGCCACTCCCCCGCCCTCAGGGCTCCGAGAGGAGCGGCAGCTTGACAGCTGCCGCTCCTCCTCGGCCGTCTGCCTCCCTGGATCCGGACGTACTGGGCAGCGAACCAACCGTGGGTATTCGTCGCTGCGGTGCGCGCGTAGACCCATGGCCCGTCGGCGTTGAAGTCCCAGACCCCAGACGTGCCGGTGCTCGACGACGCGTCCGTCGAATTCGGCCGGCTCTACCGCTCGGCCGCGGTACTGGGCGCGGACGCCGGCCTGCCACCCGTGCGGCGACCGGAGGAGTGGGCCGGCCAGTCCGGCACTCGGGCCCCGCACCTGTGGGTCGCCGTCGACGGCGAGGAGCGCTCGACGCTGGATCTGTTCCGGCGCGACTGGGTGCTGCTGTCCGAGGACGAGCGCTGGGCCGCCGCCGCGACCCGTGCCGCCGAGCGGTCGGGCATCCCCGTCACGTTCGTACGCATCGGCACCGACGCGCATCCGGTGGAGCCAGCCGCCTTCCGTACCGCCTACGGCCTCGGCTGATGCAGTCCCTCGCGCCGGTGGCCGCCCGTTTCGGGGTCACGGTCAGCGTGGTGGAACCCGCCGCCGTCGCGACGCACATGGCCGACGGCCTCGACACCCGGGCGCTCTTCGGCCCGGACGATCCGTACCGCGAGCCGGTGGAGAAGTTCCTGCGGACCGCACAGTCGGAAATGGCGAACGCGCAATCGGCCCAGGCCGCGGCGGCGGTAGTGGTCGAGGCAGCGACGACCGACAGCCCCGCTTCCGCAGCCCCCGCTTCCGCAGACCTGGAAGATCTTGGGATCGCGCCTGAGGGGCTGTTCCGTACCTACGGAGACGTACAGAGAGGTACAAACCCGGCGGGAGCCCATGGCCTCGACGGTTCGTCGTCGGTGGCCGGTCAACGTGCTTGCTGAATCGTTCACTTGACGGTATCGCCTATCCTCCCCCTCACCACGCACATGGCCCCGAGGAGTTCCGCTGAGGGGGGAGCATGGCTGAACTGTACGGGCGGAAGGCACTGCTCAAGGATGTGGTGCCGTCGCTCGTAGGGCTGGATCACCACGGCAAGCGGCGTATTCCGCCGCCGCGCCAGGGGTACGCCCCCGTGCTCAGCTGCGTCGGCGGCCAGGGCAGCGGGAAGACCGCCGTGCTGGAGGCGCTGGCCGCGCAGTACCAGCAGCGTGTGCCGCAGGCGTACGCCGACCTGGGGGCGGCGGATTTCGGGCAGGCCGGGCTCGCCCCGGCCGTCGCCGCCGGTACGCCCAACGCCTCGACCGTCTCCGACCTGCTGTTCCTCCTCAGTTTCCGGCTCAGCAAGCATCCGCGCGACTTCGGCAAGGCGCTGGCCCTGCCCCGGCTCACGCAGGGACTGGTCGCCGTCAGCAGCTGGCAGGTCCAGGACGCCGGCGACGGCGTTCCCGTACCGGTACGGCCCGACGAACTCGACGCCGCCAGCCGCAGGCTGGGCGAGCTGATCCGGGGCAGCCAGCCCGACCCGACACAACGCGCCGTGCGGGTCGCGATGTGGGTGGACAGAGCCGTCCAGGCCGTCGGGCCGCTGGCGGGGCTGCCCGCCGAGATGGGCACGATGGTGCAGGCCATCGTCGAGACCGTGGCCACCGAACTCTTCGGGCAGCGCGCGCACCGCGCCGGCCTGGCCTGGTGGGCGACGCGCGACGTCGCGCCGATGGGGGACGCGTACGACCAACTGGGCGCGCTGGCCATGGACTTCCGGGGCGAGGGCGTCAAGCGCACCCGGTCCGAACGCTACCTGCTGGCCGCCCTGCTGGAGGACGTCGCGGACTACTACGGGCCGCTGCGCACCGCGAACTCGGTTCCGCGCCCGCTGCTGCTTCTGGACAACGTCCACACCGCGCCGGGCGTCAAGTTCCTCAAGCTGCTGCTGGCCGCGCACCACGACGCCGCGACGCCGCGCCGGGCGATGCGCCCGGTCGTCGTCACCACGGCCCTGGGGAAGGGCGACGACAGGACGCCCGACTCACGGACGATGCGCGGCCCGGTCTGGCGCGCGGAGCGGCCCGCCGGGAAGGACGGCTGGCTGCTTCCCGTACGCCTGGCGGCGCTGGAGCTGGACGACATCCTGTACATGTTCGGGGCGGAGAGCCCGCCGCCCGGCACCACCCAGCTGGTGCTGCGGCTCAGCGACGGCCGGGCCGCCATCGTGCACGCCCTGGTCGACGCCGTCATCGGGCAGCTGCGCACCGGCGGGGCGGTGCATCCGGCGGCCCTGCTCGACACCCCGGCCGCGGGGCGGCAGGACACGCCCGTACGCGCCTTCCTGCTGGAGCGGCTGCTCCCCGACGCCACCGCGCGCGGTCGCCTCACCTATTACGCTCCGGCGCTCGACGACGGCGCGGCCCACCAGCTGAGCAGCGCCTTCCCTCCGGGGGACCACGGGGCCGTGCCCGTGCAGCGGGCCAAGAGCCATCTGCGCGACAACCACTGGGAGCACCGCGCCTGGCCCGGTCTGGAGGGCCCGTTCGTCGGCGACCGCGCGCTGCGCGTGCTGCTGCTGCACGCCCTGCGCGACCTCGCCGGGCGGGCCCCGGAGGCGGGCCACTGGCGTGACATCCACCGGCGGCTGCGCCACCACTACGACCCGCAGGGCCTGGGCCCCGGCGCCGACACGCACGACACCCGCTATCTGCACCACTCGCTGGCCCTCGGCGAGACGGACGTGGTCGTACGGACCCTGCACCACCGCTTCGCGCAGGGCGACGCCCTCGCGTGGCTCGCCGCGGTCAACCTGGTCTGCGCCGCGCCCCACCCGCCGCCGGGCCTGCCGCCCCCGGCCGCGGACGCCCTGCCGTGCGCGGCCTGCGCGGCCGACAGCGGGCCCGTGCCCGTACACCAGGCCATCGAGCTGCTGGTGCTGAACCTGTGGCGGCAGTCCGCGCCGATGGCCGTGCCCGGGAGCGCGGCGATCGACAGCATCGGTCTCCAGTTGCTCACCCTGTCCCAGTACAGCGGTCCCGCACCGCAGGAGATCTTCTACCGCGCCCACGAGCAGTGGCCCGCGCAGTTGCGCGGCTGGGTGCAGGCCCCGGATCTCCGGACCGCCGTCGACGCTGAAGGGTCCGGCACATGAATCGACTGCTCGACGGCGTTCACCGCCTCCTGCTGCGCGTCGGCGCGCTCCTCCGCCGGCTGGTGCCCGCCGGAACGCTCTACCGGCGGCTGCTGGTCGCCGGCGTGATCGTGGCCGTGGGCGTGGGCGCGTACGTCCTCTCCGTCACCGTCTTCCGGCACGATCCCTCGTGCGGGGCGGGGGTCGAGGAGCGCGGCCCGCGGAAGGAGTGCACGGGCGTCACCGACGGCTCGGTGGTCTTCGCGCCGGCGCTGAAGCAGGTCACCGAGCGCATCAAGGCGGAGAACGACGCGGTCGCCGGCAAGACGCCGGTGACGATCGCGATGATGTTCCCGATGGTGTCGGACAACGCCGCCGAGCAGCGCGAACTCGTCGAACAGGCCCAGGGCGCGTACCTCGCCCAGTACCGCGCCAACCACCGCTCCAACAACCAGCGCCCGCCCGTCCGGCTGCTGCTCGCCAACCCCGGCCACAACTACGAGTTCTGGCGGCCGGTCGCCGACCGGCTCGCGTCGGCCGCGGCGTCCGGCCGCGAGAACCTGCGGGCCGTCGCCGGGATCAACATCAGCCTGGACGCCACCGCTGCCGCGATGTCCTACCTCACCAACACCAAGGGCATCCCGGTCGTCGCGGGCTCGCTCACGGGCAACGACTTCGCCAACACCCCCGAGCGCCCGCACGCCTTCCGCGGCCTGGCCCGCGTCGCCCCCACCAACAGCGATCAGGCGGCTGCCCTGGGGTCCTACGGCGCGGGCACGAAACCCGACGAGACCCTGGTGGTCGAGGACCTCCGGGAGGGCGACAACTACCTGTACACGCTGCGCCGGGTGTTCGAGCGGCTGGCCAAGGGGGCGAAGAACGCCCCCGAGACCTTCCGCTCGCCGGCGGACTTCAACAAGGAGGGCAACCTCTCCAACGACTTCCACCAGATGGTCGCGGACATCTGCACCTCCGCCGCGAAGACCGTCTACTTCGCCGGGCGGCCCGTACAACTGCGTCAGTTTCTGGTCGAGTTGGGGAACCGCACCTGCGACAAGCGCTACACGGTGATCACGGGTTCGCACGCGTCCACGCTGACCGTGGACCCCAAGTTCGCCCCCGAATGGGACTCCCTCACCAAGGGCGCCGGCATCACCTTGCGCTACGCGGCCCTGGCGCACCCGGCGGCGTGGGCTCCGGACGGCGGGACCAACGACGCGTCCCAGGAGGCGTACAAGGAGTTCAGCGACCTGGCCGCGGAGTTCGGGCCCGGCTCGGAGCACCCGATCGGCCCGGTCTCCCTGGTCGACTCCCGGACGATCGTCGCCTACGACTCGGTCACCACGGCGATCGCCGGCATCCGCAACAGCACCGTCGGCACGGTCCGGATGCCCACGCTCCCCCAGGTGGCCGACGGCTGGCTGCGGCTGCACGGCACCCACACGGTGCACGGCGCGAGCGGCCCGATCTGCCTCGACCAGTACGGCAACCCGTACAACAAGGCCGTGCCCATCGTGCACCTCGACCCGGTCACCAAAAAAGCCGTCTTCGATCGCCTCGCGTGGCCGGAGGGCCACCCGTCGCCGGCCAACTGCACGGCGCCGAACAAGCCCGGGAGCGGCGGCTGAACGGACAGACCCGCGCACGCCCCCGATGGGGGTTTCTCGGCGAAGCCGGTCGTCAGGGGCTCAGGGGCGGGCGTGGACACCCACGCCGCCGGAGACGACGAGGTTGTCGCCGGTGATGTAACTCGCCGCGGGCGAGGCGAGGAAGGCCACCGCCTCGGCGATGTCGGCGGGGACGCCCACGCGGCCGAGGGGAACGCCCTCGCCCCATGACTCGATCATTTCCTGGGAGACGCCCGCCTTGCCGTAGGCAGGGGTATTGATCAGCCCCGGACTGACGGCGTTGACGCGGATGCGGCGGGGGGCCAATTCGTGCGCGAGGGACCGTACGAGGGGCAGCAGGGCCCCCTTGGCGGCTGCCATCGCGGAGCCGAGCCCTTCGCCGGCGCCCACGGTGAAGACGACCGAGGCGCCCTCGTTGAGGAGCGGCAGCGCCTTGCGCAGGGTGAAGAAGCCGCCCTTGACGTTGATGTCGAAGAGCGCGTCGAAGGCGTCTTCGTCGATCGACTCGATCGGGCCGAGGCGGGAGACGCCCGCGTTGAGGAAGAGCAGGTCGAGGGAGCCGAATCGCCGCTGTGCCTCGTCGATCGCGTGGTCGAGGTCCGGCAGGGAGCGCGCGTCGGCCCGTACGGCCGTGACGTCGTCGGGCAGTCCGGCGTCGGCGAGGCCGTGGAGGCCGGTGACCATGACGCGGTAGCCGCGGGAGTGGAGCAGTTCGGCGGTCGCCTTGCCGATGCCGCTGGTGCCGCCGGTGATCAGAGCTGCTGGTGCGGATGAGGTGGATGGTGCGGACATGGTGCGCTCCTTCGCGTGCCTATAGGGGAGGGAGGAGGGGGCATGGCTGGTGTCGCTGTGCGGGCCGCCTTGATTGACACCGTACGTCTTGCTGGCAGTTGCTGCCAACCTTACGTGCGACTGCCAGCGTGGCAGCACTGGGCTAGCCTGGCGGCATGACGCAGGAAGCCAAGACCGCGACGGGCGCACCGGCCACCCTCTGGGACCGGACACGGCGACTGGCCTCCCAGGAGATCCTCGAAACGGCCCTGCGCCTGTTCACCGAGCAGGGCTACGACGAGACGTCCATGGCCCAGATCGCCCGCGAGGCCGGCGTCTCCCAGCGCACCCTCTTCCGCTACTTCGGCACGAAGGAGGAACTGCTCGGCAGCGACCAGCACCGGTTCGGGCAGGTCCTGATGGACACGGTCGGCGAACAGCCGGCCGACGCCGATGCCTGGGAGGCCCTGCGCGCGGGGATCGCCGCCATGCTGGCCCTGCACGACAGCCGCGAGCGGGCGTTGGAACGGTTCCGCCTCCTGCACAACACCGCGTCGCTGCGCGCCGGTTACCTCGAAAAGTGGATGCGGTTCCAGGCGGACCTGCTGCCTGCCGTCGAAGCCCGTATAAGCACCGGCACCACCAACACCCGCGCCAATGCCAACGCCGTCGGCGAAACGAGCCTGCGGGCGCGGGCCGTGCTCGCGACGGTCTTCGCGTGCCTGGACACCGCGACGATGGCGTGGGTCGACAACGGCGGCGAGGGCGACATCATCGATCTGTACGACGCGTGCCTGGCCGGGGTACGCGGCTGAAGCCTGGGGACACGGCCCGCCCCTGGCCTCAGGCGGTCACCGCGTACACGCTGCTGTCGTCACTGCCCACATAGACGGTCCCGTCCACCACGGCCGGCGACGACCAGAGGGCGTTCCCGAGGTCCACGCTCTTCCAGCGCTCCTCCCCGTCCGCCGCGCGGAACGCGTACAAACGGCCGTCGATGCTGCTGACGTACACCGTCCCCTCGGCCGCCGCCGGGCGCGTACGCACCATGCCGCCGGTGTCGGCCTTCCACCGTTCCCGGCCGTCGGCCGCGTCGAGGGCGTACACGCGTCTGTCGTCGCTGCCGACGTACACCGTCGAGCCGGCCACGCAGGGGGTCGAGGCCACGGGGGCGCCGATGAGACCGGCCCAACGCGCTTCTCCGTCCTCGGGATCGATCGCGTACACATTCCCGTCGTCGCTGCCGACATACACCATTCCGTCGGCGACCGCGGGGCGCCAGAAAGCCGGGCCTTTCGCGCTGGATTTCCGGGGGAATCTCCAGAGGATTCGGCCGCCGGCGGCGTCGACCGCGTACAGGTGGCCGTCGTCGCAACCGACGTATGCCACCCCTTCCGCCACCGCGGGCCCCCAAATGGCGGCGGAGGCGGAAATCGGGCACTTCCATCGCTGTTCGCCGGTCGTCGCGGCGATTCGGTACAGGATCCGGCCTTCCGCGCCGCCGCTGTTGACGTACAAGGAATCGCCTACGAGCACCGGCGACGACCATCCCAGCGAGGCCCCCGTGCGGAATTCCCATCGCCGTTCCCCGGTGTCCGCGTCGAGGGCGTACAGCTTTCGGTCGTCGCTGCCGACGTAGACCAGGCCCTCCGCCACCACCGGTGACGACCGCGACATCCCTCCGGTGGAGAACGGCCGCCGCCACGCCGGTTCCCCGGTGCTCGCGCGGACCGCGTAGACGTGCTGATCGTCGCTCCCGAAATACACCACGCCCTTCGCCACGGCAGGGGTGGAACTCACCGGCCCACGCGCCGTGAACCGCCAGCGTCTCCGTCCCGGCGTGAGGTGCGGGACGGCGGAGACCCGCCAGCCGGCGATTCCGAGGCCCACAGCGGCAGTTGCCGTGGCCGCGTTCGTCAGGAAGTTCCGCCGGGTCAGCCACGCGGCCGTACGCTCCAGATCCAGATCCAGATCCATATCCGGCTCCGGGGCCTCCTCCTCTGCGGCGGGCCGGGGTGGGGGCGTCTCCTCCAGTAGCCGGGACCAGGGCTTGGGCGAGACCGTGCCCATGTCGGCCCACCCGGCGAGTACGTGGACGACCTTCATCAACTGGTCGAGGTCGCGCGGATGGTGGCGGCCGTTGAACCAGTCGCTGAGCGTCCGCTCCGACACCCCGCTCCTCTTCGCCAGGGCAGCCCTCGTCGTACTCAGCCCCGACCGCGCCCGTACCTCCTTGGCCCGCTCTTCCAGGGCGACGAGTGCGCCGACGAGCCTGCCGGTGCCGTGCGGTGATCGCCGTGCCTCCACGGCCGGACCTCCTCGTGCCGCGGCCGGCCCGATGCCGGCCCCTCCCTCAGCGAGTACGGACGCGTCGGCGGATGCGTTCAGACGCCATCCGCCCTTCGGGAAAGCCTGGTTGCTCTCGGGAGATCGAGGCCGCTCTCGGGAGATCGAGGCCGCTCTCGGGAAATCCAGGCCGCTTTCGGGAAATCCGGGCCGTACGGCTGTTGCGGTGTCGGCGCCCTCCGACTCGGAGGAGTTCGGAACAGCACTGACCTGCGACGACCGCGGACGTCTCCGGAGTTCCTCGGGCCCGGCACGGCCCGTGTCGGCTACTGGAATCACGGGCGCCCATCCGGCGGACGGATCGGATGGGACGGATGGAAGGGGACTTCTCATGGAGCGTGTTCCTCAGGCGGCGGACAGCGGCTCGGGGGTGGAGCGGTGCTCCGGCGGGCGACTGGGCTCGGTGCTCCGCTCCCGCGTGCCGCGAGCGCTGCTCCGCGGTGCGGCGGCCTGGGCAGCGGCCTGGGCGGGGCGCGCGTTCACCGCGGCGCTGGAGTCGGCGCTGACCGCCGTCCTCCTGTACGTGCTGCACAACCTGTAGGACCCGACCGGTCCAGGGGCTGTGAGCTTCGCTACCGGCCGGGCGCGCAGAGCAACCCCGGCCGGGCCCACGGCCTCTACAGAAGGGAGGCAATGAACGGCGTCACGGGCGCTGGCCTGTGCTGTGCGTCGGTGGTCGGACGCCCCCGGTCAGCGCCCCACGAAGGGTGATCCAGATGAATCAGCTCCACACTCCGAAGGCGGGCGGAAAGCAGGGGGCGGGGCGGCTGGGCTTCGTGGGGCCGAGGGCAGCCGGGTCAAGATCAGGCTCCGGGGCCGGGTCGGGGTCCGGGGCGGGATCAGGCTCCGGGGCTGGGGCGAATACGGACACTGGTCCCATTGGTCCTGCGCGCGGGGTGCGATCGGGTGACTCGCTGATCGACACGCGGGGGCGCCGGGGTACGTTCACCAGCGTGCCGACGATTTCTCGTGTTCCGAGGGCGCCCAGGGTGCCGGGGGCCGCCGCGATGCGCTACGGGGCCGTGGCCCTGACCACCGCGTCCCTGCTGCTGCCCGCGCTGCTCACCGCCGCCCCCGCCCAGGCCGCCGACCGCACCGACGACAAGGGGAAGCCGCCGTCCAAGCCGCCGGGACAGATGTCCACGGTCGGCGGGGATCTCCTCGGCCGCCCCGGCCGCCAGGTGCAGCCGGAATCCGGCGCCCCGGCGCTGCCGAAGGATCTCTCCGGGCGGTCCTGGCTGGTCGCCGACGCCGAGACCGGCGAGATCCTGGCCGCCGAGAACGCGCACTGGCCGCTGCCGCCCGCCTCCACGCTGAAGATGCTGTTCGCGGACACCGTGCTGCCGAAGTTCCCCAAGACCCAGACGCACAAGGTCGCGCCGTCCGATCTTGCGGGGATGGGCGCGGGCAGCAGCCTGGTGGGCATCAAGGAGGATCTGACGTACACCGTCCACGACCTGTGGCGCGGCGTCTTCCTGCGGTCCGGCAACGACGCGGTGCATGTGCTGGCCGCGATGAACGGCGGCGTGCCGAAGACCGTCGCGGACATGCAGGCCCATGCGAAGGAGCTGCGGGCCGACGACACGCATGTCGTCTCGCCGGACGGCTATGACGAGCCGGGGCAGGTCTCCAGCGCGTACGACCTCACGCTCTTCGCCCGTTCCGGGCTCCAGAAGGCGGACTTCCGGGAGTACTGCTCGACGCCGACCGCCCAGTTCCCGGGCGAGGAGAAGAAAGAGAAGAAGGACGATAAGGACAAGAAGGGCAAGCAGGACACGAAGCGCGAGAGCTTCGGCATCCAGAACACCAACCGGCTACTCGTCGGCGACATCGGGCACGGCATCCAGCCGTACAAGGGCATCGCGGGCGTCAAGAACGGCTACACGACCAACGCCGGGTCCACGTTCACCGGCGTCGCGCAGCGCGGTGAGCGGAAGCTGCTGGTCACGGTCATGAACCCGCAGAAGGCGGAGGCCGACGAGGTCTACAAGGAGAGCGCCAGGCTGCTCGACTGGGGCTTCGCGGCGGCCGGGCACGTCAAGCCGGTGGGCATGCTGGTGCCGCCGGAGGGCGTGGGCGACAAGTCCGGCGGCAAGGCCGGCGCCAAGAACCGGGGCGGCGCTCAGGCGTCGGTCGCCGGTTCCGGTGGCGGCGGCATGGGCACCGCCCTGGGCATCGCGGGAGGAGCCGTGGTGGTCCTGGCCGCCGCCGCGTACCTGGTCCACCGCCGCTGGCCGCTCCGCCGCCGCTCCTGAGCGCCGACGGGCCGCGCCGGGACCACGAACCGGGCTCGCGCCGGGACCACGAACCGGGGCCGCGCCGGGACCACGAACCGGTCTCGCGCCGAAAGCCCCCGCCCGCCGGGCGGCCTCAGTCGCCGACAGCCGTGGCCCCGCTGGAGGCGGCCGACGGCGGGGCCGTAGCGGCGGGCCGCGCCTCCGGCGCGTCGGCGTCGGCGTCGGCGGTCGCCTCCCCCGCCGAAGCGGACGGGGTGGCCGTCCACGCCGCGCAGAACAGCGTCAGTTTTGCCGTGAAGCTGATCCACAGCAGCAGGGCGATCGGGGTGCCGAACGCGCCGTACATGCTCTTCGCCGCGACGCCCTGGAGATAGCCGCTGAGCAGCAGCTTCAGCAGTTCGAAGCCGATGGCGCCGATGAGGCCGGCGACGACCATGCGGCGGCGCGGCGGGGAGACGCCGGGCAGGCGGGTGAGTACGTAGATCATCAGGGCGAAGTCGGCGAGCACCGCGAAGCAGAAGCCGGCCACCGAGAGCAGCGCGCTGCCCACGCCGCCCTCCGCCAGGCCGATCTGCTTGGCCACCCAGCCCACCGCCGAGGACGCGAAGGCGGACGCGCCGAAGGAGACGAGGGCCACCCCGCCCAGGCCCAGCAGGACGACGGCGTCCTTGAGCTTGAGGACGATGGGGTTGCCCGGGTCCTCCTCCCTCTCCCAGACGGCGCGCAGGCACTCGCGCAGCGAGCTGACCCAGCCGATGCCGGTGAACAGCAGCAGCGCGCCCGCGACGACGCCGACCGTGGCGGCGTTGTCGACGAGGGAGCTGAGGTCGAGCTGGCCGGAGATGCCCGGCACCTGCTCCGCGAGCTTGTGCTGGAGGTCGCGCATCTGCTGCTTGCTGAGCAGCGCCGCCCCGATGGCCGCGCCCACCGTGATCAGCGGGAAGAGGGCGAGGAAGCTGGTGAAGGTGATCGCGGCCGCCAGCCGGGCCCACTTCACCCGTTCCAGCGTCTCGTACGAGCGCCACGCGTGGGTGCGCATCAGCCGGGCGATCACGGGGCCGATCCATGGCAGCCGGGTCAACCAATCCATGATCCACACCTATCCCTTTTGTCGGCGTTCATGCCAGTCGCCCCTCCCAGCGTCGGCTCCCCGCGCCGGTTCCCCGCGCCCGTTCCGCGCCTCCGTTCCCCGCCCCTCTCCCTTCGCCGCGTCCCTTCCTTCTCCGCGTCCCTTCCTTCTCCGGCGGTCACTCGCCCGCCGGGACCTGCCCGGTTTCCCCCGCCGGAACCCGCCCGGCCTCCCCCTCCGGAACCCGCTCCGCCCGGAAGACCAGCGTCCGAGTACCCCAGAACCGCAGACACGTCGCCAGCGCCATCCCGATCCCGGCGCCGGATACGGCATCCGCGCGGGCCGAGGTGAGGCCGAGACCGTAGTGCGAGAGCGCCAGACACAGGAGTTGTACGAGCGCGCCCGCGACGTTCACGGCGAAGAAGACCGCGAACCGGCGGACCCGGCGGACCCCGCCCACGGCGGCGGCGCGGCGGCGGTACGTGCCGATGGCGTTGCCGAGGTACGCCACCGTGCAGCCCGCCGCGAACGACAGCGTCTTCGCCGTCAGCGGGCCGAGCCCGGCCGGGCCGCGCAGCCACAGGAAGAGCCCGAGGTCGGCGGCGTACGCGGCCAGCCCCGCCAGCGCGAACCCGGCCGCCTCCGGCAGCATCGCCCGCGCCCGCCCGGCGAGCCCCGCGGGCCGCGCGGAGCCCGCGCTCATCCACGGCCCCCACTCACAGCCCCGCGACCGCCAGCCCGTACAGCGTCATCCACACCACGGCGACGACGGCCAGCCCCCGGTCCCGCAGTACCACGTCCTCGGGCGCGCCGGCCGTGCCCCGGTCGGCGAAGACCGCGTACCGCAGCACGGCGAGGATGAACGGCACCATCGACAGCTGCCGCCAGGGCAGCGAGCCGCCGTCCACCGCGCGGTCGCCCTCCAGCGCCCACAGGCAGTAGGCGAGGACCGCGACCCCTGCCGCCAGCTGCCAGACGAACCGCAGGTAGCCGGTGGTGTACTCACGCAGCAGGGCGCGCGACTGGCCGCCGCGCTCCGCCATCAGCAGCGCCTCGGAGTACCGCTTGGCGGCCACCATGAAGAGCGCGCCGAACCCCGCCGTGATCAGGAACCAGCGCGAGAGCGGGATGGCCAGCGCCACCCCGCCGATCATGGCGCGCATCAGGAACCCCGTGGTGACGACCGCGAGGTCGACGACGAGCACGTGTTTGAGCGACATGCAGTACGCGAGCTGCATCAGGACGTACGCGCCGAGGAGTCCGGCCGTCGCCGGGTTGCACAGCGCCACGGCCGCCGCCGGGGCGAGTACGGCCAGCAGCCCGCCGACGGCGTACGCGAGGCCCGCGGGCACCTGGCCGGCGGCGACGGGGCGGCGGCACTTGTCGGGGTGCGCGCGGTCGGCCTCGGCGTCGCGCGCGTCGTTGATCAGGTAGACGGCGGACGCGGCGGCGGTGAACAGGACGAAGACGACGGCCAGTTGGGACGCGACGTGGAGGGAGGCGAGCCGTCCGGCGGCGGCCGGGGCCGCGACGACGAGCACGTTCTTGATCCACTGCCGGGGGCGGGCGGTCTTCACGAGCCCGACCGGCAACCCGGCCGCCCGCGCCCGGCCGGTCGGGGCGGCGGCGGGGGGCGGCTGGGGTTCTTCGAGGACCGCGGCGGGTTCACCCATACCGGCGGCTCCCCAGGCCGGTACGCACCGGCCTCGTACGTCCCGGCCCGCTACGCACCGGCCTCGTACGCATCAGGCCCGCACCCTCCCCGGCCCCGCTTCCGTCCCCGCCTCCGACCCCGTCCCCGACCGCCCACCGCCGTCCCGCCCCCGCCGTGAGCCCGCCCAGGAGCGCGCCCGCCGCCACGTCCGTCGGGTAGTGGACGCCCACCAGGAGCCGGGACGCGCACATCGCCGCCGCCGTCACCCGCACGTACCGCCTGGTCATGGGCGGGGCGAGGGCGGCGAAGGCCACGGCTGCCGCGACCGACGACGCGGCGTGCGAGCTGGGGAAGGAGTGGCGGCCCGCGGTCCGTACGAGCGGGGCGCGGCGGCCCGTGAGCGGCGGCCGGGGGCGTCGTACGACGCGCTTGGCGCCCATGCTGGCCAGGTGCGCGGCGGCTATCAGGGCGGTGCCGCGCAGCCAGGCGGCGCGGCGTACGGGGTCGGCGGCAGCGGCGGCGGCTCCGGCGGCGAGCCACAGCGCGCCGTGTTCGCCGCCGCGGGACAGGGCGCGGGCGGCTGCGGCCACGCGGGGGTCGGCGGCGCGGTCGCGGACCGCGGTGAGCAGGCGGAAGTCCAGCTCTTCGGGGGACAGCGGGGCCACCTCGTTCCGTTCTCCGTCGGCGTCCGGTCGTACGGCTCCCCGCCCCTCTCCCTCACACCATTAATCACTTTTTTCCGGGCAATGCGCGACATTTAACCCATAGGGGGCCTTCCTGGCGATACGGTCGCGCCCATGGCTGCCGAGACCGTCCCCGCACCGGCTCACCCCGCACCGGCCTCCCCCGCCCTCGTCCCCCTCACCGGCTGGGGCCGGACCGCGCCCACCGCCGCCCGCACGCTGCGGCCCCGCAGCGACGAGGAGGCGGCGCGGGCGGTGCGGGAGTGCGGAGCGCGCGGCGCCATCGCCCGCGGCCTCGGCCGCGCCTACGGCGACGCCGCGCAGAACGCCGGCGGCGCCGTCCTCGACATGACTGGCCTCGACCGCGTCCGCGCCATCGACGCCGTCGCGGGCCTGGTCGTCTGCGACGCGGGCGTGAGCCTGCACCGGCTGATGCGGGTGCTGCTGCCGCTCGGCTGGTTCGTGCCCGTCACCCCCGGCACCCGCTATGTCACCGTCGGCGGGGCCATCGGCGCGGACATCCACGGCAAGAACCACCACGGCGCCGGTTCTTTCTGCCGCCACGTGCGCTCCCTCGACCTCCTCACGGCCGACGGCGAGATCCGCACGCTCACCCCCGGCGACGACCTCTTCCAGGCCACCGCGGGCGGCATGGGGCTCACCGGGGTCGTGCTGCGCGCGAGCGTGGAGCTGCTGCCGGTGGAGACCTCGCTGATGTCCGTGGACACCGAGCGCGCCCGCGACCTCGACGACCTCATGGCCCGGATGGCCGAGGCGGACCACCGCTACCGCTACTCCGTCGCCTGGATCGACCTCCTCGCCCGCGGCGCCGCCATCGGCCGGTCGGTCCTGACCCGCGGCGACCACGCGCCGCCGGCCGCGCTGGGCGCGCGCGCCGCCCGTACGCCCCTGGAGTTCCGCCCCGGCAGCCTCCCGGCGGCCCCCCGCGCCGTGCCGCCGGGGCTGCTGGGACGCGGCTCGGTCGGCCTCTTCAACGAGCTCTGGTACCGCAGGGCGCCCCGCCGCCGCACCGGCGAGCTCCAGAAGCTCTCCGCGTTCTTCCATCCGCTGGACGGCCTGCCGCACTGGAACCGGATCTACGGGCCGCGCGGCTTCGTGCAGTACCAGTTCGTCGTCGGGCACGGGCAGGAGCACACCCTGCGCCGCATCGTGGAACGCATCTCGCGGCGCGGCTGCCCGTCCTTCCTCGCCGTGCTCAAGCGGTTCGGCGCGGGCGACCCGGGGTGGCTGTCCTTCCCGATGCCCGGCTGGACCCTCGCGCTGGACATCCCGGCCGCCCTGCCGGGGCTCGGCGCGTTCCTGGACGGGCTCGACGAGGAGGTCGCGGCGGCCGGCGGCCGGGTGTACCTCGCGAAGGACTCCCGGCTGCGGCCGGAGCTGGCGGCGGCGATGTATCCGCGGCTGGCGGAGTTCCGGGCGCTGCGCGCCGCGACCGATCCGCGCGGCGTGTTCGTCTCCGACCTGGCCCGCCGCTTGTCGCTGTGAGGCCGACGCCCGGCCTCGATCCGTCCCGTCCCCGTCCCCGTCCCCGTCCCGTGAATGGAGCACCCCGTGAAGGACGCCTTCGGCTCCCCCCAGTCCCTGCTGATCCTCGGCGGCACGTCCGAGATCGCCCTCGCCACCGCCCGCCGCCTGATCGCCCGCCGCGCCCGTACGGTCTGGCTGGCGGGCCGCCCCTCCCCCGCCCTGGAGGCGGCCGCGGACCACCTGCGGGAGCTGGGCGCGGAGGTCCGTACGGTCCCCTTCGACGCCCTCGCCCCGGAGCGGCACGAGGAGGTGCTGGGCAAGGTGTTCGCGGAGGGCGACATCGACCTGGTGCTGCTCGCCTTCGGGGTGCTCGGCGACCAGGCGCGCGCCGAGGAGGAGCCGCTGACCGCCGTGCGCGTCGCGCAGACCAACTACACGGGCGCGGTCTGCGCCGGGCTGGTGTGCGCCAAGGCGCTGCGCGCGCAGGGGCACGGCTCGCTCGTCGTGCTCTCCTCGGTGGCCGGGGAGCGGGCGCGGCGCGCCAATTTCGTCTACGGGTCCAGCAAGGCGGGGCTGGACGCCTTCGCGCAGGGCCTCGGCGACGCGCTGCACGGTACGGGCGTCCATGTGCTGGTCGTCCGCCCCGGCTTCGTACGGACCCGGATGACGGCGCACCTGAAGGAGGCGCCGCTGGCGGCGGACCCGGAGGCGGTCGCGGAGGCGGTCGAGACGGGGCTGCGGCGGCGCGACGAGATCGTGTGGGTGCCGGGTTCGCTACGGGCGGTGATGGCGGTGCTGCGGCACGTACCGCGCGGGGTGTTCAGGCGGCTGCCGGTCTGATCCGGGCGCCTGATCTATCGGGAGGCGGCGGGCGGCCGGGAGAGGCCGGCCTGGCGCGGCAGCGAGGCGGCGCGGCCCTCGCCGAAGGGGTACTCGCGGTCGAGCCGCCAGACGGCGTCCGCGCCCTGCTCGTACAGCGCGAAGCCGTTGATCGTCCAGGCCGCCTCGAAGTCCGCCAGCTCCTCGTACGCCCGGTCCATGGCCTCCTCGGAGATGCCGTGGGCGACGGTGACGTGCGGGTGGTACGGGAACTGGAGCTCGCGCGCCACGGGCCCGGAGGCGTCCCGCACCCGCTTCTGGAGCCAGGCGCAGGCGGAGCTGCCCTCGACCACGTTGACGAAGACGACGGGCGACAGCGGGCGGAACGTGCCGGTGCCGCTGAGCCGCATGGGGAAGGGGCGGCCGGCGGCCGCGACCTCCGCGAGGTGCTCCTCGATCTCCGGCAGCACCGCGGCGTCCACCTCGGTGGGCGGCAGCAGGGTGATGTGCGTGGGGATGGCGTGCGCGGCCGGGTCCCCGAAGCTCGCGCGCCGCCCCTGGAGGAAGCTGCCGTACGGCTCCGGGACCGCGATCGAAACGCCGAGCGTTACGGTCCCCACTGCGTTCTCCCTCCGGTGCGTCTGCGATGCCAGTGTGGCGTCCGGGCCGTCCTCGCGGCCAGGTTCCACGGTCCTGTGCGCACGGGCCGTAGGGCCCCCGTGCGGGGGCCTGGGCGGCTGTGCCGGCTGTGTCACGTTCGGTATGCGGCGTTCGGTGTCGGCGGCGTTCAGTGCTTGGCGGGCAGGAAGCCCACCCTCTCGTACGCCTGGGCCAGGGTCTCCGCGGCGACCGTACGGGCCTTCTCCGCGCCCTTGGCCAGGATCGAGTCCAGCGTCTCGGGGTCGTCCAGATATTCCTGGGTGCGCTCGCGGAACGGGGTCGCCCAGTCGACCAGGATCTCCGCGAGCTCGGTCTTCAGCGCACCGTAGCCCTTGCCCTCGTACCGCCGCTCCAGTTCCGGGATGTCGGTGCCGGTGAGCGTGGAGTGGATGGTGAGGAGGTTGCTGACGCCCGGCTTCTTCTCGGCGTCGAAGCGGATCACCGTGTCCGTGTCGGTGACGGCGCTCTTGATCTTCTTCGCGGAGACCTTCGGCTCGTCCAGCAGGTTGACCAGGCCCTTGGGGCTGGCGGCCGACTTGCTCATCTTCGCCGTCGGGTCCTGGAGGTCGTAGATCTTCGCCGTCTCCTTGAGGATGTACGGCGCGGGGACCGTGAACGTCTCGCCGAAACGGGCGTTGAACCGGTCCGCGAGGTCGCGGGTCAGCTCGATGTGCTGGCGCTGGTCCTCCCCGACGGGGACCTGGTGGGCCTGGTACAGCAGGATGTCCGCGACCTGGAGGATCGGGTACGTGAAGAGGCCGACGGTCGCGCGGTCGGCGCCCTGCTTGGCCGATTTGTCCTTGAACTGCGTCATCCGCGACGCCTCGCCGAAGCCCGTCACGCAGTTCATCACCCAGGCGAGCTGCGCGTGCTCGGGCACGTGGCTCTGCACGAAGAGCGTGCACCGCGCCGGGTCCAGCCCAGCCGCCAGCAGCTGAGCCGCCGCGAGCCGGGTGTTGGCGCGCAGCTCCGCGGGGTCCTGCGGCACGGTGATCGCGTGCAGGTCGACAACCATGTAGAAGGCGTCGTGCGTCTCCTGCAGCGCCACCCACTGGCGCACCGCGCCGAGGTAGTTGCCGAGGTGGAAGGAGCCTGCGGTGGGCTGGATGCCGGAGAGAACGCGGGGACGATCGAGGGCCATGGCCCCATTGTCTCAGGTACCGGAGTGTTCTCGGTCCGGCGGCGTCACCACCGCAAGAAGCTCCCAGGAGCCGGGGGCTCATTCCCCCGGCCACAACGCGCCCCACCCGCACGCCGCACGAGCGGGGCCTCCCCCTGCCCCCTCACAACCGTGACGCAGACCTCACCGCCCGCCGTGGCCGCGCCGCTCCCTGCCGAGTACGGCCACGGCTTCCGCCTCGACCGAGGTCACCACCGCACGACCGCCCACACGACCTTGCCCATCGGACGCTCCCCGACGCCCCACTCCGCGAGCGCCTCGACGATGAGCAGACCGTGGCCGCGCCGGCGTTCCACCGACTCCGGCCGCCGGCGCGGCGGCCGCCGCCGGGTGTCGTGCACCTCGATACGCACCCGCCCCGGCTCGGCGTCGAGGACGACGAGGAGCGAGTCGCCCGGTTCCGTGCCGTACCGGACGGCGTTCGTGACCAGCTCGGAAACGACGAGCAGCACGTCATCGAGACGGTCCCGCTCCACCTCGGGCACGTGGAAACCGACGAACTCACGGGCGTACGCCCTGGCGGCGTGCACGGATTCCGGGGTGCCGGCGAGCATGAGCTGTGGAGGCGGCCCCATCGGTCGACAGCACAGCTCGTCATCCGGACGCTCATGAACGATCGCGGCTGCATCTCGCGCCCCCGGCTCCGGAGGCGTGGACGTGTCGTCGAGGAGTACCCGAGCACCAGGTATTCCCGGGGCATGGGAAGGGAGAGCAGCGGCGGCCTGGCAATTCGGCCCGGTGAATTCGGAGTCGAGGGTGTTGCGGATCGCCTTGTCGCTTGCGGCGCTGTTCGCCATCGTCGCGTACTTCCCGCCCATGCCGGTTCAGTTCGTTCGTCCAGCCAACAGTCGCGCCATCTCCGGCGCTACCGTCTGAGGGGGTGTCGAAGGGTGTCCCTTTCCCCCCTCCCGCGGCGGAAGGCAGAGGGATGAAGAAGCCGAATGACAAGCTCGCCGAGTACCTGCAACGCTCCAGGATGACCAACGGGGAGCTGGCACGGTGCGTACGTTCCAAGGCCCTGGAGTGGAACCAGCCGCACGTCATGCCGGACAAGACCGGTATCCGCCGTTGGCTCGAAGGCGATATGCCACGACTGCCCATCCCGGACATCATCGCCGACGTGTTCTCGGAACACTTCGGCTACCGGATCACGACGTACGACCTCGGGTACGGCGACAGCAGTAGGGCGGGCGAACTGCTCATGTACAACGCATCGTTCGCGGCTACCGTTGAAACCGTCGCCGACTTGGGGAGAGCTGACGTGGACCGACGCGCATTCCTTGCAGCAGCGCCGTTCGCTGCGGTCGCGGGTGTAGGACCCTCCCGCGACTGGTTGCTGAGCGTCCTGGACCAAGAACCTGCACCAGGCCCGCGGGTCCGACTGGAAGACGTCACCGCCGTACGGAACATGTTCGGCGAGTTTCAGAAGATGGACATCTTCCAAGGCGGCGGGTCCGGTCGGCTGAGCCTCGCCGCGTACATGAACGCCCATGTCTACCCACTGCTGCGCAGGACGCACACCGACACCGTGCGCCGCGCCCTGTGCGAAGCGGCGGCCGAGCAGACGTATCTGCTCGGGTGGATGGCCTACGACAACGGAGAGAACAGCACCGCGCAGAAGTACCTCATTCAGTCGCTGAGGCTTGCGGAGGAATCACATAACACGGCGCTCGGGGCGCACGTGCTCGCGGGGATGGCGGACCAGGCAACGCTGCTCGGCAACCCGGCCGAGGGACGGCGACTGGCGCAAGCGGGGCGGGCGGGGCTGGCCAAGGGGGCCTCGAACGCCTGCATGGCCGACCTCTGGTGCCTGGAAGCCCGAGCCCTCGCCAAGCTCGGTGACAAGCGCTCGGCAGCTGGTGCCGTAGCCAGGTCCGAAGCCTCGTTCGAGCAGGTACAGCCGGATCGGGAACAGGAGTGGGCGCTGTTCATCGACCCCGCCTACCTGCACGGAGAGCACGCGAACACCTTCCGGGACCTGGGCGACGCCGAGCTGGCGGACGTACATGCCCGCCGGTCCATCGAGCACGCGAAGATGCAGAAGCGAGCGCGTCGGGGGGCGATGTCGCACGCCGCGTTGGCCGCATCCCACTTGCAGCGCAACGACCTGGAAGCCGCTCACGCAGCCGGAGTGCGCACCCTGTCCCTCTCCCGGCAGGTGAAGTCCTCGCGCTGCGTCGAAGCCGTACAAGATCTTCAGCGCCGGATGAAACCCTTCGGCACGCACAGGCTCGTCGCCGACTTCAACGAACGAGCACGGCAACTCGTGGCTGCCGCCTGAACCAGAGGCGCTCCTGTTCCCCATGCGACAGCGTGCCGACGTGTCGGAAACGCAAACGGATCGCAGAGATAAGGGGCCAAGCATCATGGGCCATATCGAAGACGCCTCGGCTCTTCCCGTGACGTGGTGGAAGTCGTCGGCGTCCGGCGCTCAGTCCGACTGCGTCGAGTTCGGCGTGGTCGACAGGCGACAGCAGGTCGTCGCGGTGCGAGACAGCAAGAACCCCTCCGGTCCGGCCCTGCTGTTGAGTTACGCACAGACCGGCGAACTGATCGACGCGGTGCGCCGCGGCGGGCTCCAGTAGAGCGACTGTTCGACAGCGGCGTGGTGTCACAACAGTCCCGACGCGAGCTCGACGCCGCGCAATGACGCAGTGCAATACGGTCTGGGACTCAGCTATCCATGTTCCTTCCGGAAGGACGGCCGCATGAGTGACGATCAGCACGCCAAGGGCTCCATGAGCTACCTCATGGAAATGGGAGCGCTGAAGCGCGCTAAGCGGTCGGGCTGGTGGATCGTCGGTGTCAAGGACCCGGAAACGATCGCGGAGCACAGTTTCCGTACCGCGGTCATCGGGTCGGTTCTGGCCATGCTGGAAGGCGCGGACCCCGCGCAGGTGGCGCTGCTGTGCACGTTCCACGACACACAGGAAACACGTATCGGCGACATTCCCTGGGTCGGCCGCCGCTACCTGAAGGCGGCGAGGAACGAGGACGTCACGGCCGACCAGGTCGCGAACGCGCACCCGTCGGTCGCCGCGGGTATCCGAGCCGTCGTCGAGGAGTACGAGACCGGCAACTCGCTGGAGGTCATGGTCGCTCATGACGCGGACAAGCTGGAATGCATGATCCAGGGGATCGAGTACCTCGAACAGGGCTACAGCAACGCGCAGGAGTGGGTCGACACCACGCGGGCGAAACTCAAGACCGCGTCGGCGATCGAACTCGCCGACGCGGCCCAGGACATGAGGTCCGCCGATTGGCAGCGTGTGTACTTGCGCTGATCTTCCGAGAGCGCGCCGTCGTACTCGTCCAGCCCCGCCCGGCCTATGCCCCCCCGACAAGCGCTCTGCCGGCTCGGCGCTTTCCTGAAGAAGAGTTACACCCGACTACGAATCACTCGTCTGCTTCGCCTTCCGCGTCGGGATCGCGAGGCAGGCCAAGGCTGCGGCCCGGACAACAACACCGCCCAACAAAGCTCCTCCAAAGCCGTCGACGTGAAGACCGGCCTCCAACTGGGTGCCCACCAGCCAAGAGGCGAGCAGCCAGATCAGGCTGTCCTGGACGATTCCTACGAGACCGAGGATGAGCAGCGTGATGGGCGGCGCGCTCCTGATCTCGCTCGGGTAGGTCAAGATCAGCTTGTTGACGATCGAGAAAACTATGCCGCCGACGAACAGCGACACGATCGGCCGTTCCCCCAGGGTGATGCCAGTCGGTAAGTAGGCCGCGAGGACCATCCCCAAGAGCGTGCCGAAGAATATTCGCTTCTGTCTGCCTTCATCCATGATCGTAATCATTGCACTGGGAGCGCCGGCCGGGTCCGCTCCGGTCCCGAGCGGTCCCCCGGAACCCCCGGGGGACCGCCAAGGCGTCAGCCCCCGTCAGCCCTCGTCGGCGAGCGGCAGGCCAGGGGCCGGATACGCGGCCATCAGTTCCCCGACCTCGGATCGGATCGCGGCGAGAGCCGCCTCGTCACCGGCGCGCGCCGCGCGCACTCCGCGGTCGATCCATTCCGCGACCGCCGGCATGTGGTCGGCGGTGAGGCCGCGGGAGGTGAGGGAGGGGGTGCCGATACGCATGCCGGAGGGGTCGAAGGGCTTGCGCGGGTCGTACGGGACGGTGTTGTAGTTCACGACGATCCCGGCCCGGTCCAGGGCCTTGGCGGCGACCTTGCCCGGCACGTCGCGGGAGGTGAGGTCGAGCAGGATGAGGTGGTTGTCCGTACCGCCGGAGACCAGGTCGAAGCCGCGGGCGAGGAGCGCCTCGGCGAGGGCCTTGGCGTTGGCGACGACGGCGTGCGCGTAGTCGCGGAAGGCGGGTTGGGCCGCCTCGTGGAGGGCGACGGCGATGGCGGCGGTGGTGTGGTTGTGGGGGCCGCCCTGGAGGCCGGGGAAGACGGCCTTGTCGAGGGCCTTGGCGCGGGCGGACCGGGACATGAGCATCGCGCCGCGCGGGCCGCGCAGGGTCTTGTGGGTGGTGGTGGAGATGACGTCGGCGTACGGCGCCGGGGAGGGGTGCGCGCCGCCCGCCACCAGCCCGGCGATGTGGGCGATGTCGGCGACGAGGACGGCATCCACCTCGCGGGCGATCTCCGCGAAGGCGGCGAAGTCGATGGTGCGGGGCACGGCCGTGCCGCCGCAGAAGATGATCTTCGGGCGTTCCTTGCGGGCGAGGTCGCGGACCTCGTCGAGGTCGGTGCGCCCGGTGTCGGCGCGTACGCCGTAGCTCACGCCCTTGAACCACTTGCCGGTGGCCGAGACGCCCCAGCCGTGCGTGAGGTGGCCGCCCATCGGCAGCGACATGCCGAGCACCGTGTCGCCGGGCGCGGCGAAGGCGAGGTAGACGGCGAGGTTCGCGGGCGAGCCCGAGTACGGCTGGACGTTGGCGTGTTCGACGCCGAAGAGCCGCTTGGCGCGATCGACGGCGAGGTTCTCGACGAGGTCGATGTTCTGCTGGCCCTCGTAGTACCGCTTGCCGCTGTAGCCCTCGCTGTACTTGTTCTGGAGGACGGTGCCGGTGGCTTCGAGCACGGCCGCCGACACGTAGTTCTCGCTGGCGATCATGCGCAGGGTGTCGGCCTGCAACCGCTCCTCCGCGCCGACGAGCGCCGCGAGTTCGGGGTCGGCGGCGGCCAGGGCGGGGTGCGATGCGGACTGCTGCGGTACGGATGAGTGCGCGGGCGTGGTCATGGCGTCCTCCGGGGCGATCGGTGTTCCGGTCGGTCTCCCGGGGTGCCCAGGCGGGCGGCACCTCGTGGCGGTTGCCGCACACCGTTCCCTCGTGGTCTCTTCCACGCGCGCCAGTCGCGATGTGCCCCGCCATTCTACGGGGCGGGGCACGAGCACGTACGGCGTGAAGAGGTCGAAGAGGTCGAAGAGGTCCGTGCCCGCACCAGGTCCTTCGATGCCAAGGCGTCTTTGATGGCGCCTGCCTCAGGACAAGGACCCCAGCGTTCGGACTGTCAGGAGAACGCAGAGCGTCAGCAGCACGTACCCGATTCGGCGGCCGCCCCGCAGCAGCAGGACCGCCGTTACGCCGGCCGCCAGGGCCAGAGAGCCGGAGCCCAGCACCGGCCCCCAGTCCAGGGCCGGCTCGCCGGTCGTCGCCGTCTTCCCGCCGCCGGTGTCCCGGCCCAACCGCCGGGCGGCGGCCACGAGGAAGACCAACAGCCCGGCCGCCACCACCGCCACCAGTACGAGAAACAGGAGACAGCCTGCGGTGAGGGCGCGCTCTACGCCGGAGGACTGCTTGTCGGCACGTTCTGGCATGACTCGACGATCGCCCGGAATCCAACCTTCCGACCCCTCAGAAGGGTTCGTGGCCGAATCGCAACCCAGACGCACTCCGCTCTTCACGGGCCTCGCCAGTCCCGACGAGCTCACGCCGCCCACTGCGTTCGGCAGCAGCGACGGGTGAGCGCGGCCGGGCCCGCGCCTCGTGGCGGCGCGTACTACCGCGTGGTCTTGATGGAGAAGACGACCGTCTTGCCCGGCCGCTCGTTCAGGCCCCACAGGCGCTTGGCGTTCGGGTCCCAGGACAGGTTCTGGGTGTAGATGGGGCCCTTGGTGAGCGTACGGACCTCACCGCCCGGCGCCGCGTACTGGAGGCACGAGTACTGGGCGTCCTTCTCCGGGTCGTCGCCGGGGCACAGGCCCGCCATGTAGAAGGTTTCGCCGTCGGAGGCGACGCCCTGCATGTCGGAGACGGGAGAGACGTACGAGACCGACGCCTGCGCGGTGCCGACGTTGTCGGAGGTGGTGGACTTCGGCATGGCGGTCGCCTCGTCCAGCGACCAGCGGGCGATGCGGCCGCCGCCGTGGTGCTTGGTGAACTCGCCGGAGACCAGGGTGCCGGAGGCGCGGTCCAGGCTCAGCGAGCTGAGGCAGATGGTGCCGGGGCCGCCGGGCTCGCACGCGCCCGGCGCTCCGTCGCGCGGGCCGGTCGTGTAGCGGGCGACCATGGGCAGCGCCCAGTCGTGCCAGCGGGCGGACGCTTTGCCGCCCGACATGCCGACCCGCTCCTCGCGGCTGTCCATCTTCCACAGGTGACGCATGTCGTAGACCTCCAGCTCGTTGCCGTTGGCGACGAGGAGCTTGCTGCCGTACCAGACGACGCCGTCGGCGTGCCGGCCGTCCACCGGCGCGAAGCCCTGCGCCCCGCCGGTCGGGCGGACGAGAAGGACGTGGCCGTACGTCATCTTGGTGCCGTCGGACTCCGCGATGGAGACCCGGTGCCCCTTGTTGCCGCCCGCGCCGTGCCAGCTGGCGACGTACAGGTGGTGGCCGTCGATGGTGCCGGTCCGGTTGGCGTCGTGCGAACCGGTCAGCCCCTGGGGCGTCCAGTCCTTGCCCGCGTCGTCCTTCGGGTCCCAGCAGAACCCGTCCCACTTGAGCGTTCCGTCGAGCTCGGTGTTGTGGCAGAGCCCCTTGCGTCCGGTGTGCTGCGCGGACTGGGCCACGCTCAGCGCGCTCGCGGTCTTGACGGCCCCCGACTTCTCCAGCCCGGTGACGGCCTTGCCGAGGTTGTCGTAGTCGTTCTTCCAGTCGATGTTGAGGTGGTACGTCCTGGTCCGATCCTGGCTTTCCTTCACCAGCTTGGGCGCGGCGGCTTCGGGCGCGGCAGCCGCGTCGGCCGCGGCCGGCTGGGCGGCGGCGAATCCCCCGACGAGCGTGAGTCCGGTCAGCAGCGCCGTGGCGGTGCGACGGCCCGAGCCCTCGCGCGCGGTCGGCGCCCCCCTGAGCTTCGCAAACAGTTTCGATCGCATCCGGGGAAAATAACGGAGCATATAGGCCGGATCAACTCCTCCTGTGCGGCGCCCGCATTCGCGAAGGATCTCCCTTTTCCGGGCGCGCGGCGATACAAATGAGCACAGGACGGGCCCCGATACGAACGGAGCACACATTGACTTCCGCGACCTCCACGGAACGCAGCATCGCCGCCGCCGAGCAGCACAGCGCGCACAACTACCACCCGCTGCCGGTCGTCGTCGCGACCGCCGACGGCGCCTGGATGACCGACGTCGAGGGCCGCCGCTACCTCGACATGCTCGCCGGGTACTCGGCGCTCAACTTCGGCCACGGGAACCGGCGGTTGATCGACGCCGCCAAGGCCCAGCTGGAGCGGGTGACCCTCACCTCGCGCGCGTTCCACCACGACCGGTTCGCGGAATTCTGCACCGAACTCGCCGCGCTGTGCGGCAAGGAGATGGTGCTGCCGATGAACACGGGCGCGGAGGCCGTCGAGACGGCCGTCAAGACCGCGCGCAAGTGGGGCTACCGGGTGAAGGGCGTACCGGACGGCCGGGCGAAAATCGTCGTCGCCGACAACAACTTCCACGGCCGCACCACCACCATCGTCAGCTTCTCCACCGACGAGGAGGCCCGCGCGGACTTCGGCCCGTACACGCCGGGCTTCGAGATCGTCCCGTACGGCGACCTGGCCGCGCTGGAGGCGGCCGTCGACGACGACACGGTGGCCGTGCTCCTGGAGCCGATCCAGGGCGAGGCCGGCGTGCTCGTACCGCCGCCGGGCTATCTCGCGGGCGTCCGCGAGCTGACCCGGTCGCGCAACGTCCTGTTCATCGCCGACGAGATCCAGTCCGGCCTCGGCCGCACGGGCCGGACCTTCGCCTGCGAGCACGAGGACGTCGTCCCCGACATGTACGTCCTCGGCAAGGCGCTCGGCGGCGGCGTCGTCCCCGTCTCGGCGGTGGTCGCCTCGCACGAGATCCTGGGCGTCTACCGCCCCGGCGAGCACGGCTCGACGTTCGGCGGCAACCCGCTGGCCTGCGCCGTCGCCCTCGAAGTCATCGCGATGCTGCGGACCGGCGAGTACCAGCAGCGCGCCACCGAGCTCGGCGACCACCTGCACCGCGAGCTCGGGCTGCTGGTCGGCGGCGGCAAGGTCGACGCGGTGCGCGGGCGCGGGCTGTGGGCGGGCGTCGACATCAGCCCGGCGCTGGGCACCGGCCGCGAGATCTCCGAGAAGCTGATGGCGCGCGGCGTCCTGGTCAAGGACACGCACGGTTCGACCATCCGCATCGCCCCGCCGCTGGTGATCAGCAAGGAGGACCTGGACTGGGGGCTGGAGCAGCTGCGGGAGGTGCTGGCCTGACGGCTGCGCGTACGCGAGCTGGGCCGGCGCCTCGTGGTGAGGCGTCGGCCCGCCCGGCTCACCCGGCTCATCCAGTCGCACCCCGGCCCGTACGCCCCCGACGCCGCCCCGGACCCGTACGTTCGCGAACCCGCCTCAGGCCCGTATGCCCTTGATGCCTCCCCCCTCGTCCAGCGGGGTAATGCGGCGCTGGGCCGCGAACGCCGCGGCCGGGTAGCGGGGGTCCGGGCGCAGCGCGTACTCGCGCAGGCACGCCTCGGTGAACTTGATGACGTGCTCGTCGCCGTGCTCGGCCGCCCGCGCGCCCAGTTCGTCCAGCGGCGGCGGTTCGGCCCCCTCGGACCGCCACGCCTCGGTTCCCTCGTCGCGCCGGTCCGTGGTGAAGGCCACCAGGAAGGCCGCGTGCACCTGCCAGAGCGCGGCCAGCGTCGGCTCGTACAGCGGGTGCGGCAGGTGCGGGAGGACGATGCGGGCGGCGGCGGGGGCGGTGACTCCGTGGATCAGCGGGACGGGGGCGACCTCGGGGTGGCCGAGGTAGACGTCGGCGAACTGCGCCGTCATCTCGCTCAGCAGCCGCGGCGCCTGCTCGGGGGCCAGCCACTCCAGCGCCTCGCCGTAGGCGGGCTGCCGGTCCAGGGTGTCGAGGCGGCGCCGGACGGCGGCGGGCCCCATCGGGCTGTCCGCCGCCGTGCGCGGCAGGGCGGCGACGGCGGCGGAGAGGCTGTACGGGCCGCGCAGCCGCGGTGTGCCGGGCAGTTCCGCGTAGCGGGCCGCCCAGTAGGCCAGTCCGCGGGCGAGTTCGTTGAGTTGGAGGGCGGTCGGCGCGTCGCCGGCGGCGTAGAGGCCGCGTACGGCGTGGGCGGTGCGGATGAGGCCGTGGGTGAGTCCGGCGAACAGGCCGGGGAGCAGCCGGGGCCACCACCGCGCGAGCACCTCGCGCCAGGGGTCGTCGGAGAGCTGGCGGGCGAAGAGCGCTTCCCAGTCCCCGGCCCGGTGGAACTCGCCGAGCGCCGGCCGCCAGGAGGACTCGTCGGCGGGGTCTATGGAGAAGCGGGCGGCGGGCGGTTCGTGGTGGGCCATGGCGCGGCGGTAGCGCTCCACCCAGCGGGCCACCTCGTCCCCCTGCCCGAGCAGGGCCAGCGCCTCGGCGCCCATCGGGCCGTGATTGGCGAGGTCGACGCCTTGGCCGCGCTCGTATCCGAGGTCGTTCATGCGTTCCAGGGCTTCGTTCAACGCGTCGCTGTAGCTGACCGCAGGCATGGGCAACACCCTTCGGAAAGTCGAATAGTTAGAAAATCCGAACCATCTAGACTCGCAGTATGCCGCACACCCCCGACGCCGGACGGGCGACCCGGTCGCCGACGCCCGCAGAGCTCCAACTCGTCGGCCTCGTACCGCTCCTGGAACCCTTCTACCGCGGCACGGCCGTACGCGAGCTCATGCCGGAACGGCTGCGCGAGGTGATGGACACGCGCGGGCTCACAGCACGCCATGGCGCCGTGCTCCCCCAGCTGCTGGCCGGGCAGCCGCTGACCGTCAGCGAGATCGCCCGCAGGCTCCACGTCTCGCTGCCCACCGCCAGCGAACTGGTCGGTGGCCTGAGCCGGGCCGGGGTCGTCGAGCGCACCGAGGACCCGGCCAACCGGCGCCGCGTCCTGGTGTCCGTGTCCGAGGAGTACCGCCCGCTGCTCGAAGACTTCGTCGCCCGGCGCGGGGAACCGCTGCTGCGCGCGCTGGACGGCCTGTCGCCGGCCGAGCGCGCGGGGTTCGAGGCGGGGCTGACGGCGTGGGTGCGCGAGGTGCAGCGGTAGGCCCTGCCGTCGGACTCCCGCCTGCTCCGCGACGCTCAGCGCGCCCTCGCGGCGGAGCCGCCCCGAGGGCCCCGGCCAGGCGTCCGGGCGCGGGCCCTAGAGTCGGGGCGTGCTCCTGGGAATGATCTGTGCGCTCGGCTCGGCGGTCTGCTTCGGCACCGCGTCCGTCCTCCAGGCCGTCGCCGCCCGCGCGACCGCGCCCGGCACCGGCTCGGGCGTCGACGCGCGGCTGCTGCTGCGCGCGCTCGGCCAGTGGCGGTACGTGGCGGGCCTCGGCCTCGACGGGCTCGGCTTCCTCCTCGAACTCGTCGCCCTGCGCTCCCTGCCCATCTACGCCGTCGGCGCGGCCCTCGCCGCCAGTCTCGCCGTAACGGCGGTGGTGGCCGCGCGGGTGCTGCGCGTCCGCCTCAGCGGCGTGGAGTGGGCGGCCGTCGCCGTGGTCTGCGGCGGCCTCGCCATGCTGGGCCTCGCCTCGGGCGCGGAGGGCGACCGTACGGGCTCCACGGCGCTACGCGTCGGCGTGCTGTGCGTCGCGGCGGCGGTGCTGGGCATCGGGGCGCTGGCCGGCCGGCTGCCGGGCCGGGCCCGCGCGGCGGTCCTGGGGCTCGGCTCGGGCATCGGCTTCGGCGTGGTGGAGGTCGCGGTCCGCCTCATCGACGGCCTCACGCCCGAGGCGCTGCTGGCCAACCCGGCCTCGTACGCCCTGCTGGTCGGCGGCGGCGCGGCCTTCCTCCTGCTCACCTCCGCCCTCCAACGCGGCTCGGTGACGGCGGCGACCGCAGGCATGGTCATCGGCGAGACCGTCGGCCCGGCGCTGGTGGGGGTGGCCTGGCTCGGCGACCGTACGCGCGCGGGCCTGACCCCGCTGGCCGTCGCGGGCTTCGTCCTCGCGATCCTCGGCGCGCTGGCCTTGGCGCGGTTCGGCGAGGCCCCGGCGGATACCACCCGAACGGGGGCCTGAGCCCCGGAGGGCCCTTGGCCTGCTGTCCGGTGGCCGGCCGGATTGACGCGAACTCCTTCACGCGGCGCCGATCGGCCCTGCGGGCGCGCCCGTTCCAGGCGGCTTCAGAAGCAGCCGGAAGCCGCCTGAACGGCTATCGCCGCTAGACCGGCCCCGGCAACGACCGCAGCAGCGCTTCCAGCACCCCCGGAAAGGCGTGTTCGGACGGAGTGCCGTAGGCGATGACCAGCGCGTCGGGCCCGTCGGCTGGAGCGCCCGGCGGAGCGTGCGGCGGAGCGCCCGGCGGAGTGTTCGGCGCGCGGTAGCGGAAGCGGTTCAGGCCCTCTACGGCCAGGCCCTGCCAGGCGGCGGCCTGGATGGCGGACTGTTCGGTGCCGGGCGGGAGTTCGAGAACGGCGTGAAGGCCGGCGGCGATGCCGGTGGCGCGGATGTGCGGGGCGCGGTCGGTCAGCGCCGCGACGAGCCGGTCGCGGCGGCGCCGGTAGCGCAGCCGCATCGCGCGTACGTGGCGGTCGTACGCGCCGGAGGCGATGAACTCCGCGAGGGTGAGCTGTTCGAGGGCGCCCGTCCCCCACTCCCCCGCGCCCTTGACCTCGGCGACCTCGTCCGCCAACCGTCCCGGCAGCGCCATCCACGCCAGCCGCAGCGCGGGCGCCAGGCTCTTGCTGGCGGTGCCGAAGTAGACGACGTGCTCCGGGTCCAGCCCTTGCAGGGCGCCCACCGGCTGCCGGTCGTAGCGAAATTCGCCGTCGTAGTCGTCCTCCAGGATCAGCGCGCCCGTGCGCGACGCCCAGTCGACGACGGCCGCGCGCCGGTCCGGGTGCAGCGAGGCCCCGGTCGGGTACTGGTGCGCGGGGGTGAGCAGGGCGGCCCGTACGCCCTTGTGCGCGGCCAGTTCCTCCGTACGCGCCCCGCGCCCGTCCACCGTCACCGGTACGGTCCGCAGCCCGGCCCGGCGCAGTACGTCGCGGTGGAGCCAGAGCCCGTACGACTCGACGCCCGCCTCCCGCACCCCGCGCGCCCGCAGCACCCTCCCCAGCACCGCCAGCCCCTGCATGAAGCCCGCGCACACCACGATGCGCGCGGGGTCGGTCCGTACGCCCCTGGCGCGGGCCAGATAGTCGGCGAGCGCGGCGCGCAGCGCGGGGTGGCCGCAGGGGTCGCCGTAGCCGAAGGCGTCGTTCGGCGCGGCGGAGATCGCGCGGCGGCCGGCGGCGAGCCACGCCGAGCGGGGGAAGGCGGACGCGTCGGCGGTGCCGACGCGCAGGTCGTGGGCGGGGCGCCGGTCCCGCTCCGGCGGCGCGGCCCGGACCGCGCCCGGCCGCGGCACGGTGCGGTGCGCGACGCGCGTCCCGGAGCCCTGGCGGGCGGTGAGCCAGCCCTCGGCGACGAGGTCGCCGTACGCGTCGGCGACCGTGTTGCGGGCCAGGGCCAGGTCGGCGGCGAGGGAGCGGGAGGACGGCAGCCGGGTGCCGGGCGCCAGCCTCCCGGTGCGTACGGCGTCGCGCAGGGCGCGGGTGAGCGCGGCGCGCACGCCGCCCGGACCGGTCAGGTCGAGGTGCAGGTCCCGGCCGAAAGTGGCCCACGATTCCGCCATGGAAATGGACCATACCGCTGGACCAGTGAGGTCGTAGCGTCGTACCCATGACGACGAACGAGAACACCCACGGCCACGCCCCGCGCATCGATCTGGCCGAGGCCATGCCCTCCGCCACCTACAAGGCGGTCATCGCCCTCGACGCCGCCGCCCGCAAGGGCGTCGACCCGGTCATCGCGGAGCTGGTCAAGATCCGCGCCTCGCAGCTCAACCACTGCGCGTTCTGCCTGGACATGCACATCAAGGAGGCCCGCAAGGCCGGGGAGACGGAGGAGCGGGTCTACCTCCTGAACGCCTGGGAGGAGGCCGCGAGCTACTACACCGAGAAGGAGCAGGCGGCGCTCGCGCTCACCGAGGCGGTGACCGTCCTGACGGACGGCTTCGTGCCGGACGCGGTGTACGCGCGCGCGGCGGCCCACTTCGACGACGAGGAGCTGGCCCAGCTCATCGCCCTGATCGCCACCATCAACGTCTGGAACCGCTTCAGCGTGACCACCCGCAAGACGCCGGGCGCGGTCTGAGGCCCGCGGATCGCCCCTGAACCCTTCGACGGGGGCTCAGGGGCGGCGTCCGTGCTCCGTCACCGCCCTTGCAGGGCCTTGACGTTGTTGCCGAAGCTCCAGCTGCGCGAGCCGTCCCAGTTGAGGGACCAGGTCATGAGGCCCTTGAGGGCGCCGCTGTACTTGTTCCACGCCTGCGACACCAGGCCCGTCGACATGTAGCCGCCGCCGGCGCCGGGCTGCGCGGGCAGGCCCGGGGCCTGCTTGTCGTAGGGCACCTTGATGGTGGTGCCCTGGACGACGAGGCCCTTGTTGAGGCAGTCCGTCTGGGCGGTGAAGCCCTGGACGGTGCCGGCCTGGTACGAGTCGCCGGAGCAGCCGTACATGCTGCCGTTGTAGTACTGCATGTTCAGCCACCAGAGCCGGCCGTTGTCCGCGTACTTCTTCACGATGGGGAGGTACGCGCCCCAGATCGAGCCGTAGGTGACGCTGCCGCCGGTGACGTAGGCCGTCTCCGGGGCCATGGTCAGGCCGAAGTTGGACGGCATCTTGGCGAGCACGCCGTCGATGATGCGGATGAGGTTCGACTGCGAGGCGGAGAGCTGCTTGATGCTGCCGCCGCCGGTGAGCCCGGTCTCCAGGTCGATGTCGATGCCGTCGAAGTTGTACTTCTTGAGGATCGGCACGATCGTCTCGACGAACCGGTCGGCCACGGAGGCCGAGTTGAGGTCGATGCCGGCCGCCGCCCCGCCGATGGACATCAGGATCGTCTGTCCCGCCGCCTTGGCCGAACACATCTCGGCCGGGGTCGAGACCTTCACCGTGGAGTCCATCCCGTCCTCCCACAGGACGGTGCCGTCGGAGCGGATGACGGGGAAGGCCGCGTTGATGACGTTGTAGCCGTGCTGCTGGATGCGGGGATCGTTGATCGGCGTCCAGCCGAACGGCGGGTGCACGCCGTTGGCGGCGCCGTCCCAGTTCTCCCAGTACCCCTGGAGCACCTTGCCCGCGGGCTTCGACTTCACCGCGCAGGTGTCCTCGCGCGGCGTTCCGCTCGCCGCGGCGGCCGGCACCTGCGACACCAGCGCCAAGGCGAGACCGGCCCCCAGCAGACGCACCATCCGAGCCATTCGACCGATCATGACGTGCTCCTTTCCGGCCACGACTGACGGCCTGAACCTAGAGTGAGCATGTCAACCAGTCAATAGGTCTGGACCAAAGAAGCCACGGCACGTCACCGCAGGACGCCGACCACTCCAGCCCGTCCGGCCCGTCCGGCCCGCGGCCTCACCCGGTCCGTTGGTTGTAGGCGTCCGCCGCCTTGTCGTTCATGGCGCTGCCCCAGGCCCGCAGCCGCCTGGCGACGAAGCCCTCGGGAGGCGCGAGAGTCCCGCCCTCACGCAGCGGCTCCCGCGTGCCGGTGCCCTGGGGCAGAAGTCTGGCCGCGAGGCCGCTGAGCCGGACCGTCGCGGCGGGGGCGATGCCGTGGGCGAGGCTCGCGGCACGCGCCGCCGGGGTCAGCACGATCCTGGCCCGCCGGCGGACCACGCCGGACACGATGCGCTCGGCCGCGCGCTGGGCGTTCATCGAGATCAGCGGGGCCCCGGCCAACGCCGAGAACCAGGCGAACTCCTTCGTCCGGTCACCGCCGAACTGGGCGTGCAGATGCGAACCGGTGCGCATCAGTCCGGGGTGGACCGCCGTCACACTCAACCGGTCGGCGGCCAGCTCGGTCAGCAGCCCCTCCGCGAGCACGCTCGTGGCCGCCTTCGCGCACGCGTACGGCAGCAGATGCGGCACGCCGAGGAGGCCGCCCACCGAGGAGATGAGCGCCAGCCGCCCGCCGTACGGGCTCTGCCGGAGGTAGGGCAGGGCCTCCAGGGCGGTGTGCAGAGCCCCGGTGAACATGGTGTCCATGGCGGCCCGGAACTCCTCGGCCCCGATCGAGTCCAGCGGCGCGACCTGGATGATCCCGGCGTTGGCGACGACGATGTCGGGCCCGCCCGCCGTCTCGTGCGTCCGGCGCATCAGGGCCCGTACGGACTCCTGGTCGCGGACGTCGCAGACGACGCTGCGCACGCTCGCCCGCGGGTGGCGGCGGAGCAGCAGCGCCTCGGCGTTCCCCAGCTCGTCGCCGTTGCGGGCGGCCAGGGTGACGGCGCAGCCGCGGGCGGCCAGCCGGTCGGCGATCAGCAGGCCGAGCCCGCGCGACCCGCCGGTGACGCAGGCCGAGTGGTTCGACAGGTCCCTCGACTGGTCCGGGGAAGCGGCGAAGGTACGCATGGGCGGGATCGGTCCTCTCGTGGGGAGTGCGACGGGGACGGGAGGGGGCGGAACGGGCCGGAACGGGGCGAGGGCGGGCCGGGGCGGGCGGTGGTCGGGTCCTGTGCCGCCGTGGCCGATACCTGTCTCCACGATCTGCTGATTCACCCCTTTTCACCACCCAGATGGCTACAGGGCGTGACCGGGGTGCTGGCCAGCCCAGCCCCAAGGCCCAGGAGGACGCGCGGAACACCTGAGATGCGAGGGGCCGAGCGTAAATCTCGGGCAGTGACGAAATTCCCCGCGCCTGACCGTCTGACCGGGTGCGCGCGGCCCAGCGCTATTCGACGCTTCTGACGATGCCGTGCATTTCCCTTCGCCGCCGCCCCAGGCAGCATGGCACCCTCATTCCTGCTTCCCTTCACCCGACCCTTAACCCGAATGCGCAGAAACTCAATACAGTCAATACGCACGTGAGAAACGCGTTCCGGAAACCGGATGTATCCAGTCGGGACCAATTGACGCGATACGTTCTGCTCGACGGCGCAGCAGCTATCTGACTGCCCGCGGGCGACGGAAGGACCGGAATTCCTATGTGCGGACTGGCCGGGTGGGTGAGCTACGGACGAAATCTGAGCGGAGCGGCCGGGGTCATCTCGGCGATGACCGAGACCATGGTCTGCCGGGGGCCGGACGCGGGCGGCCTGTGGACGTCGGAACACGCGGTCCTCGGCCACCGCCGGCTCGCGGTCATCGACCCGGAGGGCGGCCGGCAGCCGATGGCCGCCGCGGCCGACGGCAGCCTCCCGGTGATCACGTACACCGGCGAGGTGTACAACTTCCAGGAACTGCGCGAAGAACTGCTCGCGCTGGGGCACGAGTTCCGCACCTCCAGCGACACCGAGGTGGTGCTGCGGGCATACCTGGAATGGGGAGCCTCGTTCGCCGAGCGCCTCACCGGCATCTACGCCTTCGCCATCTGGGACCCGCGCACCGAGGAACTCCTCCTGGTCCGCGACCGGATGGGCGTCAAGCCCCTCTACTACCGCACGACCGGGGACGGGGTGATCTTCGGCTCCGAGCCCAAGGCCGTCCTCGCCCACGACGAGGTCGAGGCGGTCGTCGACGCCGAGGGCCTGCGGGAGATCTTCAGCATCGTCAAGACCCCGGGCCACGCGGTGTTCAAAGGCATGCGCGAGGTGCTGCCGGCCACCACGATCCGGTTCTCGCGCAGCGGCGCCGACACCCGGACGTACTGGAGGCTGGAAGCCCGCGAGCACACCGACGACCTGGAGACCACGGTGGCCCGCGTGCGGTCCCTGCTGGAGGACGTCGTCGAGCAGCAACTGGTCGCCGACGTCACCGTCGGCACCCTCCTCTCCGGCGGGCTGGACTCCAGCGCCATCACCGCGCTCGCCGCGGCCGCCCGCGAACGGCGCGGCGTCACCGAGCCGATCCGCGCCTTCTCCGTGGACTTCGTGGGACACGAGCAGCGCTTCGAGGCCAACGTCCAGTGGGAGGACCCGGACACGCCGTTCGCCGTCGAGGTGGCCGAGCGGGTCGGCGCCGAGCACATCATCGTCGAGCTGAACAACGACGAGATCCTCGACCCCGAGGTCCGCGGCGCGGTCCTGCGAGCGCAGGACCTGCCGGTATCCACCGGTGACATGGAGTACTCCCTGCTCCTGCTGTGCCGCGCGCTCAAGGAGCGCATGACGGTGGCCCTCTCCGGTGAGGCCGCCGACGAACTGTTCGGCGGCTACACCTGGTTCCACGACAGAGAAGCCGTAGAGCTCGACAGCTTCCCCTGGTACCACCCCTTCGAGAAGGCCGGCGGCATCGGCGCGCTGCGCGACATCGGGCTGTGGGACCGCCTGGACCTCACCCGCTACGTCAAGCAGCGCTACGAGGAAGCACTGGCGGAGGTCCCGCGCCTGCCCGGCGAGAGCGGACACGAAGCCCGGATGCGGGAGCTGACCTACCTCAACCTCACCCGGTGGGAGAACTTCCTGCTGGACCGCAAGGACCGCGTCAGCATGGCGGCCAGTCTGGAAGTCCGGGTCCCCTTCACCGACCACCGGCTGGTCGAGTACGTCTACAACACCCCCTGGGCGATGAAGACCTTCGACGGCCGGGAGAAGAGCCTGCTGCGCGCGGCGATGCGCGGCGTCCTCCCCGACTCGGTCCTGGACCGGAAGAAGAATCCGTACCCCTCCACCCAGGACGCCGGCTATGAACGCGCGCTGCGCCGGAAGGCCGAGGACATCCTCGCTGACGACGCTCCGGTTCTGCGCATCGTCTCCGCGGACGAAGTGCGCCGGCTGCTCGCCCGCCCCCTGGGCTCCTTCGGCGTCGGCGGCCCGTGGAGCGCCCGCGCCGTCCTCGAACGCCTCGTCGAGTTCAACGACTGGGCCTCCGCCTACAACGTCCGCATCGAACTCTGACAAGCGCCGCACCCGGCACCCCACCCGAAACCCGAAGGCCGAGCCACTCCAGCCCGTCCGACGCCTGAGAACACCCGAAAGCCCAGCCCATTCCAGCCCGTCCGGCGTTTGAGGACCGGGGCCCGGGGCAGCGCCCCGATCTCGAAGCCCAGCCCACCCCAGCCCGTCCGGCATTCGAGGACACCCGAAAGTCCAGCCCATTCCAGCCCGTCCGGCGCTTGAGGACACCCAAAACCCCAGCCCCTCCAGCCCGTCCGGCGATTGAGAACCGGGGCCCGGGGCAGCGCCCCGAAAAAGGGCCCGGCCCCAGGGGTGGCCGCAACCACCCCCGAAGCCGAGCCCCTCAAGGACCCCAGCCGCCCGCCAGGGCTACGGCATCCACGCCTTCCACACAGAAGGGTTCTTCTCCACCCACTTCTTGGCGGCGACCTCCGGCGAGAGCTTCTCCGAGGCGATCATCTCCGACACCTCGTTCTGCTCGTCCTTCGACCACTTGAACTTCTTCAAGAACGTCGCCGCGTCCCCGCCGTGCTTCACGAAGTCCGTGTTCAGGTACTTCTGAAGCGGCGTGGTCGGGTATTCGCAGTCCACCGTCGTCGGATCGGCCGCCCCCTTGTCCCCGCACTCGTCGGTGTACTTGGGCAGCTTCACCTCCACCATCGGCACCTCGTTGAAGAGCCACTGCGGCTCGTACCAGTACGTGAGGAACGGCTTCTTCTGTTTCGCGAACTGCTGGATCTGGGTGATCTGCGCCGCCTCCGACCCCGCGAAGACGACCTGGTAGTCCAGGTCGAGGTTCTTCACGAGGGCCTTGTCGTTGGTGACGTACGACGGCGACCCGTCGAGCAGCTGGCCCTTGCTGCCGCTCTCCGGGGTGCGCAGCTGCTGCGCGTACTTGTTGAGGTTCTTCCAGTCGGTGACCTCGGGGTGCTGGTCCGCCCAGTACTTCGGCACCCACCAGCCGATGTGGCCGATGACGCCGACCCCGCCGGCCGGGGTGATCGTCTTCTTGTCCTTGACGTACCGCTGCTCCTGCTCGGGGTGGCCCCAGTCCTCCATGATGGCGTCGACGCGGCCCTGGCTGAGCGCGTCCCACGCGGGGACCTCGTCCACCTGCACGGTGTCGACGCGGTAGTCGAGCTTCTTCTCCAGCAGGTACTTCGCGACCGCGACGTCCGCCTGGGCGCCGACCCAGGTCTGCACGGAGAGGGTCACGGTCTTCGCGCCCTGGGCGTTCACGTACGGCGAGGCCTGCTTGGTCATGTCGGCGGCGCCGCAGCCGGTGGCGGCGAGCAGTCCGAGCCCGGAGGCGGCGACGAGCAGGGTCCGCCGGCGCGTGTTCGTACGACCCATGAAATGACGAGCCACGTCAGGCCCCCTTCCGTGCGCGGCGCGCCGTCGGCTGCGTCACCCGGTCGAGCATCAGGCCCAGGCAGACGATCGCGACGCCCGCGGGCAGGCCGGTGGCGAGGTCGCCCTTGGCGAGGCCGGTGACGACGTCGTAGCCGAGGGCGCCGGAGCCGACGAGGGCGGCGATGGTGACGACGGCGAGTACGAGCACCACGCCCTGGTTGGCGGCGAGCAGCAACGCGGGGCGCGCGAGCGGCAGTTGGACCTGCCACAGCTGCTGGCCGCTGGTCGCGCCGAGCGAGCGGGCGGACTCCATGGCGGAGGGGTCGACCTGCTTGATGCCCTGGGTGGTGATGCGGATGACGGCCGGCAGCGCGTAGATCACGGCGGCGGCGACGCCCGGCGCGCGGCCGACGCTGAACAGCGCGACCACGGGGATGAGGTAGACGAACTGCGGCATCGTCTGGAACACGTCCAGGACCGGCCGCAGCACCGTCTCCAGCCTGCGGCTGCGGGCGGCGGCGACGCCGACGGCGAAGCCGACGACCAGCGTCACGACGAGCGCGGCCAGCACCTGGGACAGCGTGTCCATGGACGACTGCCACAGACCCAGCACGCCGATCGCCGCCATCGCGAGGACGGAGGTGAGGGCGGTGGCCCAGGTGCCGATCAGCCAGGCCAGCGCGGCGACGACGAGCAGCACGCCCCACCACGGCGCGTCCTGGAGGCCGTCGCGGATGGGGTCGAGCACCCAGGTGGTGAAGTGCCCGGCCCAGTCGTTGGTGCCGCCGACGACGGGGACGCCGGAGTAGAGGTGGTCGACCATCCAGTTCTTGGCGTCGTTGACGGGTCCGGCGATGGCCACGGTCCAGCTCGCGGGCCAGATCTGCGAACCGGCGAGCCGGCCGGCTATGGCCACCACGGCCGTAGCGACCACGACGCCCGCCCAGGCGGCCTTGCCGCGCAGCCACTTGGGGCCGCTCGGCTCGGTGCCCATGCGCTCGCCGGCGGCGCCGGTCGTGCGGTCCATGACGATGGCGAGGAGGACGATCGGGATGCCCGCGGCGAGCGCCGCGCCGACGTCGACGGAGGACAGCGCCTGGTAGACGCGGTCGCCGAGGCCGGCCGCGCCGATCATCGAGGCGATCACGGCCATGGACAGCGCCATCATGATGGTCTGGTTGAGGCCGAGCAGCAGTTCCTTGCGGGCCAGCGGCAGCCGGGCGGTCAGCAGCCGCTGCCGGCCGGTGGCGCCGAGCGATTCGACGGCCTCCAGTACGCCCTTGTCGGCGCCGCGCAGCCCGAGGGCGGTGAGCCGGGCCATGGGCGGCGCGGCGTAGATGACGGTCGCGATGACCGCGGAGGGCACGCCGATGCCGAAGACCATCACGACGGGCAGCAGGTACGCGAAGGCGGGCAGCACCTGCATGGTGTCCAGTACGGGGCGCAGCATGCGGAACGTACGGTCCGAGAGTCCGCCCGCGAGCCCGAGCAGTCCGCCGAGCACGACGGAGGCGAGGACGGCGACGACCATCAGGGCGAGCGTCTGCATGCCCGGCACCCACATGTCGAGGAGGCCGGTCACCGCGAAGGAGACGAGGGCGGTGACGGCGATCCGCACGCCGGCGACGCGCCAGGCGAGGAGGGTGGCGGCGGCGGTCACGCCGGCCCAGCCGAGGGCGAGGAGCACGAGGTAGACGGCGCGCACCGAGATGACGATGGCGTTGCTGACGTGGCCGAAGAAGTAGAGGAACAGCCAGTGGCTGTCGCGGTTGTCGATGATCCAGTCGCTGGCCTTGCCGAGCGGGCCGGACGCGTCGACGGTCAGCGCGTGGGGCCAACTGCCGCTCGCCCACTTGGCGTTGACGATGGGGACGAGGATCGCCGCGAGGACGGCGAGCAGCAGGAGCTTGCGGACGGCGGGGTGCCGCAGGGCCGATCTGAGGACCGGCGTCGGGGCCGCTTCGGGGGCGGCGGAGGTGGCGACGCTCACACGCGCCTCCCGCGGGCGGCGCGGCCGGGCGGACCGGCTGTCGCGGCCGTGCGGCCGGTCGCGGTGGACCAGCCGCCGACGGGGCGCACCACGGGCAGCGGCGCGGTGCGGGCGGCGCTGCCGACGGTGGCGACCTCGGGGCGCAGCGCGTCGGCGACGGCGGACCCGGCGCGCGCGGCCCAGGCCGCGAACCTGCGCCCGGCGGAGGGCTGTTCGGGGTCCGTGCCCCGGCGGGACGCGATGCCCGCGCGCAGCGCGGCGCTCGCGAGGGCGCCGACGGCCGCCGCCCCGGAGCGCGGGGCCGCGCCGACGGCGCCAGCCGCGGCCTTCCCGACCCGGTCCGTGACGGCGCCGGAAGCCGCCCTGGCCTCCTCGTTCGCGACGGCGACGCTCGCCGCCGACACCGTGCTGTCGTACATCGCGCTCATGCCGCCGCTACCTCTCCCCGGTCCAGTCCCGCCACTACGCCCAGCAGGCACTCGTAGTCGATGACGCCCACGCAGCGTCCGTCGTCGACGACCCGCACCGGGCCGCCGCTGCGCGCCACGGCCTCGATCGCGTCGGAGACGGTGGTGTCGGGCGCGAGCGTCGCGCAGTCCTTCGCGTCGGTCTTCGCGACCGGCCGCATGGCGCGGCGCACGGTCAGCACCTGCTCGCGCGGCACGTCGCGGACGAAGTCGCGCACGTAGTCGTCGGCGGGCGAGCCGACGATCTCCTCGGGGGTGCCGCACTGCACGATGCGCCCGTCGCGCATCAGCGCGATGCGGTCGCCGACGCGCAGCGCCTCGCTGAGGTCGTGGGTGATGAAGACCATGGTGCGGCCCTCGTCGCGGTGCAGCCGGACGACCTCTTCCTGCATGTCGCGGCGGATCAGCGGGTCCAGGGCGCTGAACGGCTCGTCGAACAGCAGGACTTCGGGGTCGGCGGCGAGGGCGCGGGCGAGGCCGACGCGCTGCTGCTGGCCGCCGGAGAGCTGGCCGGGGCGGCGCGCTTCCATTCCGGCGAGGCCGACCTTGGTGACGATCTCCTGGGCCTTGGCGCGCCGCTCGGCCTTGCCCATGCCCTGGATTTCGAGCCCGTAGGCGACGTTGTCGAGCACGGTGCGGTGCGGGAGCAGCCCGAAGTGCTGGAAGACCATGGCGGCGCGGTGCCGGCGCAGGTCCCGCAGCCGGCCGCGGTCCATGCCGCAGACGTCCTCGCCGTCGATGGCTATCTCGCCGCTGGTCGGCTCGATGAGCCGGGTCAGGCAGCGGACCAGGGTGGACTTGCCGGAGCCGGAGAGGCCCATGACGACGAAGACCTCGCCCTGACGGACGTCGAAGGAGACGTCGCGGACGGCGACGGTGCAGCCGGACTCGCGGCGCAGTTCGTCGGCGGGGAGTTCGGCGAGCGGGCTGCCGGGGACGCGCTCCGGCTTGGGGCCGAAGACCTTCCAGAGGTTGCGTACGGAGAAGACGGGCGCGCCGTCGGGTTTCGGGCCGTCCGCCGCTTCGCGGGGCGCGGGTGCGGTGCTGGTCACGCGCGATCACCCCCGCGTGTCGAGGCCGCGGCAAGCATGTCGGCGCACTTCTCCCCCACCATCAGGACTCCGATCATCGGGTTCACGGCGGGCATCGTCGGGAAGACCGATGCGTCGGCGATACGAATGTTCTGCATGCCACGGATGTTCAAGTCGGGATCCACGACCGCGAGTTCATCATCGGAAGCGCCCATTCGGCAGGTGCCCGCCGGGTGGTAGACGGTGTGGGCGACCTTGCGCGCGTACTCGCTGATGTCCTCGTCGGAGGTGACCTCCGGCCCCGGGCAGACCTCGCGCTTGAGCCAGCCGGCGAGCGGCTCGGTCTTGGCGATCTCGCGGGCGATGCGGATGCCGTCGACGAGGGTGCGGCCGTCGTAGTCGTCCTCGTCGGTGAAGTACCGGAAGTCGAGGGCGGGCTTGACCTCGGGGTCGGCGCTGGTCAGGTAGAGCCGGCCGCGGCTGTGCGGCTTGGGGATGTTGGGCGTCATCGACACGCCGTGCTCGGGCTTCTCGTAGCCGAGCCGCTCCGGGTTGTCGGTGAACGGGATTTGGTAGAAGTGGAACATCAGGTCCGGGCCGTTCGCCGCGGGGTCCCGCTGGATGAACAGGCCGGCGTCGGAGTCCATCGCCGAGTTCTCCGGGATGGGCCCGTCGGTCTCCCAGACGATGACCGACTCGGGGTGGTCGAGGAGGTTCTCGCCGACGCCCGGCAGGTCGTGGACGACGGGGATGCCGAGGGCTTCGAGGTCCTTGCGCGGGCCGATGCCGGAGTGCATCAGCAGCCGCGGCGTGTCGACCGCGCCCGCGCAGACCAGCACCTCGGTGGAGGCCTCGACGAGGATCTCCTCGCCGTCCTTGGTGCGCACGTGGACGCCCTTGGCGCGGGTGCCGTCCAGCTCCAGCTTGTACGCCCAGGTCTCCAGCATGATGTGCAGGTTCGGCCGGTCGAGGAACGGGTGCAGGTAGGCGACCGACGCCGAGGAGCGCTTGTTGTTCTCGGGGTGGTACGAGAGGTCGAAGAAGCCCACGCCCTCGTGGAACGGCTTCTTGTTGAAGCCCTCCACGCGCGGCACGCCGGTGGCCGCCTTCGCGGCCTGCACGAAGTCGCTCGCGATGGCGTTGCGGTCCTTCTCGTCCACCGCGACGATGTTGTTGCGCAGCCGGTAGAAGTACGGGTCCATGGACTCGGCGTCCCAGCCCTCGGCCCCGGCCGTCGCCCACTCGTCCCAGTCGCCGGGCAGCGGCTTGAAGGAGATCAGGGTGTTGTGCGAGGAGCACCCGCCCAGCACGCGCGCCCGGCTGTGCCGGATGTGGGAGTTGCCGCGCGGCTGCTCGACCGTCGGGTAGTCGTAGTCCAGGTCGCCGCCCAGCAGCCCCAGCCATCTGCGCAGCGTGAGGACGTCCTCCCGGTCGATGTCCGTGGGCCCGCCCTCGATGACGGCGACCGTGATGTCGGGGTTCTCGGTGAGGCGGGACGCGATGACGGAACCGGCGGTGCCGCCGCCGATCACGACGTAGTCGTACACGGGCATGGGGGGTGCTCCTCTGCTGCTACTGCTGAAGGTTCTGCGCGTGAAGAGTGGGCTGGTTGAACCGAAGGTCGAACGGGCCGGGGAACGCGCTGTACGGGGACGGGTACGGGCGCGGTCAGCCCGCGAACCAGCGCACCGCCTTCGGTTCGAGGTTCTGGTAGATGTGCTTGGACTCGCGGTACTCGGCGAGCCCCGCGGGGCCCAGCTCCCGGCCGATGCCGGACTTCCCGAAGCCGCCCCACTCCGCCTGCGGCAGGTAGGGGTGGTAGTCGTTGATCCATACGGTGCCGTGGCGCAGCCGCCCGGCGACGCGCCGCGCGCGCCCCGCGTCGGAGGTCCACACGGCGCCAGCGAGCCCGTACTCGGTGTCGTTCGCGAGCTCGACGGCCTCGTCCTCGGTGCGGAACGTCTCGACGGTCACGATGGGCCCGAACGTCTCCTCCCGCACCACGCGCATCCCCCGGTGGCACTGGTCGAGGACGGTCGGCGAGTAGAAGTAGCCGGTCTCGGGGCGGACCTTCGACGGCTTGGGGCGGGAGCCGCCGCAGCGCAGCGCGGCGCCCTCGGCCAGCGCGGAGGTGACGTACGCCTCGACCTTGGCGAGCTGCTGCTCGGAGACGAGCGGGCCGCACTCGACGCCCTTCTCGGTGCCCCGGCCCAGCTTGATCTTCTCGGCGCGGCGGGCCAGCTCGGCGACGAACCGGTCGCTGACCGACTCCTCGATGATCAGCCGGGCGCCGGCCGAGCAGACCTGGCCGCTGTGCGCGAAACCGGCGTTCAGCGCCTGGTCGACGGCGGTGTCGAAGCCCTCTTCGGTGGCGCAGGCGTCGGCGAAGACGACGTTGGGGTTCTTGCCGCCCAGCTCCAGGGCGATCTTCTTGGCCCCGGCGACGGCGGCGGCGCCCGCCTTGGTGCCGCTGGCCAGGCCGCCGGTGAAGGAGAACAGGTCCACGTCGGGGTGCTCGGCGAGGCGCTGGCCGACCGGCACGCCCGCGCCGGTGACGATGTTCGCGACGCCCGCCGGCAGCCCGGCCTCCACCAGCAGCTTGATCAGGTACACGGTGGAGAGCGGGGTCACCTCGCTCGGCTTGATCACGAAGGTGTTGCCCGCGGCGAGCGCCGGAGCCACCTTCCAGCTGGCCTGGAGCAGCGGGTAGTTCCAGGGCGTGATCAGCGCGCACACGCCGACCGGCTCGTGCACGACGACGCTGTGCACCTCGGCGCTGCCGGCGTCCACGACCCGGCCGCCGCTCTCGTTCATGACGAGGTCGGCGAAGTAGCGGAAGGCGCTGGTCACGTCATCGACGTCGACCCGGCCCTCTTCCACGGTCTTGCCGGTGTCCCGGCTCTCGATGAGCGCGATCTCCTCGCGGTCGCGCTGGAGCAGGTCCGCGACGCGGCGCAGCAGCGCCGCCCGCTCGGCCACGGGCGTACCGGGCCACGGACCGGAGTCGAAGGCCCGCCGGGCCGCCGCGACGGCCGCGTCCGTGTCGTCCGCCCCGCCCTCGGCCACGGTCGCGAGGGGCCGGGCGTCTGCGGGGTCGAGGACCTCCCGCTGCGCGCCGGATGCGGCGTCGCGCCACACCCCGTCCACATGAATGGTCTCGACTGCCGACACGTCGCTACTGCCTTCCGATCACTGAAAAGTTCCGCTGGTCACGCCAGCAACAAGGACCCCTAACCGGAACTTTCGAACGTATTCCTCATCCGTCACCAAGAGTGGTCCGGGTCACTGTCGCTCGCCGTTCTGTCCCATTTGTTGGCTTCGGCTTTGTTAGCGTGAGCTGAATGACCAAGCGATACGGCATGTGGGCCGCAGCGATCTGCACGGCCGCGACAGTGGGCCTCGTCGGCTGCGGATCCGGAAGCTCCGACAACGCGAAGGGCAAGGGGGGACTGGACGGGCTCTCCGCCCAGGAGATTTCCAAGAAGGCGCGCGCCGAACTGAGCTCCGCCTCCGCGCTGCGCATGAAGATGGACGCGGCCTCGGGCTCGGCGTCCGCGAAGATGGACATCGCCGCGGACGACAAGGACAACTGCGCGGGCACCACCACCCCCGCGAGCGGCAAGGGCTCCGTCGAGGTCGTCAAGCGCGGCGACGAGGTGTGGCTGAAGCCGGACGCCGCCGTGTGGACCGCCATGACCAACGACCCGAAGAAGGGCGCGCTCGCCACCAAGGCCGCCAAGGGCCGCTACCTCCACGGCAAGACCAGCGAGGCGGTCCTGAAGCAGATGGCGTCCTCCTGCGAGGACCTCAAGACCTTCCAGAAGAAGATCGCCGAGGACGACGCGGGCGACGAGAAGCTCAAGAAGGGCAAGGAGACGACCGAGGGCGGCAAGCGGGGCGTGCCGCTCACCGCGAAGGGCAAGGACGGCACGGAGACCACGATCTACGTGGCCGCCGAGGGCAAGCCGCAGCTCCTGAAGATCGCCTCGAAGCAGAACGGCAAGACGAGCACCATGGAATTCACCGACTACGGCAAGCCGGTCGCGGTGAACCCGCCTTCGGAGAAGCAGTCCATGAGCGTCGACGAGTTCAAGAAGGCGGTGCAGAAGGGCTGACGCCGCGGGCCGTCCGCGGCGGGTGCGCCTCGGCCAGGTCTCCGGCCGGCGGGCCGTTTCCGACGAGCGGGCCGATTCTGCCGAGCGGGCCGTTGCCGACGAGCAGGCCGATTCTGCCGAGCGGGCCGTTTCCGAGGAGCGGGCAGTTTCCGACGAGCGGGCCGATTCTGCCGAGCGGGCAGTTTCCGACGAGCGGGCCGTTTCCGACCAGCGGGTCGGGGGCGGCCCGCTCGCCGTTTCCGGTGTTTGGCTTTCGCTCCGCGGACAAGCCTCCTAACTTGCTTCCAGGGGTCCGGCTTCCAAGGCCGGACACGGGGCCGTGGGCAAGGGGGAACCTCATGGGCCATCCCATGGACCGGCAGACCGCTCCGCTCATCGTCGTCAACCCCGGATTCGAGGACGGCACGAAGGGGTGGACCTTCAAAGGGGCCCCGGTCGGCGGGGGCGGCGAGGCGCGGAGCGGCGTCGCGGGCACCAAGCCGTTCAGCGGCGCCCGGCACGCCTTCCTCGACGCCCGGATCGGCCAGCGCGGGATCACCTCGGCGGCCCAGACCGTGACCGCCCCCGCGAACGGCGTCCACTCCCTGTCCGCCTGGATCGCCGGGGAGGACGCGAACGCCCGCTTCGTCTTGCGCCGCAACGGCAGGACGGTCGCCGAGGCGTCCCCCGTCTTCGACGGCGACTACCGCCGCTGGACCCTCACGGACGTGGAGCTGCGCGCCGGGGACCGGCTGGAGATCGCGTTCGAGGCGTCCGGCGGCGGTACGGACTCGGGGTGGGTCGCCGTCGACGGCGTCATGGTGTCCCCCGCGCTGCCGGCCCGCCCGAGGGTCTCCTCGTCCAGCCGCGAACTGGTCGAGATCTTCGACTGGGCGAAGGAGAAGGCCGCGGGCTGGGTGCAGCAGCCCGGCGCGCCGGGCCCGCTGGACATGGACGAGAACCACCGCCCGCCCACCGCCGAGGCCCCGTACGCCGCCTCGTACTGGGCGGGCTACCCGGACCGTACGGGCTATTACGCGCGCGACACCGCCCACCAGGTCGCCGGGGCCCACCTCCTCGGCCTGGACGCCGAGAACCTCACGATGCTGCGCTCCTTCGCGGCGTCGGCGACCCCGGAGCACCGGCACTGGCCGGTGTGGGCCGTCAACTTCGACGCGCGGACGCCGCTCGCCATCGACTACCACGGCCCGCGGGAGTTCGTACGGGAGCTGCCGGCCCCCTTCGAGCTGGTCGAGAAGTGCGCCGAGGCGTTCCGCTGGAGCGGGGACCGGCGCTATCTCGACGGGGAGCTGTGGGAGTTCTGCCGCCGTACGGTCGAGGGCTTCGTCACCCAGCAGGCGGGGCGGCTGGAGGGCAGACCGGTGCCGGTCGCGGGGGCGGCGGGCACGCACATCTTCGACGAGGTGGCCACGTACAACGAGGGCGGCGAGCGGCTGGTCGAGGCCGGGGACGCGGTCGCGACGCAGTACCGGGCCTACCTCGCGGTCGCCGCGCTCGCCGACGCTCGCGACGACACCGAGCTGGTACGCGCGTGCCGGGCCCGCGCCGCGAGGCTGCGCGCGTACGTCAACCACGGCTGGACCGGGCCGGGTTCGGGTGCGGCGGCGATCCGCGGCTACCACGCCGACGGGACGGCGGTCAGCGGCTGGGGGAAGGAGAACAGCTGGTTCATGCCGCTGAAGGGCGTCCTGGAGAGCGGCGAGCGCAACGACGCCTATCTCGACTACGTGCAGAGCCAGGCGGTGTCCGCCGAGGGGCGGCCCGTGAACGCGGAGGCCCTCACCTATCTGCCCGACGCCTTCTTCCGGCACGGCCGGAACGAGACGGCGTGGCAGTGGATGCGCCACATCTACCGCGAGCGCGACAAGCGGCACGCCACCCGGCGGTTCGTCAACGGCGACTACCCCGAACTGTCCTTCACTCTGATCTCGCAGCTCGTCGAGGGGCTGATGGGCGTGGATCCGGACGCCGCGCGGCACGCCTTGACCACGCTGCCGCGACTGCCGGGCCCGTCGGGACCGTCGGGTCCGTCGAGCCTGTCGGGTCCGTCGGGTCCGTCGCGCTTGGGACCGTCCGTCGTCGTCGGCGGCGGCTGGGACGAGGGCGTCGAGTGGGTGGAGGCGGCGGATGTCCCCATCGGCGACGACCGCTTCACGCTGCGCCACGACGGCAACACCAGCACCACCCTCACCCTGCACGCCGCACCCCGGACGCAGTACCGGTGGGAGGCGCGGTTCCCCGGTACGTACGGCCGGATGCTGGTCGACGGCGCGGCCCTCCCGGGGGACCGGTTCGAGGCGGCGGGCGGGGTCACCGGCACGACGCTGACGGTGCGTTCGGGGGAGCCGAGGACGGTGCGGGTGGAGAGGGAGTGATGCAGTGATGCTGTCGGACGAGCGAGGAGACGGGCGGCCGGATGGGCGGAGGGAGGGCCCGGCGGGCGAAGCAATCTGAGTAATCTGACCAAATGCCTTCAGTTCTTGTGCTTGGTTTCGATCCCCAGGTGGTCCCCGGCGTCGACGCGGCGGCCTTCCACACAGTCCTGGACAACGAATTGGTCCGCTTCGGAGAACGCGGCGTCGACGCGTCCATGACGCTGCTGGAGCTGGACGAGTCGGCCGAATCGACGGCCGCCGAGGCGCTGGCCGCGCGCGAGTGGGACGTCGTGGTGATCGGGGGCGGCATCCGCAAGCCGGAGCAGTTGCTGACGTTCTTCGAGAAGATCGTGAACCTGGTCCGGGAGCACGCCCCGCAGGCCGCCATCGCCTTCAACACCAGCGGCGGTACGAGCGTGGAGGCGGCGGAACGCTGGCTGTGAGGGAGCCCGCGCGGGGGCGGAACCCCGTCCCCCGCGCTGTCACCCGCGCTCGGTGAAGAGGTTGCAGAGGAAGTCCCAGAGGAACTCGTTGAAGAGGTCGGGCCGCTCCATGTTCGGGTAGTGGCCGGTGCCTTCGACGGTGGTCGTACGGCCGTCGGGGACGGAGGCGACGAGGCGTTCGGCCATGCCGACGCAGTCGTCGGAGTCGAGGCCGCCGTTGATGGCCAGCACCGGAACCGCGATCTTCGCGGCGCGCGCCCAGGTGTCGGTCACGGGCGTGGGCAGCACGGGCACCGTGCCGACGTGCTTGGCGACCGTACGCTCCCCCATCTCCCTTATCCGCCGCAGGACTTCGCCGTCGACGTCGTCGAGGGTGCGGTGCGGCCCGGTGGTGTACCGGACGAACGCGTCCACGAAGCCGCGGGCGTCGCTCTCGGCCGTCGCGCGGGCCAGCTCGGCCTGGATTCCGGTGACCCAGGGGTCCTGGAACTCGGCCTCGCTGGTCCCGACGCCGCTGACGACCAGCGCGCGCACCAGCTCGGGGTGTTCGAGCGCGGTGTCGACGGCGATGCCGCCGCCCATCGAGAGGCCGACGAGGACGGCGGGCCCGGTGCCCAGGTCGCGCAGCAGGTCGGCGAGGTCGTCGGTCTGCCGGTAGGGGCGGCTCGCGTTGGCGGACAGCCCGTGGCCGCGTACGTCCGGCACGATCACCCGGCATACGGGTGAGAGGACCGCGACCTGCTCGTCCCACATGCGGTGGTCGAGGAACCCTCCGTGCAGCAGCACCACCGGCGTGCCGGAACCGATGTCGCGGTAGGCGAGGCGGCCGTCCCCGGACTCGAAGTAGTTCACGTCAGAAGCCTGAGTCATGACAACCAAGGTGTCACTTTCGGGTCGGGTTGGCAACCAAGGTGTCATTCCGGATGTCATCCTGGAGACGTGAACGACATCGACACCCCGCTGGCCCCCGACGCCCTGGGCCCCCGCCTCATGGAGGTATTCGCCCTGGTGGGCCCCCTCTACCGCCGCGTACAGCGAAAGGTGGAGCAGACCGCGCCGGCCGAGGGCCTGTCCGTGGGCGTACGCGCCGTCCTGGACCTGCTGCGCGAGCACGGCCCCATGACCGTCCCCCAGATGGGCCGCGCCCAGGCGCTGAGCCGCCAGTTCGTCCAGCGCATGGTCAACGACGCCACCGCCCAGCACCTGGTCGAACCCACCCCCAACCCCGCGCACCGCCGCTCCTCCCTCATCGAACTGACGGAAAAGGGCGAGGCCGCCATCACCGCCGTGACGGAGCGCGAACACGAATTGCTACGCCAGGTCGGAGGGGACCTCACGGACGCGGATATCGCCGCGTGCGTAAGAGTACTGACGCGAATGCTGGACCTCTTCGAGGACGTGGACGTCAACTGACGCTCCCTCGCCGCCAGTTTCCTCGCGTGAAAGGCTCCCCCCGGTCCTTCCACCCCCCGTCGCCCGACGGTACCCCGCCGCCCGCCGCGGCAAGCCGCCATTCCGAGGGCGTCCAGAACCGCAACGGCTGTGAGCGGGCCTTCCGTTCGTCCTCGTCCGGTCGTTGCCGTTACTGCCGCGGGGGCGGCTGGCGGGTGTAGGCGAGCGCATGCGAATGGGCTCCGCCCCGCAGGAAGACCTGCCGGACGGAGCCCATTCAGCGGCTCACGCGCACGCGCTGATCAGATGAGGCCGAGACCCTTCACGGCCTCGCGCTCCTCGACCAGTTCGGCGACCGAGGCGTCGATGCGCTGACGCGAGAAGTCGTTGATCTCCAGGCCCTGGACGATCTCGTACTTGCCGTCCTTCGTGGTGACGGGGAAGGAGGAGATGATGCCCTCCGGCACGCCGTACGAGCCGTCGGACGGGATGCCCATCGAGGTCCAGTCGCCGGCGGCGGTGCCGTTGACCCAGGTGTGGACGTGGTCGATGGCGGCGTTGGCGGCGGAGGCGGCCGAGGACGCGCCGCGCGCCTCGATGATCGCCGCGCCGCGCTTGGCCACGGTCGGGATGAACGTGTCGGCCAGCCACGCCTCGTCGTTGACGGCCTCGGCGGCGTTCTTGCCCGCGACCTCGGCGTGGAAGATGTCCGGGTACTGCGTGGCGGAGTGGTTGCCCCAGATCGTCAGCTTCTTCACGTCGGCGACCGTGACGCCGGTCTTCTTCGCGAGTTGCGTGACGGCGCGGTTGTGGTCGAGGCGCGTCATGGCGGTGAAGCGCTCGATCGGCACGTCCGGCGCGGCGGCCTGGGCGATGCGGGCGTTGGTGTTGGCCGGGTTGCCGACGACGAGGACCTTGATGTCGTCGGCGGCGTGCGCGTTGATGGCCGCGCCCTGCGGCTTGAAGATGCCGCCGTTCGCCTCCAGCAGGTCGCCGCGCTCCATGCCCTTGGTGCGGGGGCGGGCGCCTACGAGCAGGGCGACGTTCGCACCGTCGAACGCGACGTTCGGGTCGTCGGAGATGTCGATGCCCTGAAGCAGCGGGAAGGCACAGTCGTCGAGCTCCATGGCGGTGCCCTCGGCGGCCTTGAGTCCCTGCGGGATCTCCAGCAGGCGCAGCTTGACCGGCACGTCCGCGCCGAGCAGGTGGCCCGAGGCGATGCGGAACAGCAGTGCGTAGCCGATCTGGCCGGCCGCGCCGGTGACGGTGACGTTGACGGGAGTGCGGGTCATGGCGATCTCCTGCGCAGTGTTTGCCGGGGGCGGGCCCCCAGACCCCCAAGGCGGCGGTGGGCGTCCCTGCCCTTTTTTATCCGAGATCTCTCGTTGTCAAGAGACCTTGCGTCAGGCTATCGGACCCCGCCCCGCGCGGGACGCCGCCCCTGTGTGTGACTGCTCACCGGCTGCTCACCCGCACTGCCACCCGCCCGGCTCGGGCGATATCGGAAAGGCTCCTGACGCAGCACCGGGCGGGTACCCGCTCTAGGAGGGGGAGCGCGGGTACCCGCCCGGTGTGCGCCACACCCGTGGGGGGTTGAATGTCACTTGCCCGCCCTCGCTACGGGCATGCCACGACTTTCCCCAGTCTTTACCCAACCGGGGAACCCGCAGGTGAGGGCGGTGCCGCAGTGGCCGGAGTGCACCCCTTCTCCCCCGTCGCGAGCGTCGCGCACGCCGTGATCCTGAGCGGCGCGCTCGCGGCGACCATGGGCGTGTAGGCATCGGCGTCGCGGTCGACCTTGCCGTTCTCGGTACGGGCCGCCCCCGCGGTACCGGCCGCCGCGACCTGCACCGCGTCCCCCGGCGCCGCCTGCGTGATGCGGGCCCAGTACGCCCCGCACACCTTGCTGTAGCGGACCTCCACGTAGGCGGAGCCGATCGTCGCGGCGGCGGGCGAGGTGGCGGACGCGCCGCCGCACCCCATGGCCTCCGGGTCCTTCCCCGTGCAGTCCTGGCCGACGCACTTCACCCCGGCAGGCAGTTTCGGCTTGCTGGTCGCGCTCGGCGAACCGGCGGATTCGGCTGATTTCGTACCGTCGCCGCTGTCCCCGCCCACACCGACCAGGAGCACGGCGGCGGCTATGACGAGCAGCGTGCCGACCAGCCCGGCGAGGAACATCGAGACGCGACGGCGGCGTCGCTGCGCGTCGGTGGCGGCTGCGGGGGTTGCGGATGCAGGGGTGGAAGCGGAGGCCGGGGGCGGGCCGCTGCCGCGGGGGCCGTCCGGCGGCGGTCCGCTTGAGCGGCCGAGCCCCGATGACGGGCCTGAGGGCGGGCCGGATGGGGAACCGGGCGGGGGGCCGGATCGCGGGCCCGGCGGGCTGCTCGCGTCGTCCGAGTAGCCGGGGCGGGGGGTGCCCGAGCGAGGCGTGTACCCCGAGTGACCGGAGTAGCCAGTAGGTCCGGATTGGCCGGTGGGGCCGGATGGACTGGTGGGGCCGGTAGGGCCAGAGCCTGCCGTGGGGTCGGAGCGGCCCGCTGGGCCGGAGGGCGGCGCGGGTGGTTGCGGACGCGGGGGCGGCGGCGACTCCTGCCGCTTCCCGCTCCCCCCGTTCTTGGCCGATTTAGGCGGCGGCGGGCCGAACTCCCCCAGCGCGGCACGGGCCTGGGCGACCCGCATCGCCTCCATCGTCACGTCGTGCCGCATCTCCGAACGGGACCAGGCCCGCTCCGCCAGCTCCCACATCGTCCCCAGGTGAACGGCGCTGGTCCCGGTCGCCTCGGCCAGCGCCTCGGCCGCTCCGCGGGGCGGCAGCAGCCGCCCGTTCAGATAGCGCTCCCAGGACGTCTTGCTGTAGCCCGTACGGTCCGCGAGGGCGGACAGGCTCAGCCCGCTCCGCTCGACCAGCCTGCGCAACTGGTTCGCGAACTCCCTTAATTGCGGATCGAGTTCCTCCGGAAGCGCTTTCCAACGAGGCATTGCCTCCCCCTGTCCCCCCGAACGGACTGCGGTCGTCCCTCATGGTTACCAAGCACTGGACACCCGGCGCAGCACCACACCACCCCCGCTACAGCCAGTACCGGCTACCCATGGGGATGCCTCAAGTCAGCTTGTCAGTTCCCGAGTTGACGGCGCATGGGTGCATCCGTGGTGCGCACGCGCCCCCTCGCGCGCTCCCCCACCTCCCGAGTACCGCGAAACCGCCCTCACCGGCCGAAACACTCCTTCGGGCCACCCCCGGCGGGTTCCAGGCAGAGCCGCAGATCGGAAGGCGCATCGGTGGCGACCATGGGAGTGGACAGATAATCCAATGAGTCCAACTCGTCACGTACCAGGGCACTCTGAGCGCCCCCCTTCGACCGGCCCTCCGCGAGACTTCCGTGCCCCACGGACCGGCCCGCCAAGGAGATCGAGATCCCGTCCCCGACGTGCGACTTCGAGATCTTGGCCCACCCCGCGCGGCACACCGCGCTGTAGCGGATCTCCACGCGCTGGCCGTTCTCGGCCCGCCAGGAACCGATCGTGCTGGGGTCCAGGCACGCCATCGTTTCCGGACTCCGGCCGGTGCACTCCGCACCATGGCACCTCGCCGCCGCCGTCGGATCGGGAAAGGCGTCCGAGTACGGGAGCGTGCTCACGGGCGACGCCTTGCCGCTCGCCCCGCTCGCCCCCTCCTTCTGCGCCGTCGGCCACGCGGCGACGGCCGTAAAGCCGAGCACGCCGCAGGCAGCCGCCCCCAGGAGCAGGCGCACCGTCCGGCGTCGGCGGCGCGCGGCGGGCGACTCGGTCGCCGGGGCCGTGGACTCCGAGGCCGTGGACTGCGGGGCCGTGGACTGCGGGGCGGGGGCCGGGCGCACGGCCCGGCTCACCGGCTCCGCACGCGCGGCCCGGCCGCTCCACTCCAGCTCCGCCAGTTCCCACAGCGCGACCGTCCGCCCCAGGGGCTCGCCCGCCAGCCGGCACAGCGCCTCCACGGCCTGCCGGGGCGGAAGCTTCTTGCCGTTGAGGTAGCGCTCCCACGAAGAACGGCTGTATGCCGTCTTCGCCGCGAGCCCGGCCAGGCTCAGGCCCGTACGCGACTTGAGCCGCCGCAGCGACTCCGCGAGCCGCGCGCACTCGGGGGCGGGTGGGGCAGGGGCGGTGGCCCCGCCCGTAGCCCCGCCGGCGTCCGTACGTACGCCGGAGCCGATTCCTGTACGTGCGTCCGCACCCGGTAAACCAGGCCCGGACCCCGCCCCCGATCCAGATCCCGGTGTCGTCCCCGATCCCGGTGTCGTCCCCGATCCCGATGTCGTCCCCGATCCCGGTGTCGTCCCCGATCCCGGTGTCGTCCCCGATCCCGGTGTCGTCCCCGGCCCCGATGTCGTCCCCGGCCCCCGCTCCGGCCCGGTCATCGGCGCAGCACCGGCCAGGTGTCAGGGCCGACCTTGCCGTCGGCCACGACGCCGCCCTTCTTCTGGGCGCGCTTGACGGCCCGTTCGGTCATATTGCCGAACCTGCCGTCGACAGCCCCGAATTCGTAACCCGAGTGCTTCAGCAGGCACTGCGCCTCGGCGACCTCCGGTCCGACCATGCCCAGTTGGATGATGGCGACGCTGGTCCGGCTGTTGCCCGCGTACAGCCTGCCGTCCTCGCGCTTCACCTTGCAGTCGTAGTGCGGCGCGTCGTCCGTGGCTGCGGGCGCGGTCGTGGCGGCGGCGCCGCTCGCGTGCGAACTGCTCCCGTCCGACCAGGGTTCGGTGACGACGAGCACCACGGCGAGTACGGCCACGAGGGCGATCCCGGCGGCGATCAGCGCCCCGGCCCGGCGTCGGCGGCGGGGCGGAGGGCCGACCGCGACCGCGTCCGGGTCCGCGACCGCGTCCGGGTCCAGCACGGATTCCGGGGCAGGCGCCGCGTCCGGGGCCTCGCCGGAGGTGGCGGGCGCGTCCGGCCTTCCCCACGCCTCCTCCGCCAGTTCGTGCAGGACCAGTAATCGCGTCGGATCGGTCTCCGCTATCTGCGCCAGCTCCACCACCGCCTGCCGTGGCGGAAGCTTTTTCCCGTTGAGATAGCGCTCCCATGACGAGCTGCTGTACGCGGTGCGAGCGGCGAGCGCCTCCAGGCTCAGCCCGCTGTGATCCTTCAATCTCCGCATCTGTACGACGAGTTGCCGAACCCGTTGGTCGAGCGGTTCCGGCAGCTTTTTCCAACGCGACATGTCCACCCCATCCGCGTCCTGTTTGTCCCCCGAGGCATCGCGGCCTCCCTGAGAGCCATGATGGGCCGATTCCCGGTGCCGGTTCCCGGTCATTCACGAACTTCGTTGACATCTTCACGGACTCGTACCTCACCCGGATCGCCCCGTTCCGCACCGGCCACCCTCCCAGCACATCCCACGATCCCCGGCGTCCCAGCAGGTCGGAGCGGGGGCCGTCCCAGGGTCTCCCCGACTGCCCGATCTTTCTGGCGGACCCGGCAGGCACGCCAGCAACCTGTGGTGCAGCACCAACGGGCGGCGCGGTCCACCCCGCGCCGCCCGCCATCCACTGGGAAGGACTGAGGACTGTGAACGCACACAAGCGCATCGGTCTCGCCACGAGCACCGCACTCCTGGGCGCCGGCCTGGCGCTCGCACCGGCGGCGGGAGCCTTCGCGGCTCCGGCGAATTCGGCCACCGCCTCCGTGGCCCAGACCTGCAAGAAGCACAGCATCACCGTCCCCTCCGACCGGGGCGCCGTCGCGTACAACGAGTGCCACCGCACGTACAAGGGCAAGAAGCAGGCCAGCACCCAGATCTGGGTGTACGACAAGAAGTCCGACGGCAAGTGCGTCTACGGCAAGGTGAAGATCGCCAAGTGGAGTCACACCTACAAGGCGTGCCCCAAGAACCACAACGTCAACGGGGCCCGTTCCGGGTGGCACAACGGGGTTGACGCCCAAGTGACCATGTCGATCCGCTGATCCGCCGCACATTCCCGGTGATCCGTCCTCTCACGGGGGAGAGGGCGGGTCACCGTCATGCGCGCATACCGGACGGGGCGTCAGATTGCCATCGCAGCACGGAGGTTGTCCTCCACCGCCCCCAGGAATTCCTCCGTCGTCAGCCACGGCGCGTCGGCCGAGATGAGGCGCGCCAGGTCCTTCGTCATCCGGCCGCTCTCCACGGTCTCGACGCAGACCCGTTCCAGCGTCTCCGCGAACCGGGTGACCTCCGGAGTGCCGTCGAGCCGGCCCCGGTGGGCGAGGCCGCGGGTCCAGGCGAAGATCGAGGCGAGCGGGTTGGTCGAGGTGGCCTCGCCCCGCTGGTGCTGCCGGTAGTGGCGGGTGACCGTGCCGTGCGCGGCCTCGGCCTCCACGGTCCGGCCGTCGGGCGATATGAGGACCGAGGTCATCAGGCCGAGCGAGCCGAAGCCCTGGGCGACGATGTCGGACTGGACGTCGCCGTCGTAGTTCTTGCAGGCCCAGACGTAGCCGCCGGACCACTTGAGGGCCGAGGCGACCATGTCGTCGATGAGGCGATGCTCGTACGTCAGCCCCTTGGCCTCGAAGTCCGCCCGGAACTCGGCGTCGAAGACCTCCTGGAAGAGCTCCTTGAAGCGGCCGTCGTACGTCTTGAGAACCGTGTTCTTCGTGGCCAGGTACACCGGGTACGCGCGGGCCAGCCCGTACCGGAACGAGGCGCGCGCGAAGTCGCGGATCGACTCGTCGTGGTTGTACATGGACAGCGCCACCCCGGCGCCCGGGAACTCGTGGACCTCCAGCTCGACGGGGTCCGCGCCGTCCTTCGGGGTGAACGTCATGGTGAGCGTGCCCGGCCCCGGCACCTTCATCTCGGTCGCCCGGTACTGGTCGCCGAAGGCGTGGCGGCCGACGACGATCGGCTCGGTCCAGCCGGGGATGAGACGCGGCACGTTGGAGATCATGATCGGCTCGCGGAAGGCGACGCCGCCGAGGATGTTGCGGATGGTGCCGTTCGGCGAGCGGTACATCTTCTTGAGGCCGAACTCCTGGACGCGCCCCTCGTCGGGGGTGATCGTGGCGCACTTGACGCCCACGCCGTACTTCTTGATCGCGTCGGCGGCGTCCACGGTGACCTGGTCGTTCGTGGCGTCGCGGTGCTCGATGCCCAGGTCGAAGTACTTCAGCTCGACATCGAGGTACGGAAGGATCAGCTTGTCCTTGATGAGGGACCAGATGACGCGGGTCATCTCGTCGCCGTCGAGCTCGACGACGGGGTTGACTGCCTTGATCTTGACCATGAGGTGGAACATCCCTCTCGCGAAATCGGAGCCTCCCCATCCGCATATGGACGGAACCGCTTTCGGGCAGGGGAGGACGGCGACATGCCGCACCGATATATCTCGACATCAAGATAGTTGAATTTATCTCGACGTCAAGATATTTGGTCGGTCCGGGTCCGCGAGAGGGAAGGGACGTGCGGGGCGAGGCATACGGGACACAAAGGCGCCCCGCCGCCCTTACTTCACCGTGAAGTGGAGCAAATCCTCCAGGAACGGAATCTTCAGCCATGGATGCGGCTGCGCCATCATCGACAGCAGCACGATCGCCGCGCCGAGCGCCCCGTAGATCACCATGTCCGTGAAGCGCGACCGTACGGCCAGCATGCCGACGGACGGCAGCGCCCAGCGCAACACCGCGCCCGCGATCAGGGCCAGCCCGATGATGATCGTCCCCGCCCGGAAGGCGTCGAACGCGACGATCAGCAGCCCGAGGCCCGTGCCGCCGAGCACGGAGAGCAACGGCCACTGCCGCGCCGGGGCCGGAGCGCTCCCGGCGGCGGCCCGCCCGCCGCCTTCCGGGCGGGCGATGCCCCGCGTCAGGGAGGGGAAGCGCTGCGTTATGCGCGAGACGCGCGTCGAGCCCTGCCGGGGCTCGGTCTTCACCGGCGAGGACTCACCGGAAGCCGCGCCTTCCGAAGCCGCTGAATCCCCGGGAGCCGCTGAAGCCGCTGACCCCTCCGAAGCCCCGGAAGCCGCCGAAGCCTCTGAAACCTCGGGAGCCTCGGGAGCCTCGGGAGCCGCCGAAGCCCCCGAAGCCTCCACAGTCCCCGAAGCCTCGTGGGCCGCCTCGGCCGCCTCGGCCTCCTCAGCCTCCGAGACCGCAGCCGCCTTCGCCGCAGCCGCCTCCGGCCCCTTCCCCGCGCCCGAGTGGGTCTCAGCGCCCATGACCAGCCGTCCTCTCACAAGCGGTTCCGCCGGCCGCCGCCGCGGTCCGGGTTTCGACGAACGCGACCCCAGGTCGTACGAGAACGAGCACGCCGGCGCGGGCCCGAGCACTGGCGGACGACACAGGGACAGCCCTTCCCACTCGGCGCTCAGCCCGCGGCGGCGTCGGCGTCGGCGGCGGCATCAGCAGCGAGTTCGGCGGCCTCGACCACGTTGACCAGCAGCTGCGCCCGCGTCATCGGGCCGACGCCGCCCGGGTTCGGCGAGAGCCAGCCCGCGACCTCGGCCACGCCCGGGTGCACATCCCCGACGATCTTGCCGTTCTCGTCCCGGCTGACGCCCACGTCGAGCACGGCCGCGCCCGGCTTCACGTCCTCCGGCTTGATGATGTGCGGCACGCCCGCCGCGGCCACGACGATGTCGGCCTGGCGCAGCTGCGCGGCCAGGTCGCGGGTGCCGGTGTGACACTGCGTGACCGTGGCGTTCTCGGACTTGCGCGTCAGCAGCAGCGGGATGGAGCGGCCGACGGTGATGCCGCGGCCGACCACGACCACATGCGCGCCGTTGATCTCCACGCCATGGTGGCGGAGCAGCTGGATGATGCCGTACGGGGTGCAGGGCAGCGGGCCGCGCTCGTTGAGCACGAGCCGGCCGAGGCTCACCGGGTGCAGTCCGTCGGCGTCCTTGGCCGGGTCCATCAGCTCCAGGACGCGGTTGGTGTCGATGCCCTTGGGGAGCGGCAGTTGGACGATGTACCCCGTGCACTCGGGGTTGTCGTTGAGCTCCCGTACGACCGCCTCGATCTCCTCCTGCGTGGCGGTGTCGGGCAGCTCGCGCTGGATGGAGCCGATGCCGACCTGGGCGCAGTCGCGGTGCTTGCCCGCGACGTACCACTTGCTGCCGGGGTCGTCGCCGACGAGGAGAGTGCCCAGGCCGGGCGTGATGCCCTTGGCCTTCAGCGCCTCCACGCGGACGGCGAGTTCGGACTTGATCGCGGCTGCGGTGGCCTTGCCATCGAGAATCTGGGCGGTCATGGGCCCATCCTCGCGGATGGGGCGGCCCGCATTCCAATCAGGTCCCCGGCCGCGCCGCCTGTTGCCGCGGTAGTTGCCGCTCCGTTGCGGAGCGCTACATTCCGTACGTAGCCTGAACGCGGTCGATTCTGGTCGGTCCTGGGGGAGGAACAGCAAGTGTTCAGCGTCATCGTGGTACCCGCCGACTGCCGTGGTCCGGACGGGCAGTTCCGTCTGGAACCCGGCCAGAGCCTGCGCTTCGGCCGTACGGGGCCGGGCCTCGCCATCGAACACCCCGGAGTCTCACGCTCCGCGGGACAGATCACCGCCACCGCGACATTCTGGACGCTGACCAACCTCAGCCGTCACCAGACGTACGTGGTGGAGAACCCCGAAGGCGCGGGCGAGCACATCAAGATCGCGCCCGGCCGGGTCGACGCGCCCGTACCGTTCGAGTTCTCGCGCCTGGTGATACCGGCCGGCGACGAGCTCCTGGGCTTCGACGTCTGGGCGCCGCGCCACGACTATCTCGACGACCACGAGGCCGACGCCGGGGAGCCGACCGCGCTCTCCTTCCCGCTCGACCGCTCCAAGCGCTACTTCCTGGTCCTGGCCGCCCTCTGCGAACCGCGGCTGCGCGGCGAACCGCACGCCCCGCTGCCCACCGTCGAACAGGTCATAGACCGCCTGCGCCCCATCTGGCCGGCCATCAGCCGCACCTCCGTGCAGTGGAACATCGACTACCTCGCGGTCAAGCTCCGGCTCAAACCACCCCCTGAAGTCGCCCTGTCCGGCGCGAGGTTGAACGGCAAGAAGGAATCCCTGGTCTCTCTCGCGCTACGCTTCGATCTCGTACGGGAAGACGAACTCGACGTCATCGACAAGGGGCCGCAGTAGTGACTGAAGAGGGGCCACGGCCCTTCACCGTTCAAGTGAGCCGCGGCTACCGGGTCGGCCGTTGGGAGGTGCGCGAACCGCTCGCCACGGGCGCGTTCGGCAGCGTGTACGAGGCCCGGCGCGCCGGGCCGCCCGAACCGGGCGGCCCCGAGGACCTGCCCGAGCGCGCGGCGCTCAAATTCCTCCCCACGGGCACCCGCACGCCCCGCCAGCTCCGCCACCTCAAGGACCTCGCCCACCGCGAGCTGAACCTGCACCGCAAGCTGAGCCGACCGCGCCTGATCCGCATGTACGAGGCCGTGACGGTCGACGACCCGGACAACCCGGCGCTCGACGGCGCCACCGTGCTCGTACTCGAACGCGCCGAGGGCTCCCTGGACCAGCTCATCGAGCGGTCCGCGCCCGGCCCCGTCCCCGGCGCCCCGGCCTTCCTCGCCCAGATCTGCGAGGGGCTCGCCCAGCTCCACCACGCGGGCTGGGTGCACGGCGACCTCAAGCCCGCGAACGTCCTGCTCATGCCCGACGGCAGCGTCCGGCTCGGCGACTTCAACCTCGCCGCCGAGATGGAGGGCACCCACGCCTACTCCCCCGCCTTCTCCACCCCGGACTACACACCGCCCGAGCTGCTGTGGTCCGAGGTCGGCGAGCGCGGCCAGCTCATCCGCCCCACCGCCGACATCTGGGCCTTCGGCACCGTCGCCCACCTGCTGCTCACCGGCGCCCTCCCGCTCCCCGGCACCAGCCGCGCCGCCCGCCGCGAAACACTGCTGCGGTACGCGCGCGGCGACGAGGAGCTGCGCCTGTCCCCCGAACTCCCCGCCGCCTGGCGCGAGATCATCGCCGACTGCCTCGCCCGTACGCACGAGGAGCGCGCCGAACACAGCGGCACCGCGCTGCTGCGGCGGGTGGAGGCGGCGGCCGGGTCGGAGCCGGCGCCGCGCCTGCCGCGGCTGCGGCCGCGCCGCAAGCCCGGCCGGATCCTCAGCGCCGTCGCGGCGGCGGCCGTCGTCGCCGCAGTCGGCTACGGCATCACCCTGATCGACACCGGACCACCGTCCGACGGTAACGACAGCAAACCCGTCACGCCCGCCTCGTACGGCGCGAGCGAACTCCGCACGGACAAGGGCGTTCCGGTCGAGTACCGCAAGCTGATCGTGGACTCCGCCCATGACTGCTCCGAATCCGCCGTCACCCCGGCGCTGATCGCCGCGCTCCTCAAGGTCGAGAGCGACTTCGACCCGAACCTCTCCGACCCCGCGAAGGACGAGTACGGGATCGCCCGCTGGACCCCGCGCGTCCTGCGCTACTACCTGCCGGACGCCCAGCGCCCCAAGACGGGCAACCCGCGCCCGCCGTTCCCGCCGGACGTCTCGATCCCCGCGGTCGGCCGCTACCTCTGCTACATCTCGCCGCAGCTGTGGTCCACCCTTCCCGGCGACCGCCGAGTGCTCGTCGCCGCCGCCTATCTCTCGTCGTTCGCGAAGGTGAACAACGCGGGCGGCGTCCCGCCCAAGCAGCGACCCGTCGCGGACCGGATCGCGCACTACTTGAAGGAGTACACGCCCAAGGCGAGTCCGTCACCCTGAGAAGTGTGAGGTTCCGGCTCTCGGCACCCTGAGAGTTCCGAGGTATGCGGAGTGGGGACGAGGGGCCAAAGTAGAGCCATCACCTGCTGAACGGGGGAAGCAGGCGAATAGGCGGACGCCCCCAGGCCACAACGGGGGAGCCTGGGGCCGTCCGTCCAACAGCACGAACCAGCACGAACCAGAGAGGCCGCTGCCCACGTGGATGGGGGCAGCGGCCTCCTGTGATGACTCAGTCGGTCGCCCGGTCAAGCGGGTCCGGCGCTTGAGGACGAGCCCCGGCTCAATCCAGCCCGCCCGGCGATTGAGGACACAGCCCGTCCGGCGCTTGAGGACGGACCCCGGCCCACTCCAGCCCGTCCGGCGTTTGAGGACACAGCCCGCCCGGCGATTGAGGGCGCGGAACCGTCAGTGGAAGAAGTGCCGCGTACCGGTCAGGTACATCGTCACGCCGGCAGCCTTGGCCGCGGCGATCACCGACTCGTCCCGCACCGACCCCCCCGGCTGCACCACAGCCTTCACACCGGCCTCAAGCAGCACCTCCAACCCATCCGGGAACGGGAAGAAGGCGTCAGAAGCGGCGTACGAGCCGCGCGCCCGCTCCTCCCCCGCCCGCTGCACCGCCAGCTTCGCGGAGTCCACGCGGTTGACCTGCCCCATCCCGACGCCCACCGTGGCCCCGCCCTGCGCCAGCAGAATGGCGTTGGACTTCACGGCGCGCGAGGCGCGCCACGCGAAGGCGAGTTCGGCGAGTTCGGCGGCGGACAGCGCCTCGCCCGCGGCCAATGTCCAGTTGGCCGGGTCGTCGCCCTCCGCCTGGAGGACGTCCTTGACCTGCGCGAGCCCGCCGCCGTCGATCGGCTTGAACTCGGCCGGCGCCTGCGGCGCGTCGGCACAGCGCAGCACCCGGATGTTCTTCTTGCGGGCCAGCACCTCGACCGCGCCGTCCTCGTAGGCAGGCGCGACGATGACCTCGGTGAAGATCTCCGCGACCTGCTCGGCCAGCTCCACCGAGACCGGCCGGTTGACGGCGATGACGCCGCCGAAGGCGGAGAGCGAGTCGCACGCGTGCGCCTTGCGGTGCGCCTCGGCGACGTCCGAACCGATCGCGATGCCGCAGGGGTTGGCGTGCTTGATGATCGCGACGCACGGCTCGTCGTGGTCGTACGCGGCCCGGCGCGCGGCGTCGGTGTCGGTGTAGTTGTTGTACGACATCTCCTTGCCGTGCAGCTGCTCGGCCTCGGCCAGGCCCCCGCTGCCGCCGGTGTAGAGGGCGGCGCCCTGGTGCGGGTTCTCGCCGTAGCGCAGGACGTTCTTGCGCTCGTACGTCACTCCGATGAACTCGGGGAAGTCCGCGCCGTCACCGGCGTACGCGTCGGCGAACCAGCCCGCGACGGCCACGTCGTACGCGGCGGTGTGCCGGAACGCCTCGGCGGCCAGCCGCTTGCGCTCGGCGAGGTCGAACCCGCCGTCCGCGGCGGCCTTGAGGACGTCGTCGTAACGGTCGGGGCTGACGACGACCGCGACGGAGGGGTGGTTCTTGGCGGCGGCGCGGACCATCGACGGGCCGCCGATGTCGATCTGCTCCACGCACTCGTCGGGGGACGCGCCGGAGGCGACGGTCTCGCTGAACGGGTAGAGGTTGACGACCACCAGCTCGAAGGGGTCCACGCCCAGTTCGGCGAGCTGGGCGCGGTGGTCGTCGAGGCGCTGGTCGGCGAGGATGCCGGCGTGCACGCGGGGGTGCAGGGTCTTCACGCGCCCGTCGAGACACTCGGGGAAGCCGGTCAGCTCCTCCACCTTGGTCACCGGCACGCCCGCGGCGGCGATCCGACCGGCCGTCGAACCGGTGGAGACGAGCTGGACGCCCGCCGCGTGCAGGCCCTGGGCCAGCTCCTCAAGACCCGTCTTGTCGTAGACGCTGATGAGAGCGCGGCGGATGGGCCGCTTCGTACCTTCGGCGGTCACGGGATCAGTACCTTTCTTCCCTCGATGCGATAGCCGTCGCGCGCGAGGCGCCCCACGACATCGACGAGCAGCGTTCGCTCGACTTCCTTGATCCGCTCGTGCAGGGCGGATTCGTCGTCCTCGTCCCGCACCTCGACCACGCCCTGGGCGATGATCGGGCCGGTGTCGACCCCGTCGTCGACGAAGTGGACTGTGCAACCGGTCACCTTCGCGCCGTACGCGAGCGCGTCGCGTACGCCATGGGTGCCCGGAAAACTGGGCAGCAAGGCGGGGTGCGTATTGATCAGGCGCCCCCCGAAGCGGGCCAGGAACTCCTTGCCCACGATCTTCATGAACCCGGCGGAGACCACCAGGTCCGGCTCGTACGCGGCCGTCGCCTCGGCCAGCGCGCGGTCCCACTCCTCGCGCCGGGCATGGTCCTTGACCCGGCACACGAAGGTCGGCAGCCCGGCGCGCTCGGCGCGCTCCAGCCCCGCGATGCCGGTCCGGTCGGCGCCCACGGCCACGATCCGGGCCCCGTAGCCGTCCGGGTCGGCGTCGATGGCGTCGAGGAGGGCCTGCAGGTTCGTACCGGAGCCGGAGACGAGCGCGACGATGCGGGCGGGGGGTGGGGAGGCCACGGCGGGACCCTTTCTGGCGGCAGACCCGGGCTCGCGGGCGGTGCGAGTTTGTATGGTCGTACGAATGACCGGCGCCCTCGGAACCGGGGAACTCTACGAAGCCGCCGACCGTCAGCAACGATACCGGCACACCGGACGGCCCCCACGGGACGGGGGCACACGCGGGAGGTAGCGTCTGGACACAGCGCATCCATGGCCGGGTTCCGGGCACGACTCATGAAGTGGCACGACACTTGGTGGGGGACCTGCCGGAAGACGACACAAGGGGAAGACACACTCCACATGCCGGACCGACGCCGCACCGCGGCTCACCGCCTCCTGTTGCCCGCCGCGTCCACCGGAGGGCAGCGATGAGGCACGCCCGCATGTCGGAGCGGAAGTCGCCGTCGTCCTCGCCGCAGGACGACAACCCCTTCGCGCCGCCGCCCGACGGCCACGCGGACCAGCCGTGGCAGCCCCGCCGCCAGTCCTCCCCCTCGGACGGTTCGACCGAGGCCGAGGGCTCCTCCGCGGAAGGTTCACGGGACGGCGCCGGAGAGGGCTCCGAGGACGGCTCCAAGGGAGAGGAGCAGCCCCCGGCGTGGGGCAGCCAGTGGAGCAGCCGGCAGCCGGGCCGCCAGGGCGGCGGCTTCGGCGGCAGCCCGCAGCAGCGGCCCAGCGGCGGCCCGGAAGGACCGGGCGGACCCGGCGGCGACCAGGACGGTCCGGGCCGCGGCCCCGGCGGGCTGCGCTGGGACCCCACCGACCCGGCGCAGCGGCGCGCGCGGTATTCGCTGCTCGCCGGCATGTGGGCGTTCTTCTTCGCCCTCTTCAGCATTCCGCAGGTCGCGCTGTTGCTCGGGGCGCTGTCGGTCTACTGGGCGATCAGCTCACTCCGGGCGAAGCCCAAGCCGCGCACCTCCGACCCCGACGCCCCTCAACCCGCCGCCGGGACCGGGGCCGGTGCCGGGCAGCAGGACCCCGCCCGCAAGCCGCAGACGACGGCCGCGGTCAGCGGCCTGATCGCGGGGGCCGTCGCCCTGGCCATCGTCGCCGCGACCTTCGCGTTCCAGGCCGTCTACAGCGACTACTACACATGCGTGGACGACGCCCTGACCCAGACCTCCCGCCACTCCTGCGAGGACCTGCTGCCCAAGCAGCTCCGTCCGCTGCTGAGCACGCAGAACTGAGAGCGGTACGGACCCGTGCTGAGGGGCGCGTAACTGAGAGGCGCGTGTAACTGAGGGGCGCGTATGGGCCGGGCCCGACGGCCTAGCCGGAGTCGGAGCCGGAATCTGAGTCGTCGGGTTTGGTGAAGTCGCGCGGCTCGAAGTCCGGCATCAGGCCGCCGCCGGAGTCCTTGAGGACCGCCCAGCGGGCCTGGCGGGCGCCGGTGTCGTGCCAGGACGCCTGGGGCCGCGCCACGGGAGGCGGGCTCCAGGCTGTACGGACCGTCAGCTTCCAGCGGTCCGAGCAGCCGTGCTCCCGGTCGGGGCGCGGGCGGCGGCGCTTGCGCCACCACTGTTTGGGGGCCTCGGCCTGAGCGGCGGTCGGGGTGGTCGCGGCGGCCTGAGCGGTCCGGCGGTGCCGGGCCTTCGGGGTCGTTTCGGCGGGGGCGTGGCCTGGGGCGTGGCCTGGGGCGTGGCCTGCGCCGTGACCTGGGGCGCGGCCATCGCGTGAGCGCTGCACCGCCGCCCAGCCCTCCGCTCGGGCCCGCCGCCGCCGACCGGCGGGCGTGGAGGGCGCTGCGGTCGTTGCAGGTGTTGCGGGCGCTGCGGTCGTCCCGGACGCGCGTCGTGCGCTCGCGGCGCGCTCAGTACTCCCGCCATCGCCGGCCTTGGCTGTCTTGGCGGCCCTGGCCGCCTTGGCCGCCTTGGCCGCGGCCCGTGCCGCCTCCCGCAGCCGCCACCAGCGGAGCACCAGGGCGAGCGGGGGTGCGATCGCGGCGCTCCAGGCGGTCGCCGTGAGGCCGGTGAGCGGCCAGGCGGGGCCGAAGTCGGCGAGGGCGTCGTTGCCCAGAGGGCCCGACGCGGCACCGGTGAGGACGGCCGTCGCGATGCCGCAGGCGACGGCGGCGAGGACCGCGGTCAGGGCGGTGTCCCACCAGGGCCAGGGGGACGCGGCGCCGGAACCGGGCGCTTCTTCGTCTCCGCCCTTGCCCACACCTCTGCCCGCTCCTTCGTCCGTGCCTCTGCCCGTGCCTCTGTCCGTGCCTCTGCCCGCTCCTTCGTCCGTGCCTCTGCCCGTGCCTCTGCCCGTTCCTCTCTCCGCGGCTGCTTCGGGGCGTCGGCGCGGCAGCGAAGCCCCCGCCACGAACCACGCCACCGCCAGCCCCGCGCCCACCGGCACGGCGCCCGCCACGAGCGACGTCATCACCCCGGCGCCGCCCTCGCCCGGAAGCGCGGCGAGGAGCGGGAAGCGCGGGAGTACGGGGTAGCCGGAGGCGCCCTGGGTGCTCACCGCGCTGGCCGCGCCGACCGTGAAGCCGGGCCCGAGCCCGTAGGCGGCGCCCCAGACGGCGGCGTTCGGCAGCAGCGCCAGGCTGACGAGCAGGACCGCGAACTGCCCCGACGCCACGTCCGCGAGCTGGCCGAAAGACGCCTGCGCAGCGCCCAGGTGCCCGATCAGGGACACCGTGACGAGCAGCGCGCCGCCGCCGAGCAGCACGGCGGTCGCGGCGGCCCCGGCCCGTAGCGCGGGGCCGGGGCGGAGGCGGGCGAGCCCGGCTCGTACGCGCGGCGGGACTCCGGCCGCCACGCGGGCGGCGACGGCGGCGGGCAACGGGCTGTCCGGCCGGTACGAGGCCCGCCAGGCCCCGGCCGCGACGGCGGCTCCGGCGACGAGCGGCAGATGGCACAGCGCCGAGAGCGGCGCGACGCGCAGGTCGCCGTACGAGGAGTACAGGATCGCGCAGACGCCGACCAGGAGGTAGCCGCCGAGCAGCGCTCCGGCGGCGTATCGCGGCAGGTCAGGGGGTGTGGCGGCCGGTTCGTCGGAGCCGGTCGCGGTCTCGCGGCCGGCGAGCAGGTGGGAGGAGGCCCGGTAGAGCAGCCAGCACGGCAGGGCCGCCAGGAGCAGCGGCGTGAGCCCGATGGGGGCGGGGTCGCCGGAGAGCGTTCTGTTCCGTACGAGGTCCGCGCCATGCGCCAGGAGCCACAGGTCGGCGGCGTCGTGGAGGGCGGTGCCGGGGCCGCCGCCGGGGTAGGGCGAGGAGATCCACAGCAGGAGGACGACCACGGCGAGCACCCCGAGCCCGAGGCCGGCCGCGACCGCGCCGCCGAAGACGAGTTCGCCGGCCGAGGGGGAGGGCCGGGCGGTGACGGCGGCCCGTCCGGCGGCCGGGTACGACTCGCTGCGCTCGGTCAATTGCGTCACGTAGTCATGCTGCCAAGAACACGCCATTCCTACCTGTAGCGGGCATTTGGTCGCCGTGTCGCTCAATGTATGTTTACGTGTTTTTTGATGCTGTGTTTGCTGCGTCAGGTGACGCCCGGCATGAATGAGCGGAGAGGCGACAAGAGGCATGACGCGGTTGACGCGGTCCGGTCCCGAGGGGCTCGAGGAATCCGGTGCCACCACCTTGCCGCCGCCGTACGAGGGCCGCGCGCTGCGCGTGGCACGCTCGGTGACCCGCGACCAGCTCGCGGCAGCCGTCGGCGTCACCCCCGCGACCGTACGTTCCTGGGAAACGGGCCGCACCAGCCCGCGCGGCCGCAAGCGCGCGGCGTACGCGCGGATACTCAGGCGCTTGGAGGCGGGGCTTCCGCTGGAGGGGGCGGCCGGGGGTACGCGCTCCGGCGGCTCCGGCGGGGACCCTGCCGGGTCCGAAACCGGCCAGGCCGCGCCGCCCCCGGCCGTCCCGGCCGACGGCTCCGCCGCGACGTACGCGGTCCAACGCCTCCTGATCGAGGCTTTCACCGCACCGACCGTGGACGCCGCCCCCGCCTCGGCCCTCCCGGCGGACGGGAAACGGCCTCCGGACGACGGGAAACGGCCTCCGTCCGCCGACGAGGCAGCGACCCCCGCCCCGAAACTCAACGGCACACAGGCCGAACCGCCCCGGAGCGGGACGATCCGCCGCTCCCAGGACCGGAAGCGGCGGCAACCATCCGGGCACGCGCCGAGCCCGGCGGCGAGCGAGACGAACGGTTCTGGCGGCTCGGCCCCCAGCCCAGACGGCTTGCGGGCCGGGCCCTCCCGTGAGGCGGTCGCGACGACCGCTCCGCTCCCGGAGCTCAGCGCCGCCCAGGCCCGGCCGCCCCGGGAAACGGACGCGACCACCGCACCAGCCCTCGCCCCGAACGGCGCGCAGGCCGCCCCGCCCCCCTTCGACCAACCCCGCAAGCAGCCCCGCAAGCCGCCCAGCTGGGCGCGGAAACAGTCCGCCGATCCCGCGCCGGACCCGGCAGCGGCAGCAGCCCTCGCCCCGAAGATCGCCGAGCGGAGGCGCGGCCACGTGCCGAGTTGGGCGCGGGAGACGGAGGGCGACGACCGCGTCGGTAGCGGGACGACCGTTGCGGCGGCCGGTGCTACGGCCGGTGCGGCGGCCGGTGCGACGGCCGGTGCGACGGCTCCTGTCCGGACCACCCGGACCACCCCCGCAGCGGCCTTCGACGCCCTGTACGAGCGGCACGCCGCGTCGCTCGCCCGGCAGACCTACCTGCTCACCGGGCGGCCCCTGCTGGGTCGGCGCGCCGTCGAACGGGCCTTCCACCTGGCGTGGGAGCGGTGGCCGGAGGTCGCCGTGGACCAGGACCCGGCCGGCTGGGTGCGCGCTGCCGCGTACGAGCACGCGCTGTCCCCCTGGCACCGACTGCGGCCCGGCGGCGAACCTCCGACGCGACCGGAGCGGGACGCCGCGCTCCTGCACGCGATGCTGAGCCTCCCCGCCTCGTACCGCCGCACGCTGCTGCTCCACGACGGCGTCGGGCTCGGCCTCCCCGAGACCGCCGCCGAGACGGAGGCCACGACGCCCGCCGCCGCGAACCGGCTCACGCACGCCCGCGCCGCCGTCGCCGAGCTGCTGCCGGAGCTGCGCGGGCTGGCCCCTGCGGCTCAGCGCGCGGCCCTACGGGAACGCTTCGGCGCACTCGCCGCCGCCCTGCCCGTCACGATGACGGCCGCCCGGCTCGTACGCGCCGACGGGGAGCGCCTCACGCGTCGGACGACGCGCGCGGCGTTCGGGATCACCGCGGTGATCGCGGTGGCGACGGCGTTCACGGTGCTCACCGCAGAGGGTCCCGCGCAGCACCGGCCCCGGCAGGTCCAGCCCGCGGCGACGGCCCCCGCGACGACGCAGAAGCCCGTCACCGGAAAGGCCGCGAAGCGGCAGTCCGAAGCCGAACGCCACGGCCTCCCCCGGTCCGGCCGGTCCGCACCGGCCTCACACTGAGCGACGGCCGGGGAGGGCAGGGGCGGGACGTACGTACGGCCGGGGCGCACCCGTACTGCGGGCAGGACCCGCTCGGGGACAGGCGCGGGGGCGCGCGTACGGCCAGGGCGTACGTACGGCTGAGGCGCACTCGCACCGTACGGCAGGCGGCCCCGCGAACACGGGCGCGGGGGCGCCCCCCCCGAAGGGGGGGGGGGCCCGGCGCGGGGCCGGCAGTAAAAAGAGGGCGGGGCGGCCCGC
>NZ_JBFAIS010000038.1:0-76618 GCF_040654795.1 Streptomyces sp. NPDC050617 | reverse complement strand
TGCCGCCAGAAGGGTGTCCAGGTTTGTCGTCACACACGAGCCAACGGGCGCCCTTCGCCATGGTCGCGGCCAGCACAAACATCGGACTCATTCATTTAGGCTGGAAGACCGGTCGATCCGAGCAGCGGGAGTGAGATGGCAGTGGCAGCCAACCTGGTCAATCTGGAAGCCGTCGGCAAGGTGTACGGCACGCGTGCGCTGCTCGACGGCGTCTCCCTCGGCGTCGGCGAGGGAGACCGGATCGGCGTGGTCGGCCGCAACGGCGACGGCAAGACCACCCTCATCCGCATCCTCGCCAAGCTGGAGGAGCCCGACGCCGGCCGCGTCACGCAGACCGGCGACCTGCGCCTCGGCGTGCTCACCCAGCACGACTCGCTCGACCCGGCGGCCACCGTCCGGCACGAGGTGATCGGCGACCTCGCCGACCACGAGTGGGCGGGCAACGCCAAGATCCGCGACGTGCTGACCGGCCTGTTCGGCGGGCTGGACCTGCCCGGCTTCGGGCAGGGGCTGGACACCGTCATCGGCCCGCTCTCCGGCGGCGAGCGCCGCCGCATCGCGCTCGCCAAGCTGCTCATCGCCGAACAGGACCTGATCGTCCTGGACGAGCCCACCAACCACCTCGACGTCGAGGGCATCTCCTGGCTGGCGAACCACCTGCGGGCGCGGCGCTCCGCGCTCGTCGTCGTCACCCACGACCGCTGGTTCCTCGACCAGGTCGCCACCCGCATGTGGGACGTGCAGCGCGGCGACGTCCACGAGTACGAGGGCGGCTACTCCGACTACGTCTTCGCCCGCGCCGAGCGTGAGCGGATCGCGGCGACGGAGGAGACCAAGCGGCAGAACCTGATGCGCAAGGAGCTGGCGTGGCTGCGCCGCGGCGCCCCGGCCCGCACCAGCAAGCCGCGGTTCCGCATCGAGGCGGCCAACGAGCTGATCGCCGACGTGCCGCCGCCGCGCGACAACGCCGAGCTGATGAAGTTCGCCGGCACCCGGCTCGGCAAGACCGTCTTCGACCTGGAGGACGTGACCGTACAGGCCGGGCCGAAGACGCTGATCAAGCACCTCACCTGGCAGCTGGGCCCCGGCGACCGGATCGGCCTGGTCGGCGTCAACGGTGCGGGCAAGACGTCCCTGCTCCGCGCCCTCGAACAGGCCGCCCGTACGGACGGCGACGCACAGCCCGCGGCCGGCAAGATCGTCGTCGGCAAGACGGTGAAGCTGGCCTACCTCTCGCAGGAGGTCGCGGAACTCGACCCCGCGAAGCGGGTGCTGGAGGCCGTACAGCAGGTCCGCGACCGCGTCGACCTCGGCAAGGGCCGGGAGATGACGGCGGGCCAGCTGTGCGAGAAGTTCGGCTTCACGAAGGAGAAGCAGTGGACGCCCGTCGGCGACCTCTCCGGCGGTGAACGCCGCCGCCTCCAGATCCTGCGGCTGCTGATGGACGAGCCCAACGTCCTCTTCCTCGACGAGCCGACCAACGACCTCGACATCGAGACCCTCACCCAGCTGGAGGACCTCCTCGACGGCTGGCCCGGCTCGATGATCGTCATCAGCCACGACCGGTACTTCATCGAGCGCACCACCGACCGCGTCTTCGCCCTCCTCGGCGACGCCACGCTGCGCATGCTGCCCCGCGGCCTCGACGAGTACCTGGAGCGGCGCCAGCGCGTCATCGACGCCGCGGCCCCCGCCGCCGCCCCGGCCCCCGCCAAGCAGAAGCCCGCCGTCGACGCCCGCGCCGCCAAGAAGGAACTCCAGAAGATCGAGCGCCGCCTCGACCGCATCAGCGACTCCGAGTCCAAGCTCCACACCCAGATCGCCGACCACGCCACCGACTTCGAAAAGGTCGCCAAACTCGACGCCGAACTGCGTGAACTCGCCGCGGAACGCGACGACCTGGAAATGCGCTGGCTGGAGCTGGCGGAGGACGCGTAGCGGGGAGCGCGGCCCTGACGGGCCGTCGTCGCCTCGGTGTCGCAAAACAGTCGGCGGGAACCGGCCGGGTGGTGGCGCAACGGTCCTGTCACGGGGTGGTCTCAGGTGGTGGTGGGGGCCTTTGCCGGGCGGTGGGGTGTCGGGGGCGGGTGGTAGAAAGATTGTCCGCTTGTCTTTCATCGACTGGCGGGTTTCGCGCCCGACGGGCTCCTTCCCGGTGGATATTCAGTCGATATCCGGCCACCGGGAGTGCGGGGGAGACCGGTCGGTGCCGCGGGCCCGCGTAAAGAGGAATGCTGATGTCCCAGCCGCCCCCGCCGAACGAGCCGCCCAAGGGCGGCTTCGGCGCGCCGCAGGACCCCTCGTACGGCTATCCGCCCGCCCAGCCGCCGCCTCCGCCGCAGGGGCAGCCCGGTTACGGCTACCCGCAGGCACCGCCGCCGCCCCCGCCGCCCCCGGCCAATCCGCCCGGAGCCTCGCAGGCGCCGCCGCCCCCGCCGCCTCCGGGGACGCCGCCTCCGCCCCCGCCGCCGCCCGGCGGTTACGGCTATCCGGCGCAGCCGGGGCCGCATGACTTCCCGACGCAGCCGTTCGGCGCCGCCGCCCCGCAGGGGCCGCCGCCCGGACCGTACGGGCAGCAGCAGTACGGCGCGTATCCGCCGCCCGCCCAGTTCCCCGGCGGTGCGCCGGACGGCGGCGGGAAGTCCAAGCGGCGCATGACCGCCGTCGTCAGCGCGGTCGTCGTGCTCGCCCTCGCCGTCGGCGGCGGCGTCTGGTTCGCCACGAAGGACGGCGACGACGGCAAGAAGGACGAGAAGAGCCTGGCCAAGTCCGACGAGAAGGACGGGGGCGAGAAGGGCGGCGACGCGAAGCCCGAGGCCGTCGACGGCAAGCTGCTGTTCGGCAAGGAGCAGGAGCACGTCCCCGACCTCGTCACCACCAAGGGCCTCTGGGCGACCGACAAGTACGTCGTGAAGTCCGACGTCTACAAGCTGGTGGGCTACGGGCTGTCGGGCGGCCAGAAGTGGGAGGTCGCGCTCGACGGGGAGATCTGCTGGGCGTCCCAGCGGACCACGCCCGACGGCAAGACCGCGGTGCTCTTCAAGAACACCAAGCCGACCGCGAAGAACAAGTACCCCAGCTGCAACCAGGTCGCCGCGATCGACCTCAACGCCGGCAAGAAGCTCTGGCAGCACACGGCCAAGCTCGGCGACGAGGACATCCGCTTCGACGAGGTCACCGTCGGCGGCGGCACCGTCGCCGCGGGCGGCACGGACGGCGGCGCCGCCTGGCAGCTCGATGGCGGCAAGGAGCTGTGGAAGCCCAAGGGCGGCGACTCCTGCAAGGACGCCGGGTACGCGGGCGGCGGCAAGCTCGTCGCGGTGCGGCGCTGCGGCGCGTACAACCGGCCGTCCTTGGAAGTCCAGACGCTGAACCCGGCGACGGGCGCGGTGAAGTCGGCCTTCAAGGTGCCCTCCGGCATCAGCTGGGCGCACATCGCCTCCACCGATCCGCTGGTCGTCGGCCTCGACGCCGCCGGCTCCGCGGGCAACGGCGTGTCCGACTTCATGGCCGTCGACGACAGCGCCAAGACCGGCCGGCTGCGCAGCAAGATCTCGACGCAGGGCGGCGTATACACGCCGAAGTGCGACGCGACGAACGTCGAGGGCTGCGTCAAGCTCGCGGTCTCCAAGGACACCCTGTACCTGCCGACCAAGGAGCACCAGACCGGCAAGTCCACCGTCTCGGGGCAGGTCAACGAGGTCGTCGGCTTCGATCTGGCCAGCGGGCAGTCCAAGGGCAAGGCCGAGGGCACGGCGGGCTCGGTGCTGCTGCCGCTGTCGATGGACAAGGACGGCTACGTCGTCGCCTACCAGCTCCCGACGTACAAGGCGGGCGGCACGGTCGTGCGCATCGACCCCGGGACGTACAAGAAGGACGTGCTGCTGCAAAACCCGGTGGACTCGCACGAGGTGGAGAACGCGCTCTCGCCGGACTACCAGGAGGGTCTGTACGCTCAGGGGCGGCTCTACCTCGGCAATCACTACGCCGACAAGCCGCGTTCGTCGCTCGGCGGCAAGAAGTACACGCTGCTGATCTTCGGCGGCAGCTGAACCGGCGGCTGGACCGGTAGCTGAAACGGCGGCTGAACCGTCGCCCGGAGACCGGCAGTTCTCGCGCCCGGGCCCCGCTCGTACGACCGTACGGACGGGGCCGCGGACGTGCCAGAACGTTTCACGCCGGGCGTGAACTACGCGTGATCAGGCGGGATTTCGGCATTCCGGGGGACTTCTCGCCGGTAAGGGGCGCGCGATGCCGGACTAGCGTGTAGCTTCCGGGAGCAAGGGGCTCAGGGAGACGTACGCAAAACGACCAGGGGAGGGAGCCTGACAAGGCCGGAAGGGCCGGTACGTAGGTCTCTGGGGGGACAGGGGGGTAGGGCATGGGCGTGCGGCTCATGGTGGTCGACGACCACCGTCTGCTGGCCGAGGCGCTCGCTTCGGCGTTGAAATTGCGCGGGCACAGGGTGCTCGCCGCGGCGGCTCCGAGCGCCGGGGCGGCCGAGCTGGTGGTGAGCAGGGCGCCGGAGGTCTGTCTGCTGGGCACGGCGACGCCCGCCGAGCCGGGGGTCTTCGAGCCGATCGTACGGATCAAACGCGAGCGGCCGCAGGTCGCGGTGGTGGTGCTCGGCCCGGTGCCGAGCCCGCACGGGATCGCGGCGGCCTTCGCGGCCGGCGCCTCCGGCTATGTGCGGCACAACGAACGCATAGAGGGCGTCGAGCGCGCCATGGTGAAGGCGCGCGCCGGGGAGGCCGCGATCGAACCGCAGCTGCTCCAGCACGCCTTCGCCGAGCTGCTCAACCCGGCGGCGCAGCCGGACGACGAGGGCGCGCGGCTGCTGCACATGCTGACGCCGCGCGAGGTGGAGGTGCTGATGCGGGTGGCGGAGGGGGAGGACACCCGGCTGATCGCGGCCGGGATGGGCATCGCCCCGAGCACGGCCCGTACGCACGTACAGCGGGTGCTGATGAAGCTGGGCGTGACGTCCCGGCTGGAGGCGGCGGCGCTGGCGGCCCGTACGGGGCTGCTGGACCGCGCCGCCTCCAACGCGTCGAACCACGCGGCGGAGCCGGGCGCGGCGCAGCCGTCCTGACTCCGCTCCCGGCGCGGCGGCCCGGGGCCCCGGTCAGCTGTCGTCGTGCGTCTGCGTCTGCGCCTGTGTCTGCGCGGGCTCTTCCGGCGCGGGCGGCACGGTCGGCCGCAGCTTGAGCCAGAGCAGGAAGAGGAGGCCGAGGACGAGCATGCCCAGGCCCGTCCAGAGGTTGATGTTGATGTCCTGGGCCTTCTTGATGTCGGCTTCGGAGGCGGTGATCCCGGCGATGGTGACGATGACGCCGTAGACCACGAAGAGGCCGCCGATGATGCGCCGTACGTCGAAGAGGCGCGCGGCGGTGGTGGACTCGCGCTCCAGTTCTTCGACTTCGCGCTGGTAGTCGCTCATGGTGCGTGCTTCTTTCCCTCGGCTCGTCGGGGTTGGCGGTGGGTGCTCATGATGCTCGTGCCGCGGCTCGTCCGCTCTTTCGGGCCTTTCGGCACTAGAACGAGAACGGGATATAGCAGGCGGCCGCGAGCACGACCGCGCCCCAGCCGAGCAGCGCCGGCCTGCGGTACCACGCGTCGTCGCCCTCGCCGGGCAGCTCCGCCATGCCGGGCGACCGGGTGCCGTAGACCAGGCCGGCCAGCGATTCGGCGGACTTGGACTTGGTGAACATCGTGACGACGACCATCACCGCGGCGCCGACGACGAACGCGACGATCGAGGAGACGAAGTTGGCTCCCTGGTCGGAGGGGATGGTGATGACGCCCTGCTTGTAGAACCAGAAGTAGTTGACCATCGCGGCCACGGTGCCCGACAGCAGCCCCCAGAAACCGGCCGCCGCCGTGGTGCGCTTCCAGAACATGCCGATGATGAAGACGACGAACAGCGGCACGTTGAAGAAGGAGAACAGGGTCTGGAGGTAGTTCATGATGTTGCTGAAGGACGAGGCGATGAACGCGGTGCCCATGCCGATCAGCACGCCGACGGCCGTCACCCAGCGGCCGGTCTTCAGGTAGTACGCGTCCTCGCGGTTCTTCTTCAGGTACGCGGCCCAGATGTCGTTGGTGAAGACCGTGTTGAAGGACGAGACATTGGCGGCCATGCCTGCCATGAAGGCGGCGAGCAGTCCGGTGACCGCGATGCCGAGCACGCCGTTGGGCAGCAGGTCGCGCATCAGGACCGGGATGGCGTCGTTGTACTGGAGCCCGTCCTTGCCCGCCTTGCCGAGTGAGGGCTCCATGACCAGGGCGATCAGGCCGGGGACGACGACGACCAGCGGGATGAAGATCTTGGGGAAGGCGGCGATGAGCGGGGTGCGCTTGGCGGCGCTGAGGTTCTTCGCGGACAGCGCGCGCTGCACCTCGGCGAAGTTGGTGGTCCAGTAGCCGAAGCTCATGACGAAGCCGAGGCCCAGGACGATGGTCAGCCAGTTGGCGCCCAGCGGGTTGGACTCGCCGATGCCGGTGCCCTTCCAGGCGGTCAGGAACGCGTCGCCGTGCGAGCCGGAGAGCGAGTCGGTGAGGCCGTGCCAGCCGCCGACCCGCTTGAGGCCCACGATGGTCAGCGGGATCAGGGCGGCGAGGATCACGAAGAACTGGAGGACCTCGTTGTAGATCGCCGAGGAGAGCCCGCCGAGCGTGATGTAGGCGAGGACGAAGAATCCGGCGACGACGATGGCCACCCACTGCGGCCAGCCGAGCAGCGCCTGGAGCACGATCGCCATCGCGTACAGGTTGACGCCCGCGATCAGCACGGACGACACGGCGAAGATGATCGAGGAGAGCAGGTGCGAGGACGGCCCGAAGCGGTGCAGCAGGAACTCCGGTACGGAGCGCACCTTCGAGCCGTAGTAGAACGGCATCATCACCAGGCCCAGGAAGACCATGGCGGGGATCGCGCCGATCCAGTACCAGTGCACGGTGTACGCGCCGTACTGCGCCCCGTTGGCCGCCATGCCCAGGATCTCGGTGGCGCCGAGGTTGGCGGCGACGAAGGCGAGGCCGGTGACCCAGGCGGGCAGTGAGCGGCCGGACAGGAAGAAGTCGAGGCTGGTCTTGACGGAGCGCCGGGCCGCGAATCCGATGCCGAGGACCACGGCGAAGTAGATCCCGAGGATGGCGTAGTCGAGCCCGTTGGTGGGGAGCCGAAGCCCTTCGGCCAGATTCTGCATGGGGTGCTCTTTTCGGATGGCACGGGGGTTGGGGTGACACGGCGGTGGGCTGCGCTGATCGCACAGCAACGTACGCGCAGCCGGTCCGAAAATGAACACTTCTGTTGGGTGTCTTTGTTGGATTGTGATGTTGACGGCGGTGTTGGCCCGTGGTTCATTATGTTTGGTTATGTTTGTTAGGTCGCGGGCAGCGGCCATGCGCACGGACAGGGCGAGGAGCAGCCAGGTGAAGAAGACGGCGACCCGACTCGCGGACGGCAGGGAGCTCATCTACTACGACGCGCGCGACGACGCGGTCCGCGACGCCGTGGACGAGCGCCCGCTCGACCCGATCTCCACCACCTCCGAGATCCGCCGCGACGCGCTCCTCGGCGACGCCGTCGCCGTCGCCTCCCACCGCCAGGGCCGCACCTACCACCCGCCGGCCGACGACTGCCCGCTCTGCCCCTCCCGCGACGGACGGCACACCGAGATCCCCGCCGCCGACTACGACGTCGCCGTCTTCGAGAACCGCTTCCCCTCCCTGGCCGGCGACTCCGGCCGCTGCGAGGTCGTCTGCTTCACCTCCGACCACGGCGCGTCCTTCGCCGACCTCACCGAGGAACAGGCCGCCCTCGTCCTCGACGCCTGGACCGACCGCACCGCCGAACTCTCCCAACTCCCCGGCGTCGAACAGGTCTTCTGCTTCGAGAACCGCGGCGCGGAGATCGGCGTCACCCTCGGCCACCCGCACGGCCAGATCTACGCCTACCCCTTCACCACCCCCCGCACCGAGCGGATGCTCGCCTCCCTCGCCGCGCACCGCGCGAGCACCGGCGGCCGCAACCTCTTCGACGACGTCCTCGCCGACGAACACGCCGACGGCCGCCGCATCGTCCTCGACGCCGAACACTGGACCGCCTTCGTGCCGTACGCCGCCCACTGGCCGTACGAGGTGCACCTCTACCCCAAGCGGCGCGTACCCGACCTGCTCGCCCTCGACGACGACGCGCGCACAGAGTTCCCACAGGTCTATCTGGAAGTCTTGCGGCGCTTCGACCGGATCTTCGGCGAGGCGGAGCCCCCCACGCCGTACATCGCGGCCTGGCACCAGGCCCCCCTCACCGCCCCGGACCGCGCCGACTTCGCCCTCCATCTGGAGCTTTTCACCATCCGCCGCACTTCCGGCAAGCTGAAGTTCCTCGCGGGTTCCGAATCCGGCATGAATGTGTTCATCAACGATGTGCCGCCGGAACGCGCGGCCGAGCGACTGCGGGAGGTAGCGGGTAAGTGAGCAACAAATACCTGGTCACAGGCGGTGCGGGCTATGTCGGAAGCGTCGTCGCGGCCCATCTGCTGGAGGCCGGGCACCGGGTGACCGTACTCGACGACCTCTCCACCGGACACCGCGAAGGGGTCCCCGCCGGCACCGAGTTCATCGAGGGCCGCATCCAGGACGCCGCCGACCACCTGGACCCCTCCTACGACGCGGTCCTGCACTTCGCGGCGTTCTCGCAGGTCGGCGAGTCCGTCACCGACCCCGACAAGTACTGGCGCAACAACGTCGGCGGCACCACGGAACTGCTCGCCGCCATGCGCGACGCGGGCGTCCGGACCCTCGTCTTCTCCTCCACCGCCGCCACCTACGGCGAACCCGCCGCCGTCCCCATCACCGAGGACGCCCCCACCGCGCCGACCAACCCCTACGGCGCCACGAAACTCGCCGTCGACCACATGATCAGCGGCGAATGCGCCGCCCACGGACTCGCCGCCGTCTCCCTGCGCTACTTCAACGTCGCCGGCGCCTACGGAGCCCAGGGCGAACGCCACCACCCCGAATCGCACCTCATCCCCCTCGTCCTCCAAGTCGCCCAGGGCGCCCGCGAGTCGATCTCCGTCTACGGCGACGACTACCCCACCCCCGACGGCACCTGCGTCCGCGACTACATCCACGTCGCCGACCTCGCCGACGCCCACCTCCTGGCCCTCGCCGCCGCCCGGAGCGGCGAACACCTCGTGTGCAACCTCGGCAACGGCAACGGCTTCTCCGTCCGCGAAGTCATCGAGACCGTCCGCCAGGTCACCGGCCGCCCCATCCCGCAGCACACCGCCCCCCGGCGCGCCGGCGACCCCGCCGTCCTCGTCGCCTCCGCCGAACGCGCCAAACAGCGCCTCGGCTGGCGCCCCGCCCGCGCCTCCCTCACCGACATCGTCGCGGACGCCTGGGACTTCGCCCAGCGCACCGCCCCACAGCAGAAGGAACGCGACTAGATGAGTGCCGAGCGCGCGGCCGCGGCCTTCGCCGAGGTGTACGGAACCGGACCCGCCGGCGTCTGGGCCGCCCCCGGCCGGGTCAACCTGATCGGCGAGTACACCGACTTCAACGACGGCTTCGTGATGCCGTTCGCGCTCCCGCACACCACCCACGCCGCCGCCTCCGCCCGCACGGACGGCGTGCTGCGCCTGCACTCCGCCGACGGCGACGGGAAGGTCGTCGAGTTGCGCGCCGATGGCCTCGCACCGGCCCGCACCCGCGGCGGGGACGGCGGCGGCTGGGCCGCCTACCCCGCCGGCGTCGTCTGGGCCCTGCGCGAGGCCGGCCACCCCGTCCCCGGCGCGGACCTGCACTTCGAGTCCACCGTGCCCACCGGCGCGGGCCTCTCCTCCTCCGCCGCCCTCGAAGTCGCCACCGCCCTCGCCCTGAGCGACCTCTACGGGCTCGGGCTCGACCCGCGGCGCCTCGCCCGCGTCTCCCAGCACGCCGAGAACGACTTCGTCGGCGTCCCCTGCGGCATCATGGACCAGATGGCCGCCGCCTGCTGCGCCGAGGGCCACGCCCTCCACCTCGACACCCGCGACCTCACCCAGCGCCACGTGCCGTTCGATTTGGCGGCCCACGGGCTGACCCTCCTCGTCGTGGACACCCGTGTGAAACACGAACTGGGAGACGGCGCGTACGCCGAGCGGCGCGCCGGCTGTGAGGCGGGCGCGCGGGCGCTCGGCGTACGCGCGCTGCGCGACGTCCCCTACGAGCAACTGCCCGCCGCACTCGACCGGTTGGACGACGACAAGGTCCGCCGGTACGTGCGCCACGTCGTGACCGAGAACCACCGCGTCGAGCAGGTCATCGCCCTCCTCGACGCCGGGTACGCCCGCGCCGTCGGCCCCGTCCTGAGCGCCGGCCACGCCTCGCTCCGCGACGATCTGCGCGTCTCCTGCGCCGAGTTGGACCAGGTCGTCGAGGTCGCCTGCGCAGCCGGCGCGCTCGGGGCCCGGATGACCGGCGGCGGCTTCGGCGGCTCGGCCGTCGTGCTGACCGCCGAGGGCGACGCGGACGCCGTGGAGCAGGCGGTGCGCGACGCGTTCGCGGCGGCCGGGCGGCGCGCCCCGCGCGTCTTCCCCGCCGAGCCGAGCGGGGGCGCGCGGCGAATCGTATGACAGCGCCCCCACTGCGGGCGTGACGCCTCAACTCGCCGACACCAGACGTCTTTTGGCCGCGGGAACGGATCAATTCACGTCGTTCTGCGGTACGGACCGCCCCAGGACCGGACAGGGAACACACCCTGAACACAGGGAGCGGCCAGTTTTGTGAATCGCCTTCCGTTGTCGTACCCCCGCCGTACTCTGATGCACAGCGTCGGTGGGGGCCGACGCCGATCAGGGGGCGAGACAGGCAGGTACGACGCCCGGGGGCGGGTAGACGTCACAGCACGGCGGCGGCCGTGCGGCAGTGGCGACCCCTGAACCGGGCGCCGTACCCGCACTGGTTTCTCCGCGATCCACTGACATCTGACATGGGGGTGGCTGTGGCACGTATTCGGGTACTGGTGGTCGACGACCACCGCATCTTCGCCGAGTCCCTCGCCGCAGCGCTCGCGGCCGAGCAGGACGTGGAGGTCGCGGCCGCGGGCAGCGGTCCGGCGGCGCTGCGCTCACTGGAGCGCGCCGCCGCGGAGGGCCGCCGCTTCGACGTGCTGCTCGTCGACGCCGACCTCGGCGCCGCGGCCGGCGACGTCGCGCGCGTACCGGGCCCCGCGCACCTCCAGGGGCGCGAGACCGCGGACACCGCGGTGGACGGCATCTCGCTGGTGGCGGGCGTACGGTCCGGGCAGCCGAGCGTACGGACCGTGGTGCTGGCCGAGCGCGACGACGCGCGCCGGGCGGCGGCGGCGCTCCAGGCCGGGGCCTCCGGCTGGGTCGCCAAGGACTGCTCCCTCTCCCGGCTGCTCGCCGTCATCCGGGGCGTGCTGCGGGACGAGACGCATCTGCCGCCCGCGCTGCTGACGGGCGTGCTGCGGGAGCTGACGGCGGCCCGCAAGCACCGCACCGAGAGCGAGCGGCTGGTCGAGTCGCTGACCCCGCGCGAGCGCGAGGTGCTGCGCTGCATGGTCGCGGGGCTGGGCCGCAAGGCGGTCGCCGAGCGGCTCTATCTCTCCCCGCACACGGTCCGCACGCACATGCAGAACGTGCTGGGCAAGCTCGGTGTGCACTCCACGCTCGCCGCCGTGGCGCTGGCCCGCCGGGCCGGGGTGGGCCCGGTCGACCTAGCCGGGGATATTGTCGAACGGGGCGGTCAGCTGGCGTAGCAGATCGGCCAGTTCACGGCGTTGCGGCCGGGACAGCTCGACCAGGATCGCGCGCTCCTGCGCGAGCAGCCCGGCGAGCGCCTGGTCGGCGCGGTCGCGCCCCTCGGGGGTGAGCCGCACCAGCACGCCGCGCCGGTCGCTGGGGTCGGGCAGCCGCTCGACGAGGCCCTTCTTGGCGAGCCGGTCGATGCGGTTGGTCATCGTGCCGGAGGTGACCAGCGTCTGCGTCAGCAGCTGGCCGGGAGAGAGCTGGTACGGGGCCCCGGCGCGCCGCAGCGAGGTCAGGACGTCGAATTCCCAGGGCTCCAGCTGATGCTCGGAGAAGGCGATCCTGCGCGCCCGGTCGAGGTGGCGTGCGAGTCTGGAGACGCGGCTCAGCACCTCCAGCGGTTCCACGTCGAGGTCCGGGCGCTCGCGGCGCCATGCTGCGACCAGTCGATCGACCTCGTCCTCCATGGCGATCAGTGTAAAGGGTCTGTCGACATGAAGTCTCTTGACGTCAAGATATATATGCGGGGATGCTGGGCATCGTTCGCGGGAAGCGCCGTCCCGCTTCGGAAAGTCCGTACCTGCAAGGGGGCTCGAACATGCACCGCGCACCAACCTGGGATCCGCAGCAGTACCTCCGCCACGCCAGCCACCGGACCCGCCCCTTCCACGATCTCCTCGCCCGCATACCGGAACTGCCCGCCGCCGGCCGCCCCGCCCGCATCGCCGACCTCGGCTGCGGCCCCGGCAACGTCACCGCCCTCCTCGCCGACCGCTGGCCCGACGCCCACATCACCGGCCTCGACAGCTCCGCCGAGATGCTCGCCGAAGCCGCCTCCCGCGAGGGCCCCACCGCCGGCGGCGGACGGCTCGACTTCGCCCCCGCCGACGCCGCCGACTGGACCCCCGACGAGCCCTACGACCTGATCGTCTCCAACGCCGCCCTCCAATGGGTGCCCAACCACCCCGACTCCCTCGAAACCTGGGTCGACGCCCTGCACCCCGGCGGCACCCTCGCCTTCCAGGTCCCCGGCAACTTCACCTCGCCCAGCCACGCCATACTCGGCGAGCTCTGCGACACCCCCCGCTGGCGCGAACGCCTCGACGGCCACGGCCGCCGCTTCGTCCACATCCTCGACCCCGCCGACTACCTCGAACGCCTCACCGGCCTCGGCTGCGACGTCGACGCCTGGGAGACCACCTACGTCCAGCTGCTGGCCGGCCCCGACCCCGTACTCGACTGGGTCAAGGGCACCGCGCTGCGGCCCGTGCTGACCGCGCTGGAAGGCGACGAGGAAGCCACCGAGGAATTCCTCGGCGAATACCGCGACCTGCTCCGCAAGGCGTACCCCACGGGCCCGCACGGCACCGTCTTCCCCTTCCGGCGCATCTTCGTCGTCGCCCGCACCCGGCCCGGGAACCCGAGGTGATCACTGCGCTCGACCACGTCCAGCTCGCCGCGCCGCCCGGCAGCGAGGACCTCCTGCGCGCCTACTACGTGCACGCGCTCGGCATGACGGAGATCCCCAAGCCCCCCGAACTCGCCGCCCGCGGCGGCTGCTGGTTCGCGGCCGGCGACGTCCGGCTGCACCTGGGCGTCGAGGCGGACTTCACACCCGCCAGGCAGGCTCACCCGGGCCTCCGCGTCCACGGCCTCGACGCCTACGCCCGCCGCCTCGCGGACCACGGCGTCACGACCGTGCGGGACGACGCCCTGCCCGGCCACAAGCGCTTCTACACCGAGGACCCGGTGGGCAACCGGCTGGAATTCCTGGAGCCGCTGGACGGCTGACACCGCCCGCGGGGGGGGAGGGGCGCACCAGGAGGAGCGCCCCCTTCCCGGCTTTTTCCGGCTCGCAAGTGCCGCCGAGCCCGCGGAACGGAACGCTCCCGCCCTTCTCAGGCCCGCCGGTGGCCTATCAGGCGCGGCTTCGGCTCCAGACCGTCCAGGCCGTGCCACGCCAGATTCACCAGATGCGCCGCCACCTCGGCCTTCTTCGGCTTGCGCACATCCAGCCACCACTGGCCCGTCAGCGCCACCATGCCCACCAGCGCCTGCGCGTACAGCGGCGCCAGCTTCGCGTCGAAGCCCCGCGCCTTGAACTCCAGCCCCAGAATGTCCTCGACCTGCGTGGCGATATCGCTGATCAGCGACGCGAACGTGCCTGTCGACTGCGCCACCGGCGAATCCCGCACCAGAATCCGGAAGCCGTCCGTATACGTCTCGATGTAATCCAGCAGCGCGAACGCCGCCTGCTCCAGCAGCTCACGCGGATGGCCCGCGGTCAGCGCCCCCGTCACCATGTCCAGGAGCTGCCGCATCTCGCGGTCCACCACCACCGCGTACAGCCCCTCCTTGCCGCCGAAGTGCTCGTACACCACCGGCTTGGAGACCCCGGCCTTCGCCGCGATCTCCTCCACCGACGTGCCCTCGAACCCCCGCTCGGCGAAAAGCGTGCGGCCGATGTCCAGCAGCTGCTCGCGCCGCTCCTTGCCGGTCATACGGACGCGGCGGGAGCGGCGGGCCCCCGGCGCGGGGGTCCGGTCCTTGCCATTGCTCGTGCTGCTGTCGATCGCCACGCCTCAATCATGCCGCCTGCGCGGCCTCGCCCTTCCCTGAATTTCCGCCCGACCCGTCTCCGCCCCCGCCACCGCCGCCGTCGCCCCCGTCGCGCGACGGCCCGCCGGCCGCCACCGAGGAGCCCTTCCCGGCCTCCGCCCCGGACGGCTCGCGGCGCGACGCGATACGGGCCGCGTCCGGCCAGCGCACGTCGTACGCCCACCCCGCCCGCTCGAACCAGCGGATCAGCCGGGCGCTGGAGTCCAGCTGCCCCCGCAGCACCCCGTGCCGCGCGCTCGTCGGGTCCGCGTGGTGCAGGTTGTGCCACGACTCACCGCAGGACAGCACCGCCAGCCACCACACATTGCCCGACCGGTCCCGCGACTTGAACGGCCGCTTCCCCACCGCGTGACAGATCGAGTTGATCGACCACGTCACATGGTGCAGCAGCGCCACCCGCACCAGAGACCCCCAGAAGAACGCCGTCGCGGCGCCCTGCCACGACCACGTCACCAGACCGCCGACCAGCGGCGGAATCATCAGCGACACCACCGTCCACAGCACGAACTGCCGCGAGACCCGGCGGAGCGCCGAGTCCTTGATCAGATCCGGCGCGTACTTGTGCTGCGGCGTCTGCTCCTCGTCGAACATCCAGCCGATATGGGCCCACCACAGCCCCTTCATCAGCGCCGGCACCGTCTCGCCGAACCGCCACGGGGAGTGCGGATCCCCCTCCGCGTCCGAGAACCGGTGATGCCTGCGGTGATCCGCCACCCAGCGCACCAGCGGCCCCTCGACCGCCAGCGACCCCATCACCGCCAGCGCGATCTTCAACGGCCGCTTCGCCTTGAAGGCGCCATGCGTGAAATGGCGGTGGAAACCGATCGTGATGCCATGGCAGCCGATGTAATACATCGCCACCATCAGCCCCAGATCCAGCCAGGAGACCCCCCAGCCCCACGCCAGGGGCACCGCGGCGACCAGCGCCACAAACGGCACCGTGATGAACAGCAACAGCGCGATCTGCTCGACCGACCGCTTGTCGTCGCCACCCAGAGTGGCAGAGGTCAAGGTGGGTTCCTGGGCCTTCGGCGCGTCTTCGATCACGTCGGGGCTTGCAGTCATGGCATCCCTCATGGGGGTTCGACACACGGCTACGGTTCCGTAACCTACGGCTACGTAAGTATGGCAGGGCACGCGTATCGGGCAATAGGGCTGTGGATGACAGCGCGTCGCAGCCACCTATCCTGGGTCGCGGTCGGACAGCGCGGTCCGCAACCTCTCCAGACGTGCTCAGAACACTGCAAGGAGCCGCCCCCGTGAGCAGTGCCGACAACACCCGTACAGCCGCCGACGGCGCCGTCACCGACACGACTGACGACACCGGCACCACCAACGGCGAAACGACCAACGCAGCCCTGCGCGCCGACATCCGCCGCCTCGGCGACCTCCTCGGCGAGACCCTCGTGCGCCAGGAAGGCCCCGAACTCCTCGACCTCGTCGAGCGCGTACGAGCCCTCACCCGCACCGACGGCGAAGCCGCCGCCGACCTCCTCGGCGCCACCGACCTCGCCACCGCCGCCAAGCTCGTACGGGCCTTCTCCACCTACTTCCACCTCGCCAACGTCACCGAACAGGTACATCGCGGCCGCGAACTCAGCACCCGCCGAGCCGCCGAGGGATCCATCCTCACCCGCACCGCCGACCAGCTGAAGGACGCCGACCCCGAACACCTCAGGCAGACCGTCCAGAACCTCGGCGTCCGCCCCGTCTTCACCGCACACCCCACCGAAGCGGCCCGCCGCTCCGTACTCAACAAGCTCCGCCGCATCGCGGAACTCCTCGACACCCTCGCCACCGGCGACAAGCGCCGCACCGACCTGCGCCTCGCCGAGAACATCGACCTGCTCTGGCAGACCGACGAACTCCGCGTCGTCCGCCCCGAGCCCGCCGACGAGGCCCGCAACGCCATCTACTATCTCGACGAACTCCACACCAACGCCGTCGGAGACGTCCTCGAGGACCTCGCCGCCGAACTCGCCCGAGTCGGCGCCCCCCTCCCCGCCACCACCCGCCCCCTCACCTTCGGCACCTGGATCGGCGGCGACCGCGACGGCAACCCCAACGTCACCCCCCAGGTCACCTGGGACGTCCTGATCCTCCAGCACGAACACGGCATCACCGATGCCCTCGAGGTCATCGACACCCTCCGCGCCGCCCTCTCCAACTCCATCCGCAATTGCGGCGCCACCGACGAACTCCTCACCTCCCTCCAGCACGACCTCGAACTCCTCCCCGAGATCAGCCCCCGCTACAAGCGCCTCAACGCCGAAGAGCCCTACCGCCTCAAGGCCACCTGCATCCGGCAGAAGCTCGTCAACACCCGCGAACGCCTCGCCGCCGGAGCCGCCCACCAGAGCGGCCGCGACTACCTCGGCACCCCCGAGCTCCTCGCCGACCTCCAGCTCCTCCAGGACTCCCTGCGCGCCCACCGCGGCGAACTCATCGCCGACGGCCGCCTGGAGCGCACCATCCGCACCCTGGCCGCCTTCGGCCTCCAGCTCGCCACCATGGACGTACGCGAACACGCCGACGCCCACCACCACGCGCTCGGCCAGCTCTTCGACCGCCTCGGCGAGGAATCCTGGCGCTACGCCGACATGCCCCGCGACTACCGGCGCAAGCTCCTCGCCAAGGAACTCCGCTCCCGCCGCCCCCTCGCCCCCAGCCCCGCGCCCCTCGACGCCGCCGGCGCCAAGACCCTCGGCGTCTTCCAGACCGTCCACCAGGCCATGGAGAGCTTCGGACCCGACGTCATCGAGTCCTACATCATCTCCATGTGCCAGGGCTCCGACGACGTCTTCGCCGCCGCTGTCCTCGCCCGCGAAGCCGGCCTCCTCGACCTCCACGCCGGCTGGGCCAAGATCGGCATCGTGCCGCTCCTGGAAACCACCGACGAACTCAAGGAAGCCGACCGCATCCTCGACGAGATGCTCGCCGACCCCTCCTACCGACGGCTCGTGGCGCTCCGCGGCGACGTCCAGGAAGTCATGCTCGGCTACTCCGACTCCTCCAAGTTCGGCGGCATCACCACCTCCCAATGGGAGATCCACCGCGCCCAGCGCCGACTGCGCGACGTCGCCCACCGCTACGGCGTACGGCTCCGCCTCTTCCACGGCCGCGGCGGCACCGTCGGCCGCGGCGGCGGCCCCACCCACGACGCGATCCTCGCCCAGCCCTGGGGCACCCTCGAAGGCGAGATCAAGGTCACCGAACAGGGCGAGGTCATCTCCGACAAATACCTCGTCCCCTCCCTCGCCCGCGAAAACCTCGAACTGACCGTCGCCGCGACCCTCCAGGCATCCGCCCTGCACACCGCGCCCCGCCAGTCCGACGAGGCGCTCGCCCGCTGGGACGCCGCCATGGACACCGTCTCCGACGCCGCCCACGACGCCTACCGCAAGCTCGTCGAAGACCCCGACCTGCCCGCCTACTTCTTCGCCTCCACCCCCGTCGACCAGCTCGCCGAACTCCACCTCGGCTCCCGGCCCTCCCGCCGCCCCGACAGCGGCGCCGGCCTCGACGGACTCCGCGCCATCCCCTGGGTCTTCGGCTGGACCCAGTCCCGACAGATCGTCCCCGGCTGGTACGGCGTCGGCTCAGGACTCAAGGCCGCCCGCGAAGCCGGCCTCGACACCGTCATCGACGAAATGCACGAACACTGGCACTTCTTCCAGAACTTCCTGTCCAACGTCGAAATGACCCTCGCCAAGACCGACCTGCGCATCGCCCGGCACTACGTCGACACCCTCGTACCCGACGACCTCAAGCACGTCTTCGCCACCATCGAAGCCGAACACGAACTCACCATCCGCGAAGTCCTGCGCATCACCGGCGAACGCGAACTCCTCGACGCCAACCCCGAACTCCGCCAGACCTTCCGCGTCCGCGACGCCTACCTCGACCCCATCTCCTACCTCCAGGTCACCCTCCTGCACCGCCAGCGCGAAGCCGCCGGCCGCGGCGAAGAACCCGACCCCGTACTCGGCCGCGCCCTCCTCCTCACCGTCAACGGCGTCGCCGCCGGCCTCCGCAACACCGGCTGACCGCACCACCGCGCACAACACGACGGCGGCCCCTCACCACACGAATGGTGAGGGGCCGCCGCCATGAGCGAGCTCAGGAGTTGTACGTACTCTGCGCCCGCTCCAGACCATCCACGACCAGCGACTCCACCGCATCCGCCGCCCGGTCCACGAAATAGCCCAGCTCCTTGCGCTCGGCGGAGGAGAAATCCTTCAGCACGAAATCCGCCACCTGCATACGGCCCGGCGGACGCCCGATACCGAACCGCACCCGGTGATAATCCGGCCCCAGCGACTTCGTCATCGACTTCAGCCCGTTGTGCCCGTTGTCACCGCCGCCCAGCTTCAGCCGCAGCGCCCCGTAATCGATGTCCAGCTCGTCATGGACCGCGATGATCCGCTCCACCGGCGCCTTGTAGAAATCCCGCAGCGCGGTCACCGGACCACCCGACAGATTCATGAACGACATCGGCTTCGCGACGACCACCCGGCGGCCCGACGGACCCGGCGCCCCGATCCGCCCCTCCACGACCTGCGCCCGCGCCTTGTGCGCCTTGAACTTCGAACCCATCCGCTCCGCGAGCAGATCGGCGACCATGAAGCCCACATTGTGGCGATTGGCCGCGTACTCCTGGCCGGGATTGCCCAGCCCCACGATCAGCCAGGGCCCCGCTGCATCCGTCATCTGCATGTCTCCTTGAAGCCACTCAGCCGCCGTCCCGACGCCTGCGGCGTGGAACGGCGGCTGAAGAAGAGATTACCGGCGCGGGAAGCACCCGGCCCACGGACCAGGACGCCCCGCGGAGGGAACCGCTCAGGCCTCGGCGCCCTCGGCGTCCTCGGCCGACTCGTCGGCGGCCTCGGCCTGCGCCGAGACGACCTGGAGCACCACGGCGTCGTCCTCGACGGCCAGCGTGCTGCCGGCCGGCAGGGTGATGTCCTTGGCGAGCACCGAGTGACCGGCGTCCAGACCCGCGATGGAGACCGTGACCGACTCCGGGATGTGGGTGGCCTCGGCCTCGACCGGCAGCGTGTTGAGGATGTGCTCCAGCAGGTTGCCGCCCGGCGCCAGGTCGCCCTCGGTGTGGATCGGGATCTCGACGGTGACCTTCTCGCCCTTCTTGACCGCCAGGAAGTCCACGTGGACCAGGAAGCCGCGGATGGCCTCACGCTGCACAGCCTTGGGGATGACCAGCTCGCTCTTGCCGTCGACGTCCAGGTTCAGCAGGACGTTCGGGGTCTTCAGCGCCATCATCAGGGCGTGGCTGTCGATCGCCACGTGCTTCGGGTCGCCGCCGTGACCGTAGATGACGCCGGGAACCTTGTCCTCGCGGCGCACACGGCGCGCGGCGCCCTTGCCGAACTCGGTACGGACATCGGCGGCGAGCTTGACCTCGGCCATGGTGACTCCTCGTAGTAGACGTATCCAGCGGGCGTCACCCGGCCCACGACAGACCTGCTACGAAGAGCGCGTCGATAACGGACCGCCGCACCACACGGATGCGGCCTCCCTCGCCGAGCAACCCTGTGAGTCTACCCGGCGGGGAGGCCGCCCAGAAATCGATCAAGCGACCGCGGTCGCCCACCCCGTCAGACGGGGCCCGGAGCCGTCAGGCCTGCTCCTCGAAGAGACTCGTCACCGAACCGTCCTCGAACACCTCGCGCACCGCCCGCGCGATCGTCGGCGCCATCGACAGCACCGTGATCTTGTCGAGCTCCAGCTCGCTCGGGGTGGGCAGGGTGTTCGTGAAGACGAACTCGCTCACCTTCGAGTTCTTCAGCCGGTCCGCCGCCGGACCCGACAGCACACCGTGCGTAGCCGTCACGATGACGTCCTCCGCACCATTCGCGAACAGCGCGTCCGCCGCCGCGCAGATCGTGCCGCCCGTGTCGATCATGTCGTCGACCAGGACGCACACCCGGCCCTCCACATCGCCGACGACCTCGTGCACGGTGACCTGATTGGCCACGTCCTTGTCCCGCCGCTTGTGCACGATCGCCAGCGGCGCGCCCAGCCGGTCGCACCACCGGTCCGCGACGCGCACGCGCCCCGCGTCCGGCGAGACGATCGTCAGCTTCGAACGGTCGACCTTCGCACCCACGTAGTCCGCGAGGACCGGCAGCGCGAACAGGTGGTCCACCGGCCCGTCGAAGAAGCCCACGATCTGGTCCGTGTGCAGGTCCACCGTCACGATGCGGTCCGCACCCGCCGTCTTCAGCAGATCGGCGATCAGCCGCGCCGAGATCGGCTCACGGCCGCGGTGCTTCTTGTCCTGCCGGGCATAGCCGTAGAACGGCAGGATCACGGTGATGCTCTCGGCGGAAGCCCGCTTCAGCGCATCGACCATGATCAACTGTTCCATGATCCACTTATTGATGGGAGCCGTATGGCTCTGCATCACAAAGCAATCGGCACCACGCGCCGACTCCTGAAAACGGACATAGATCTCGCCATTGGCGAAGTCGAACGCCTTCGACGGGACCAGGTGCGCCCCAAGCTGATGAGCGACCTCCTCCGCAAGCTCGGGGTGGGCGCGGCCGGAGAAGAGCATCAGCTTCTTCTCGCCGGTCGTCTTGATCCCGGTCACAGCACGGTCTCCTTGCCAGCTCAATGAAATGGTGGGCACTTTGTGCGCGCCTATCACGGTACGCCCCGCACGACGCACCCCTTCGCGATCACTGCTCGGCGTCAGGCTTCGCACCAGCGGCGGAAGCAGCCTGCGCGGCGGCGCTCCCCGGACGCTTACGCGCCACCCAACCCTCGATATTCCTTTGCTGGCCACGGGCCACCGCCAGCGAACCAGGCGGCACATCCTTCGTGATGACCGACCCCGCCGCCGTATAAGCACCGTCCCCGACCGTGACAGGAGCCACAAACATGTTGTCCGAACCGGTACGGCAATGAGCCCCCACCGTGGTGTGGTGCTTCGCCTGACCGTCGTAATTCACAAAGACACTCGCCGCGCCGATATTGGTGAACTCACCGATCGTCGCGTCACCCACATACGAGAGATGCGGCACCTTCGTACCCTCGCCGATCACGGCGTTCTTCATCTCCACATACGTACCGGCCTTCGACTTCACACCCAGCCGCGTACCCGGCCGCAGATACGCGTACGGACCCACACTCGCCCCCGCACCGATCTCCGCACCGTCCGAGACCGTATTCGTGACCACCGCGCCCGCACCCACCGACGTGTCCTTCAACCGCGCGTTCGGCCCCACCTCGCACCCGGCCGCCAGCCGCGTCGAACCCAGCAGCTGCGAACCCGGATGCACCAGCGCGTCCGGCTCGAACTCGACCGACACATCCACCCACGTGGTCGCCGGATCCACGACCGTCACACCCGCCATCATCGCCGCGTTCAACAGCCGCTCATTGAGCAGCCGGCGCGCCTCGGCGAGCTGCACCCGGTTGTTGATCCCCAGAATCTCCCGGTGATCACCACCCACGGCCGCCCCCACCCGGTGCCCCGCCTCCCGCAGGATGCCGAGCACATCCGTGAGGTACTCCTCACCCTGGCTGTTGTCCGTACGCACCTTGCCCAGCGCGTCCGTCAGCAACTGCGCGTCGAACGCGAACACACCGGAGTTGATCTCCTTGATCGCGCGCTGCGCCTCCGTGGCGTCCTTGTGCTCGACGATCGCGGTCACCGCGCCGCTGGCGCCGTCCCGCACGATCCGCCCGTACCCGGTCGAGTCCGGGACCTCGGCGGAGAGCACGGTGACCGCGTTCCGGTCGGCGGCGTGGGTCTCGGCGAGCTGCCGCAGCGTCGCGCCGGTCAGCAGCGGGGTGTCGCCGCAGACGACGACGACCGTGCCGTCGAGCGCGACGCCGCCGTCGCTCAGCGCCTCCAGCCCGATGCGCACGGCATGGCCGGTGCCGTTCTGCTCGTGCTGCACGGCGGTGTGGACGGCGGGATCGATCTCGGCGAGATGCGCGGAGACCTCCTCGCGGGCATGCCCGACCACCACGACGAGGTGCTCGGGATCCAGCTCGCGGGAGGCGGCGACGACATGTCCGACGAGAGACCGTCCGCAGATCGCGTGCAGGACCTTGGGGGTAGCCGACTTCATGCGGGTGCCCTCACCCGCTGCGAGGACGACGACGGCTGCCGGGCGGTTGGCGCTCACGGGTGTGCCCTTCGGCTTCGGGTGGTGGACAACCGAAGGATACCGGTGCGTAAGTGACCTGAAACGAGGAAGGGTCCTGACCTGGGGGTCAGGACCCGAACTCAGCTTGCTCCCCCGCCAGGATTCGAACCTGGACAGATGGTACCAAAAACCATAGTGCTGCCTGATTACACCACGGGGGATAATAAGTGTCTAAACCGGACATCGCGTCAGGCTGTCGACCTTGCTCCCAACACTATGCCGTACCACCAGCCTTCGATGCGACGGTATAGGTCGGCGCTTTGCCGCACCCGGACCACGAGGCAGCCTCGGTAGGTCTCGCCCGTGTTCATCAGTCATGGCGGCAGCCTCGCCGTTCGCGTGGACAGAGGGGGCGAAAGCGTGGTCGATTCGATAGTTCGGATGAATAGGGGGCTTTTCGTGTGTGTTCGGGTCGGGTGCGTGCTGCTGCGCGTAGCGGATAACCGGTGGCGTCCCCCTTTACGCTGGATGGCATGACCGCAACGGGGGAAGCCGCAGGAATGGGCGTGCGAGGTGCGCCGACGGGGCCGTGGTGGTGGGCGCGGCGTCGGAGTCTGGTGCTGGATGTCTGTCTGACTCTGGTCTCGGTGCTGGAGTGCGTGGTGGAGGGGGCCGGGTTCTCGCGCGAGGCGTCGCTGCCGTTGGGGTTCGGGGTGCTGGTGGGGGCGCTGGCCGGGTCGGTGATGCTGCTGCGCAGGCGGTGGCCGGTGGCGGCGGTGCTGGTGTCGATCGCTGTGACGCCGGCGCAGATGGGGTTTTTGCTGGGCGTGGTGGCGTTGTACACGCTGGCGGCGTCGGATGTGCCGCGTCGGATCATCGCGGTGCTGGCGGGGATGTCCGTCGTGGGGTCGTTGATCGTGGTGTTCGTGCGGTTCGACCGGGATATGGCGCAGGACGGTTATACGCCGGGTGTGTGGCTGATCGCGGCGATTTCGGTGCTGGTGGCGCTGGGGTTGTCGGGGCCGCCGGTGCTGTTGGGGATGTATGTCGGGGCGCGGCGTCGGTTGGTGGAGAGTCTGCGGGAGCGGGCGGATGGTCTGGAGCGGGAGCTGTCGCTGCTGGCGGATCGGGCGGAGGAGCGTGCGGAGTGGGCGCGGAGTGAGGAGCGGACGCGGATCGCGCGTGAGATGCACGATGTGGTGGCGCATCGGGTGTCGTTGATGGTGGTGCATGCGGCGGCGTTGCAGGCGGTCGCGGTGAAGGATCCGGAGAAGGCGTCGAGGAACGCGGCTCTGGTGGGGGATATGGGGCGGCAGGCGCTGACCGAGTTGCGGGAGATGCTCGGGGTGCTGCGCAGGACGCCGGAGGGGCAGGTGGCGGAGAAGCCGTCGGCTGCCGAGCCGACGCGGTTGGCGGCGGCGGCTGTGGCGGTGGCTTCGGGTGGTCCGGCGGAGGCGGGGCCGGGGGCCGAGGCTGCGGGTGGTGTGACGTTGGTTACGGGTGAGGGCGGGGAGGGTCCGTGCCTCGCTGATCTGGAGGATCTGGTCGGGCAGTCGCGGGCGGCGGGGATGGTCGTGGAGCTGCTGGCGGAGGGTGCGGAGCGGTCGTACGGGTCGTCGGTGGAGCAGACGGCGTACCGGGTCGTCCAGGAGGCGCTGACCAATGTGCACAAGCACGCGCCGGGTGCGAAGGCGCGGGTGCGGTTGGCGCGTCGGGAGGCGGAGGTCGCGTTGCAGGTGGAGAACGGGCCGTCGGACGGAGGTGCGGATGTGCGGTTGCCGAGCGGCGGGAACGGTCTGGTGGGGATGCGGGAGCGGGTGTCGGCGCTGGGCGGGGTGTTCGTGTCGGGGCCGACGGACTCGGGTGGTTTCCGGGTGTCCGCGGTGATTCCGGGGGGTTCGTCGTGAGTGTGGGTTTTACGGGCGGGTAGTCGTCCGTTCTTGCGGTGTGGCGTGCGTCCGGTGCCGGTCCTGCCGGTCGTCCGGCGCTCTTGTCGTTCGTCCCGCGGCTCGGTTTCGCGGATTTCTGCCGTTCGCTGTCAACCGGCGGCGGGGTCCCGTGCGTATGGGGTGTGAGACCGAACGGATTTGGAGCCCGGTTTGACCGTCGAGGAGTTCGAGGAGTTCTACGAGCACGCGGTCAGACGGCTCACGGGCCAGCTCTACGTCATGCTCGGCGATCTGCACGAGGCTCAGGACGTGGTGCAGGAGGCGTTCGTCCGGGGCTGGAGCCGGCGGCGGCAGCTGGCTCGGGACGGGGCTCCGGAGGCGTGGATCCGTAAGGTCGCGTGGCGGCTCGCGGTGAGCCGGTGGCGTGGGCTGCGGCGGGCGGAGGATGCCTGGCGGCGGCATGGCGGGCCGCCGGAGGTGGCGGGTCCGGATACGGGCCCGGTGGAGCTGGTGGAGGCACTGCGGGAATTGTCGCCGCAGCAGCGCCGGACCGTGACGCTGCACTACGTGTGTGACCTGTCCGTCGAGCAGATCGCCGCCGAGACGGGGCTGTCCGGCGGGACGGTCAAGACTCATCTGTCGCGCGGTCGGGCGGCGCTCGCCGGGCGGTTGCGCGACCCGTACTCCGAGGAGGCTCCCGGTGTCTGACGGTTCTGACGGCGCTGACGTTTCGGGCCGGTACGACTCCTACCGGCGTGATTCCGGCGGTTCCGACCGGCTGGCCGCCGGGCTGAAGGGGCTGGCGGCGGCCGGGCAGGGCGGTGCGGCGCCGGTGCCGATGGCGGTGGTGGCGGCGCGTGGCAGACGGCGGCGGCAGCGCCGGGTGGCGGCGTTCGCGGCGGTGGCGTGTCTGGTGGTGGGCGGGGGGAGCGGGACGGTGGCGGCCGTGCTGGCGCGGGCCGGCGGGGACGGTGGCGGTGGTACGGCGCCGGCGGGTGTGCCGTCGGGTGTGCCCGCGCCGTCGTCCACGGAGCGTACGGGCGGGCGTGAGACGGGGCCTCCGGAGGGGGGTGCGGGGTCGTCGAGTCCGTCGTATCCGCCCTCGTCCACGCCGTCTTCGACGCTCGGTTCGACGCGGGAGTCCGATCCGTCGTCCGCGTCTTCTTCCACTGCCTCTACTTCTACTTCTTCTTCCACTTCTGTTTCTGTTTCTTCCGGCTCTTCTCTTTCTTCTCTCTCCTCTTTGTCGTCTCTGCGATCCGGCGGGCCGCCGTAGTCCTGGTCCGGCCATGGGTCCGGTTCTCGCCCTTGTCTGTTTCCTCCCTTCGCACTTTTGTCCTTATGTTCTTTGTCCGTACCCCGGCGGTGGTCTGCCGCCAGCTGGTTCCCGCGCCCTTCGGGCGCCGCGTCAGGAGACGTTCACCCATGGTCACTGCACCGTCGTTGGAGGCGCTGCGGCCCGTCGGCCCGTACGAGACCGGATCGGGGTCGTGGCGCCGACCGTGGCGCCGGCTGTCCCCGGCCGACTGGTCGGTGCTGCGCTTGTATCTGCTGAGCCGGATCGGTGTCTGGGTCATCGTGTACACCGCCGCGTGGATCTTTCCCAATGATCCGGGGGCGAAGGAGCCGGCTCCGTGGGTGGCCCGCTGGGACCAGTGGGACTGGGGGCATTTCAAGCGAATAGCGGAGTTCGGCTATTTCAACGGCCAGGGTGCGGTGGGCAGTGCGCAGCCGGACAACCGGGAGGCGTTCTTCCCGGGCTTCCCGGCGCTGGTGCGGCTGCTGCATTCGCTGGGTGTGGGGTGGACGCTTTGCGGGCTGCTGATCTCGTTCGTGGCGGGGGCCGTCGCGGTGGTGGCGCTGGCCCGTATCGCGCGGCTGTATCTGGGCGGCGGCGAGCGGACTGGGGCGGCGGCCGGGGAGGGTGTGGACGTCGGGCGGCGGGCCGCGTTCTTCCTGTTGCTCTCGCCGTGTGCGGTGTTCCTGGCGGCGGGCTATACGGAGGCGATCTTCCTGGCCTTCGCGCTGCCTGCCTGGCTGGCGGCGAAGCGGGGCCGGTGGCCGTTGGCGTCGCTGCTGGCGATGGGGGCGATGGCCACTCGCATAAGCGGTCTGTTCCTGATGGCGGCGCTGCTGGCGGAGTTCTTCCTGGGCGGCGGGGGGCTGCGGGAGCGGCTGCGGTCGCTGCCGTGGCTGGCGTTGCCCGCGCTGCCCGTCGCCGGTTACTTCGGCTATCTCTACGCGCGTACGGGCGACCTGATGGCGTGGAAGCACGCCGAGGAGCGCGGCTGGAACCGCGAGTTCCACGCGCCGTGGGAGGCGTGGCACAACACCTGGGTGTCGGCGTTCGGTCATGTGCAGTCCACGGGGTTCGCGGTGATGTTCCAGGGGGAACTGCTCGCGATGCTGGTGGGGGTGGCGCTGCTGGGCGTTCTGGCGTGGCGGCGGCGCTGGCCGGAGACGGTCTACATGGCGCTGAGCCTGTGGGCGTTGGGGACCTCGTACTGGTACGTGTCGGTGCCGCGCGCGACGTTGCTGTGGTGGCCGCTGTGGATCGGGCTGGCGGTGTGCAGCCTGCGGTGGCGCTGGGTGAAGGAGGCGTATGTGTGCGTGGCGGGGCCGTTGATGGCCTTGATGGTGGTGGCGTTCACGACGGGGAGATGGGCGGGCTGAGCGGCGGCGGTACCGCTGGGGCGTGAGCGCGTACGGCCGTCCCGCGCGCGTGGAGGCATGTGGAGGCATAGGGGCGTCCACGCGCGCGGGCGCGTACCGGCTCCCGGAGCGCGGCTGTACGTGCGTACGGGCTCCTGAGTGCGGCTGTGCGTGCCTACGGGCGTGTCCGTGCCGCCCGTTGGCGTACGTACGGGGGGCTTCCCCCTGCACGGCTTCCCCGTACGGTTTCGTCGCGCGACTTCCCCGCGCGGCTTTGTCGCGCGGCTTTGTCGCCCCCCCCCGTGAGCCGGCGGCTGTCAGGCGCGGCTGAGGCGGGTGGGCTGGGCTCCGCTGAGGAGGGTGCCGATGGCGTGGTCGATGTCGGTGCCGAGGTACCAGTCGCCGGTGTGGTCGAGGCTGTAGACGCGGCCTTCGGCGTCGACGGCGAGGAGTGCCTGGGTGTGCGGTTCCTCGCCGAGGGGGCTGACCTCGACGCCGAGGGCGCGGCCGAGGTCGGCGAGGGTGCGGGCGAGGTGGAGTCCGTGCAGGGGGTCGATGTGGAAGGGCGTGGGGGCGATCTGCCGGCCCTGTCCGGCGGCGGTGATGTGGAGTCCGCCGAATTCGGCCCAGGCTTCGACGGCGGCGGGGAAGACGGAGTGCCGGTGGCCGGCGGGGGAGACGTGGGCGCGGAGGGCGTCGGCCCACTGCTCGGCCTGTTTGATGTCCCAGCGGCCGGGTTGCCAGCCCGCTTCGCGGAGGGCGGCGTCGACGGCGGCGGGGAAGCGGGTGGCGGCGGTGCGTTCGAAGGCGCGCATGTCGGGCATGTCGGTGTTCAGCCCCTGCCGTTGTCGTCGGTCGGGGCGGCGAGGTCGACGGTCCGTACGCCGAAGTGGGCGAGGAGCGCGTCGCAGGAGCGGCAGGGGGCGGCGTAGCTGCCGTGCCGGGGGTCGCCGTCCTCGCGGATGTGGCGCGCGGTCAGGCGGGAGTGCTTGAGGGCGCGGCGGGCCTCGCCCTGGGAGAGGGGTTTGCGGGAGGCGCGTTTGCTGCGGCCCGTGTCGACGCCGGTGAGGAAGCGGGAGAGGAGCACGGCTTCGGGGCAGCGGCCGGTGAAGCGTTCGCGCTGGGCGCTGGCGAGGGTGTCGAGGTAGTCCTGCACCAGGGGGTGGAGGGTCGGTGGCTGCTCTCCTCTGCCCGCGGTGCCGGTGAGGGTCTTTCCGCGGACGGAGAGGGCCGCGGCGACGGCGGGCAGGATGCCGTCGCGGCGGTGCAGCAGCTGGGGCGCTTGTACCGAGTCGTCGGTGGCGCTCCAGCTGAGCCGGGGGTCGCCCGGCGTGGGCGCGGCGTCGGGGCCGCGGTCTTGCGTCGTGTGCATGTGGTGCTCTTCCCTCCCGTGCAATCCCCCTGTTGCGGGGATCAGATTGCCAAATGGGATGCCGGGTGCGGAAGTCAGGTGTGCGTTGTGCGCGAGTTGTGTGGCGGGCGGTCACCGTGAGGTAACGGGTCGTCGTGATGAGTGGGGCGGATGGGACGGTGGTGGCGGTTCTGGCGGAGCTGTGCGGGCTGTTCGCGGCTGCGTACACATTTTCCGGGTGTGACGCGGGCGGCTCACGGGTTTTTCGGTTCGGGGGCGTTCGGCGGTGCGTTCGGAGTCTTCGGGGGTTCTCAGGGGTTCTCGGGGGTTTCCGGGGGCGGCGGGGCCGTTGAGTCCGCCGGCCGTGAGAGGGCCGTGGGCCGGGTGCGGCGGGCGGGGCCGGGCGGCGCCGGACAGGGGTCGCCGCCGCTCAAGGGCGTGCTCGGAGGGCGTACGGCGGGGGCGGGGCCCCAGTCCGGGCAGCGCTTAGGCTGTTGGCAACACCCAGACGCAGCAGGGGGCATCCGCCATGACGACAGGTCGGCTCGGGCAGCAGGCCGCGCCACCGAACACGGCCTATGCCGGGCAGGTCGTGCACTTCCCGGATCCGGTCCGGGCCGCGCGCTACCCCAAGGGCGTGTGGGTGGACGGGGACGGTTTCCCGGACTTCTCGCCGTACGCGCGGGCCGCCGCGGAGATCGCGGAGCCGCCGGAGGGGTTCGGCGTCGACGAGCTGCGGCTCACCGACTACGTGTCCGCGAACGCCGCGCTGCACGCGGACGGCCATGAACTGTGGGCCAGCCTGCCGGCCGTCGCGACCCCGCACGGCTGGACCTGGCACCACGTGGTGGGCACGCGCCGGCTGGAGCTGGTGCCGGTCGAGGTCAAGGCGCTGCTGCGGCACCACGGCGGGCTGGCGACGGCCGCCGTCGACCACGCCAAGCGCGGCACGCGGCCGCTCCAGGAGACCCGGCCGGTGCACTTCGCGCTGCCGCAGCGGGACCTCGCGGTGGCGGAGGACGACGTGCTGGGCGTCGAGGAGGACCTGGGCTACCGGCTGCCGGGCGCCTACCGGGCGTTCCTGAAGGCGGCGGGCGGCTGCGCGCCGGTCGGCGCGGCGCTCGACCCGGAGCTGGGGCTCCTGGTGGACCAGCCGTTCTTCACGGTGCGCGGCGAGGCTGCGGTCAACGACCTCGTCTACATCAACAAGTGTCTGCGCGACCACTTCACCAAGGACTACCTGGGCGTGGGCTTCGTGCAGGGCGGCGTGCTGGCCGTGAAGGTGAAAGGCGATGCCATCGGCTCGGTGTGGTTCTGCGCGTACGACGACGCGCGGGACCGGGACGGCTGGTCGGTCCAGGAACGCGTCGAGCGGCTGCTGCTGCCCTGCGGGGAGGACTTCGACGCCTTCCTGCTGCGGCTGGCGGGCGGCCCGCCGGAACTGGAGACCGTGGCGAACCTGATGGTGGACGGCGGCTTCGCGTCCGCCGTCCCGGCGGAGGGGTGAGCGCGATGGTGACGTTCGCGCAGGCGCAGGAGCGCGCGGAGAGCTGGGTCAACGGCGATGTGCCGGCGTATCACCACCGCGAGGTGCGGGTACGCGAGTTCGACCTGGGCTTCGTCGCCTGGGCCGAGGACCGCGAGGACGGTCCGACGGGGGGCGGCGGCGCCGCCCGGCTGGTGATCGCGCGGGACAGCGGCGAGACGACGCTGTGGCCGGGGCTGCCGGTGGGCGAGGTGATCCGGCGGTACGAGGAGGAGTACGGGACCGTCGAGGCGCCGTCGCCCGCGGCGGACGCGCCGCCGCAGCGCATCGATCTTGAGGCCACGTCGTTTCTGCTGAGTCCGCCGGAGTGGTTGCAGCAGGCGGCGGACGAGAGAGGGATTCCGGACCGGAGGGGTTCGGGGGCGTCGGTTTCGGCGGCGTCGGCTCCGGGGGCGGGCGCGGCCGAGTCCGGTTCGCCTGCGGCGGGTGGCGTGTCGGGGCCGCCCGCTGGTGCGCCTGCGCCCGCTCCCGCGTCTGCGGCGGCGGGTGGTTCGGGGCCGTGGCCTGAGCCCGCTTCGTCGGCGCCGACGGACGCGCCTGCCGGTTCAGGTTCCGGGGCCGGTTCCGGTGCGGCTGCTGCCGCTGCCGGGCCGGTGCCGCCTGCCGCGCCGCCGGCTGCCGCCGGGGCCACGCCGTGGGCCGGGTCCGACACCAACGGCGGTGGCGACGGCGGCGACGGCCGGTCCGTCGACCTGCCCGCCACGGTCTTCGCCCCGCCGCTCAGCGGTTCCGACAGCGACGACACTCCGCCGTCCGGCGTGGGGCCCGAGGCCAGGACCGAGCTGCTGTCGAGGGGCAGCGCGCTGCCGCCGACGGCGGTCGCCCCGGCACTCGACGACGGCGCCTCCGGCGGTTCGCCGGGCGCGGGCGCCGCGGGCGGGTACGTACCGACTCGGCTGGTCCCGCAGTCCGACGGCGACAGCGACAGCGAAGGCCCTGGCGCGGGCGTACCGGCCGCCGCCGGGCCGCGACCCCCGGCCGCTCCGGCCGCCCCGAACGGCCCTGGGGCCCCGTCGGCTCCCGGAGTTCCCGGCCAGCAGACCGGCGGCCCCGGCGCTCCGGCGGGCGGGCCGGGGCAGCCGGGCGCGCCCGGCGCGGGAACCCCGCAGCCGCCCGCAGCGCCTGGCGCTCCGGCCGGTGTGGCGTACGCACCCACGATGCTCGCCGGCCCCGGCACACCCGGCGCCGCACCGGGGCAGCCGGGCCGGCCTCCGGCGCCTTCCGCTCCGCCTGCTCCTCCTGGCCCCATGCCGCATGGCGCGCCTGGCACCGGCGGCCCCAACTACCCCGGCCCGCCCGGTGCTTCGGGGCAGCCCGGCCAGCCTGGCGCGCCCGCCGGCGGTTACGGCTACCCCAGCCCGCCTGCTGCGCCTGCTGCGTCTGGTCAGTCCGGTGCTCCCGGTCAGCCCGGTGCGCCCGGTGCCCCTGGGGCCGGCAGTTACGGCTACCCCGGTGCGCCCGGCGCTCCTGGGCAGGCTGGTGCTCCGGCGCCTGGTACGCCCGGTGTCAGTGTTCCCAACTACTCTGGTCCGCCCGGTACTCCGGGTCAGCCCAGTGCTCCCGGTGCACCCGGTCAGCCTGCTGCCCCTGGGCCCGGCAGTTACGGCTACCCCGGTGCGCCTGGCGCTCCTGGGCAGGCTGGTGCTCCGGCGCCTGGTGCGCCCGGTGCCAGTGCTCCCAACTACCCTGGCCCGCCCGGTACTCCGGGTCAGCCCAGTGCTCCCGGTGCACCCGGTCAGCCCGGTGCGCCTGGGGCTGGCAGTTACGGCTATCCCAGTGCGCCCGGCGCTCCTGGGCAGGCTGGTGCTCCGGCGCCTGGTGCGCCCGGCACCAGTGCTCCCAACTACCCTGGCCCGCCCGGTACTCCGGGTCAGCCCAGTGCTCCCGGTGCACCCGGTCAGCCCGGTGCCCCTGGGCCCGGCAGTTACGGCTACCCCAGCGCGCCTGGCGCTCCGGGGTCCGGTGCCGCCGGTCCCAACAACCCTGGCCCGCCCGGTGCTCCGGGGCAGCCCGGTACGCCCGGTGCGGGTGCCGCCAACCACCCCGGACCGCCCGGACCGCCCAGTCCGCCCGGTGCTCCTGCTGCCCCGGGCCACCCCGCCCAGCCCAGCGCCGGCGGCCCCAACCACCCCGCGCCGCCCGGCGCCCCCGGTGTGCACGCCGCTGCCACCATGCTCGCCGGGCCCGGTCCCGGCGGGCCCGGTCCCGGCGGGGCGCCGCAGGGGCCGCCTCCGCAGGGGGCGCCCGTGGCGGGGGTGGCGCCGCCGCCCGGTGCGTACGGTTATCCGCCGCAGCCGCCCGCCGGGCAGCCGACCGTGGGGCCGGGCTATATGGCGGTGCTCCGCTACCGGGCCCAGGACGGTTCCGAGCAGCAGCTCATCCGGCGCAGCGCGCCCGGTACGCCGCACCCCGAGTGGCAGATCCTGCACGAGCTGCGCGCGATGAACGTGCCGCCGCAGCAGGTGCTGGAGCTCCACACGGAGCTGGAGTCCTGCGATCTGCCGGGCGGCTACTGCGCCCGTATGGTGCGTGAGACCTGGCCGCAGGTGCGGGTCAGCCACACTGCTCCGTACGGCCGCGATCACGTGACCCGGCAGCAGGGCGTACGGCACCTCGTCGAGCACCAGGGCGAGCTGCACCAGGTCGCCGACGGTCCGGCGCGGCCCGCGCCGAACCGTGCTCCGCTGCCGCTCCCCGGCCAGGTGCAGCCCGCGCCGCCGATCCCTCCGGAGGGGATCGCGCAGGAGCTGACGCAGGCGTTCGGCCCGCAGGGCGTCTTCCGGTTCGACAAGCGGGCCGTGTCGCGGCAGGGCGTTCCGGAGGTGGTCGCGCAGACGCTCGTACGGGCGGGGCTGCCGTTCGACTTCGGTCCGTTCTTCTGGGCGCAGGCGCAGCCGGGCCGGCCGGTGCCGACGCTGGCGGAGCTGGCGGCGGAGCGCGGGGTGCGGGCGGCGCCGGACTCGGGTTCGTACCTGGTGATGGGCAGCGACTTCGGGCGTCAGCTGTGTGTGCAGTACGGCACGGCGCACATCGTCGCGGTGCCGGTCGAGGCGGGGCCGGACGGGCAGTCGGTGGAGCCGCAGTTCGTGAACTCCGGGCTGCCGGAGTTCGTACGCTGCCTGGGCCTGCTGGGACGGATGTGGCGGCTGCGGTACGGGCTGACCCCCGAGCAGGCGGGCCGCTGGACCGTGGACTTCCAGGCGGAGATCGCCTCGCTGGACCCGGCCGCCCTGTCGTCGCCGGAGAACTGGTGGTCGGTGCTGCTGGAACAGATGTGGGACGGGCTGTTCTGACCGTGCCGCCGATCGAGGAGATCGAGGAGATCGAGGAGGAAGCGGAGGAAGAGGCGGAGGCGGTCTGACGCGGGCCGTCCGCCGCTGACCCCCCATCACCTGATCGAGGCGCCCGGCCTGCGGTATCGGCCGGGCGCCTCGATCCTTTCCCTATGGGCACCCCCGAGCCGCCGCAGCCCGGCAGCACCACGCTGTACCGGTCCGGACGTCGGCGGCGTGAGCGGCGTCCGCGCCGTCAGCGGGGCCGGCGGATGAGCTGGCCGAAGCGGATTCTGATCGTGCTGGCGGCACTGGTGGTGCTGTTCATCGCCTTCGCCGCGGGGCTCTACCTCTGGGCGGGCACCCAGGTGCACACGGTCGGCGCGCTCGCCGGGTACGAGGGCCGTCCGGCGGCCGGCAAGGGCACGGACTGGCTGCTGGTCGGCTCCGACAGCCGTTCGCACCTCACCGCGCGGCAGCGCGAGGAACTGCACGTCGGCGCCGACCACGGTCTGAACACCGACACGATCATGGTGCTGCACTACGGCGACAGCGGCCCGTACCTGGTGAGTCTGCCCAGGGACTCGTACGTGCCGATCCCCGGCCACGGCAAGAACAAGATCAACGCGGCGTACGCGCTGGGCGGGCCGAAGCTGCTGACGCGGACCGTGGAGCAGGCGACGGGGCTGCGGATGGGCCACTACGCCGAGGTGAACTTCCTCGGCTTCGTCGATCTCGTCAACGCGCTGCACGGTGTGCGCGTCTGTCTTCCCGAGCCGCTGCGCGACGAGAAGTCCGGGGCCGACTTCGACCGCGGATGCCGGGACATGAACGGCGCGCAGGCGCTCGCCTACGTCCGCGCCCGGTACAGCGATCCCCAGGGTGACCTGGGGCGGGTCAAGCGGCAGCAGCGGTTTCTGGGCGCGGTCGCGGACCGGATGCTCGGCGCGTCCGTCCTCCTCAATCCGTTCCGGCTGGTGCCGGTGGTGGACGCGGGGCTGTCGGCGCTGACGGTCGACAAGGGTACGGGCGTGTGGGATCTGGGCAGGATGGGCTGGTCGATGAAGCAGATCGCGGACGGCGGGGGGCGGAGCGTGACGGTGCCGGTCGCCGGTCCGGGTCAGGACCGGCCCGGCGCCGGTGACGTGCTGGTCTGGGACGAGGCGGGGGCGCGGCGGCTCTTCGACGCGTTGCGCGCTGACAGGCCGATTCCGACTTCTGGCACCAATTGACGCATCCTTGACTGGTGGAGTGGGCGGAGTGTCGCGGTATGGGCACTTCGGACGATCCACAAGGATGTGCGCCGGACCGCGTTACATGCCGGACAAAAGGGGCTTGAAGGATGAGTGCATCGATGTCTCCCCACGGTTTCGCTGTAGTGCGGGGCCGCGGATACCGGATCGAACAGGTCGACCGCGCGCTCGGCGACATCTCCCACGAGCGCGATACGGCCTGGGAGCGGGCCGCCCGGCTGACCGTGCTCGCCAAGGAGATGGAGGCCGAGGCGGAACGCCTGCGCGAGGTCGTCGCCCACCTCGCCCCGCAGACCTACGAGAGCCTCGGCGGCCGGGCCGCCGACCTCCTCGCCATCGCTGACGGCGAGGCCGCCGCGGTGCGCGCCAGCGCCGAGGCCGCCGCCGCCGAGCTGAGCGACTCCGCCGCCGACCACGCCCGCGCGGTCCACGACGCCGCGGCCGCGTACTCCGCGTCCGTACGGACCGAGGCCGAGGAGTGGGCCGAGGAGGCCACCGCCGCCGCCCAGCGCATCGCCGACGACCTGCGCGCCGAGGTGCGCCGCGAGGTCAAGGCCCGGCGCGGCGAGTCCCTCGCGGCGCTCAAGGACATGCGGCAGCGCACCGCCGAGACCCTCGCCGAGCAGGAGAAGGACCACTCCGAGCGGTGGGAGGCGGCGGGCCGGGAGCTCGCCGGGCACGAGGCGGACACGGACGCGCACATTGTGGACCTGGAGGAGTACGGGCGGCGGGTGCTGGCCGAGGCGCAGCGCGCGTACGCGGAGGCCGAGGAGTCCGCCCGGCACGGCCAGGAGGACGCCGAGGCCCAGGCCGAGTCGCTGGTCTCGCAGGCCAGGGCGCGGGCCGAGCGCGTGGAGCGGGAGACGGAACGGGTGCTGCGCGAGCACGAGGAGGAGCGCGACGAGCTGCGCGCCCACATGGTGCACGTCCGCAGCAGCCTCGCCGCGCTGACCGGGAAGCCGGTCGCGGACCCCGAGCCCGCCGAGGCGGGCGGCGCCCCGCCCGACGCCGGCTCGGTGCCGGGCCCCGCCCCCAGCTCGGAATCTTGACAGTCCTGACAGTCCTGACAGCGCCCGCGAGCCCGTAGCCCCCGCTCGTAACCCCCGTACGCCCCCGCCCGTAAGCCCCTGCCGCGCCCGTACGCCCCCTCAGCCCTCCTCCTCCGTCCGTACCGGGAAGCGGCGCGGCGCGAGGAGTACGAGCGTGAGCAGCGCGACGAGGGCCGCGCAGCCAGCGCCGAGGTAGACGTGGTCGACGGCGGTGGAGACCGCGTGGCGCAGGTAGTCGGCGGTCCGGGCGGTGAGGGCCGCGGGGTGGCTCAGGGCGCGGGCGACGGAGTCGAGGTCGTCCGGCATGCCGGGCCGTATCGCGGCGGGGGCGTCGGCGAGCCGCCCGGCGAGCGTGGAGTTGGCGACGGCCCCGAAGAGCGCCGCGCCGACGCTCTGGCCGACCTGGCGGCAGAAGAGGATCGAGGCGGTGGCGGTGCCGCGCTCCGACCAGCCGACCGACGACTGGACCGCGATGATCAGGGGGAGCTGGAAGAGGCCGAGGGCCGCGCCGAGCGCCAGCATGAGGAGCGCCGGCTGCCAGGCCGCGCCGCGGTAGGGGAGCAGCGGGAACGCGAGGAGGACGAGGGCGGCGCCGCCCATGCCGATGAGGGCGCAGTTGCGGAAGCCGGTGCGGGTGTAGACGCGGCTGCTGAGGGCGGAGGAGATGGGCCAGCTCAGCGTCATGACGGACAGGACGAACCCGGCGGGGATGGGGCCGAGGCCCAGGACCGACTGCGCGTAGGTGGGCAGGAAGACGGTCGGCGCGATCATCAGGAGGCCGAGCGCGCCGAGGGAGAGGTTGACGGCGGAGATGGTGCGGCGGCGCCAGACCCAGCCGGGGATGATCGGCTGTGCGGCGCGGCGTTCGATGGCGACGGTGGCGGCGGCGCACAGGGCGCTGCCGGCGAAGAACGCGGCGGAGGGGGCGGAGAGCCAGGGCCAGGCGACGCCGCCCTGGACGAGCGCGGTGAGCAGCAGCCCGCCGCAGGCGAAGATGGCGAGCGCGCCGGGCCAGTCGACGCGGGCGCGGGCGGTGCGGGCGCGCAGGGGCTCGTGGAAGTAGCGGGCGACGAGCCAGAGGGCGACGGCGCCGACGGGCAGGTTGACGAGGAAGATCCAGCGCCAGTCCGCGTAGCCGGCGAGGAGGCCGCCGAGGGCGGGGCCCGCGACGGCGGAGACGGCCCAGACGGTGGAGAGCTTGGCCTGGATCTTGGGGCGTTCCTTGAGGGGGTAGAGGTCGGCGGCGACGGTCTGGACGGTGCCCTGGAGGGCGCCGCCGCCGAGTCCCTGGAGGACGCGGAAGGCGATGAGGGCGGCCATGTTCCAGGCGGCGGCGCACAGCAGCGACCCGGCCAGGAAGACGGCCATGCCGACGACGAGGACGGGTTTGCGGCCGAAGGTGTCGGAGAGCTTGCCGTAGACGGGGAGGGTGACGGTGACGGCGAGCAGGTAGCCGGAGAACAGCCAGGAGAAGACGGAGAAGCCGCCGAGGTCGCCGACGATCTGCGGGATGGCGGTGGAGACGATGGTGCCGTCGATGGCGGCGAGCGCCATCGCGAGCATCAGGGCGGCGGCCACCGGGGTGCGTCTGCTGTGCGACGGTCCGGGGGCCGCCTCGGGTATCGCCGCCGATTCCGTTCGCCGCTCGGTGCCGCTCACCGTGCCCCCTCCGTCGAACCGCTGGTCCGTGTACGACCCACACTTCCACGTGGGGGCGGGGCGCGGTACCGGGTATCGGGGGCAGTCAGGGCGCAGGAGGCGTACGTTCCGCCGCGGCCGGACGCCGGCCGTCCCTGAGCCGGGGGCCGTCCGCAAGGTCCGTACCCCTAGGGGGAGTTACGCACTTGGCCTGATTCGGCGTTCGTACCGGCGGATGACGAGCCGGGCCGCCGGGCTCCATAGCCTGTTTGACGGGCGGCCCGGTGCGGGCGGCTCCGGCGGTTCCCGCGGCCTCGGCCGCGGGAGGGGCGGGACGCCGCCGGAGAGGGTGGTGCCGGTACCACCGGCAAGAGGCATGCGGGCACCATCGTGCGCCCCCCGTGATGCGAGCACGCTGCTGTACGTACGCCCGACTCCCCGCTCCGGGAACCACGGCGGCACCACTGACCCCGATGACCCGTGTCGCCGCAGCGCCGGCGGCGGGACCGGACGTACCGAAACAAGGAGACATACTGTGACAACGGCTGTATCGATTCCCAGGACCGGGGGCGGCGGAAGGCGTACGGCCGTCGCGGCGAGCGCGCGGCAGGTCACCAAGGCGTACGGCGCGGGCGAGACGCGGGTCGTCGCGCTCGACAGCGTGGACGTGGACATCGCCCGCGGGCAGTTCACCGCCATCATGGGCCCCTCCGGCTCCGGCAAGTCCACGCTGATGCACTGCCTGGCCGGGCTCGACACCGTCACCTCCGGGCAGATCTGGCTCGACGAGACCGAGATCACCGGGCTGAAGGACAAGAAGCTGACGCGGCTGCGCCGGGACCGGATCGGCTTCATCTTCCAGGCGTTCAACCTGCTGCCGACGCTCAACGCGATCGAGAACATCACGCTGCCGATGGACATAGCGGGCCGCAAGCCGGACCGCGCGTGGCTGGAGCGGGTGGTGGGGACGGTGGGGCTCGCCGAGCGGCTCAAGCACCGGCCGAACCAGCTGTCCGGCGGCCAGCAGCAGCGGGTCGCCGTGGCCCGCGCGCTCGCCGCCCGGCCCGAGATCATCTTCGGCGACGAGCCGACCGGGAACCTGGACTCGCGGGCCGGCGCCGAGGTGCTGGGCTTCCTGCGGCGGTCCGTCGACGAACTGGGCCAGACCATCGTGATCGTCACACACGACCCGGTGGCCGCCTCGTACGCGGACCGCGCCCTGTACCTGGCCGACGGCCTGATCGTGGACGAGATGACGAACCCGACCGCCGAGATGGTGCTCGACCGGATGAAGGCGTTCGACGCGCGGGGACGGGTGTCGTGACCGTTCTCAAGACCTCGGTGCGCAACTTCCTCGCGCACAAGGGACGCATGGCGCTCTCCGCCGTCGCCGTCCTGCTGTCGGTGGCGTTCGTGAGCGGCACGCTCGTCTTCACCGACACCATGAACGCCACCTTCGACAAGCTCTTCGCCACCACCGCCTCGGACGTCACCGTCCAGCCGAAGTCCGAGAAGGACGACAAGGACGCGCAGCGCACCGGCCGCCCCGAGACGGTCCCCGCGAGCCTGGTCGGGCGGCTCCAGAAGGTCGAAGGCGTACGGTCGGCGGTCGGCTCGGTCTCCACCGACAAGGTCGCCCTGACCGACGCCGAGGGCGACAGCCTCAGCCCGACGTCCGGGGCCCCGACCATCGCCGGCGACTGGGGCGCCGACGAGAAGAAGCAGATGGACATCGTCAAGGGGCACGAGCCGCGCGGCCCCACCGAGTCGCTCATCGACGCCGACACCGCCGACAAGCACGGCGTGCGGCTCGGCGACCGGATCAAGACCGTCTCCGTGACGGGCACCGTCGAGACGACCGTCACCGGCATCGCCGAGTTCAAGACCACCAACCCCGGCGCGGCCATCGTCGACTTCGACTCCGCCACCGCGCGCACCCAGCTGCTCGGGTCGGCCGCCGCGTACTCCTCCGTCCAGCTGACGGCCGCCGACGGCGTGAGCGACGAGCAGCTCAAGAAGGCCGTCGCCGACAGCATCGGCGGCGGCTACGAGGTGCGGACGAAGGCGGAGAGCGTCAAGGACGCCGCCGCGCAGGTCGGTTCGTTCCTCGACGTCATGAAGTACGCGATGCTCGGCTTCGCCGGGATCGCCGTCCTCGTCGGCGTCTTCCTCATCGTCAACACCTTCTCGATGCTGGTCGCCCAGCGCACCCGCGAGATCGGCCTGATGCGGGCGATCGGCTCCAGCCGCAAGCAGATCAACCGGTCCGTGCTCATCGAGGCCCTGATGCTCGGCGTCGTCGGCTCCGTCCTGGGCATCGCGGCGGGCGTCGGCCTCGCGGTGGGGCTCATGAAGGTCATGGGCAGCGTCGGGATGAAGCTCGACACCTCCGAACTGACCGTCAAGGCCACCACCCCCGCCATCGGCCTGGCGCTCGGCGTCATCGTCACCGTCGTCGCCGCCTACCTCCCGGCGCGCCGGGCGGGCAAGGTCTCGCCGATGGCGGCGCTGCGGGACGCCGGGACCCCGGCGGACGGCGCGGCGGGGCGCGTACGGGCCGCCGTCGGCCTGCTCCTCACGGCCGTCGGCGCGGCCGGGCTGATCGGCGCCGCGCAGGCGGACACGGCCGCCCAGGGCTCGCTGCTGCTGGGCGTGGGCGTGTTCTGCACACTCGTGGGCTTCGTGGTCGTCGGCCCGCTGCTGGCCGCCTTCGTGGTGCGGGCGCTGAGCGCCGTCGTCCTGCGGGCCTTCGGCCCGGTGGGGCGGATGGCCGAACGCAACGCGCTGCGCAACCCGCGGCGCACCGGTGCTACGGGCGCCGCCCTGATGATCGGGCTCGCGCTGGTGGCCTGCCTGTCGGTCGTCGGCTCCTCGATGGTCGCCTCGGCCACCGACGAACTGGACAAGACGATCGGCGCGGACTACATCGTCCAGTCCGACACCGGGCAGCAGCTCACCCCGGCGGCGGAGAAGGCGGTCGAACAGACGCCGGGCCTGTCCCACGTGTCCCGCTACAAGAACGTCAACGCGAAGATCACCTCGCCCGACGGGAAGACCGTCAAGGAGGAGCTGGCCGCCGCGGACCCGACGTACGCGCGGGACTTCAAGACCGAGACAGTCAAGGGCGACCTGTCGGCCGCGTACCGGCCCGACTCGATCTCGGTGGGCGACGACTATGCCAAGGACCACGGCATCAAGATCGGCGACAAGCTGGGCGTCGTCTTCGCGGGCGGGCGCACCGCCCAGCTCACGGTGCGCGCCATCACATCGGGCGACAGCGCGATGGACGGCGGCGTGAAGTACCTGGGCATCGCCACCGTGCAGCGGTATCTGCCGGCCGACAAACTGCCGCTGAGCCAGATGATGCTGGCCTCGGCCGAGGAAGGCCAGGAGAAGGCGGCGTACGGCGCGCTCAAGGCGAAGCTGCACGACTACCCGCAGTACAAGGTCCGCGACCAGGCCGACTACAAGAAGACCCTGGAGGACCAGATCGGGCAGATGCTGAACCTGGTCTACGGGCTGCTGGCGCTGGCGATCATCGTCGCGGTGCTGGGCGTCGTGAACACCCTGGCCCTCTCCGTCGTCGAGCGCACCCGCGAGATCGGGCTGATGCGCGCCATCGGCCTCTCCCGCCGCCAGATGCGGCGCATGATCCGCCTCGAATCCGTGGTCATCGCCCTGTTCGGCGCGCTGCTCGGGCTCGGGCTCGGCATGGGCTGGGGCGCGACGGCCCAGAGGCTGCTGGCGCTGGAGGGGCTGGGGGTGCTGGAGATCCCCTGGCCGACGATCGGCGCGGTCTTCGTCGGGTCGGCGGTCGTGGGGCTCGTCGCGGCGCTCGTACCGGCGTTCCGCGCGGGGCGGATGAATGTGCTGAACGCCATCGCCACGGAGTGAGGGCGCGGCGCGCTCCCGCCGCCGCAGTCGCTCGCTACGGGCCGGGGCCGGGCGAGTGGCGGCGCCGGGGGGTTCGGTCGGGCGAGCGGTGTGGCGCCGGGTGGTTCGGCTGGGCGGTATGGGCAGTCGCGCGGGCGGTGGTTTGGCCGGGCCGTACGAGCAGGTGAGACTCCCCGCGCCGGTCCGGCGGCCGGTGCAGGGGAGGCGGGCCCACGGGGGATCGGGGCCCGCCGGAGGAAAGGGCCCGTCGGGGGGCAGGCCCGAGGGGGGACGGCCCACGGGGGGTGGGCCTGAAGGGGGCGGGCCCATGGGGGGTGGGCCTGCTACGACCGGTCCGGGCGCATCGCGGGGGAGCGCGCCCGGACCGGTCCCGCGTGTGCGTGTCGGTGCCCCGTCGTAGGCTGGAGAACCCCGGCACGTTGGACGTGTCGGGCGGTTCGCGTTGTCCACCCGATTGCCCCACCACTCGATTTATCCGCTCGACCCGCCCACACAGTTCATCCGCTCGATCAACCCGCTCGATCCATCCACTCCGCCTCGCTATCCCTTATCGAGTCCACTCCCCTGGGACGGAAGCCTCCATGAGCCTGCACGGCCTGCTCGACGCAGTCGTCAAAGATCCGGCGCTCGCCGAAGCGGTAAAGGCCGCAGCCGACGGCAACCGGCCCCACATCGACCTGGTCGGCCCGCCGGCCGCGCGCCCCTTCACCATCGCGGCGCTGGCCCGCGGCGGAAGCGGAAAGAGCGGAAGCGGGGAGGGCGGCGCGCGGCGCACCGTGCTCGCCGTCACCGCCACCGGCCGGGAGGCCGAGGACCTCGCCTCGGCGCTGCGCTCGCTGATGCCGGCGGGCCGCGAGGACGCGGTGGTCGAGTACCCGTCGTGGGAGACCCTGCCGCACGAGCGGCTCTCGCCGCGCTCCGACACCGTCGGCCGCCGCCTCGCGGTGCTGCGCAGGCTGGCGCACCCGAGCGCGGACGACCCGGCCGCCGGCCCGGTGAGCATCGTGGTCGCGCCCGTACGGTCCGTACTGCAGCCGCAGGTCAAGGGGCTTGGGGAGCTGGAGCCCGTTAGTCTGCGCAGCGGGCAGAGCGCCGACCTCGAAGAGATCGTGGACGGGCTGGCGGCGGCCGCGTACGCGCGGGTGGAACTGGTCGAGAAGCGCGGCGAGTTCGCCGTGCGCGGCGGCATCCTCGACGTGTTCCCGCCCACCGAGGAACACCCGCTGCGGCTGGAGTTCTGGGGCGACGAGGTCGAGGAGATCCGCTACTTCAAGGTCGCCGACCAGCGGTCCCTGGAGGTCGCCGAGCACGGGCTGTGGGCCCCGCCGTGCCGGGAGCTGCTGCTGACCGAGGACGTGCGGCAGCGGGCCGCCGCCCTCGCCGAGGACCACCCGGAGCTCGGCGAACTGCTCGGCAAGATCGCCGAGGGGATCGCGGTGGAGGGCATGGAGTCCCTGGCGCCGGTCCTGGTCGACGACATGGAGCTGCTGCTGGACGTGCTGCCGGCCGGGAGCATGACGGTGGTCTGCGACCCGGAGCGGGTCCGTACCCGCGCCGCCGACCTGGTCGCGACGTCGCAGGAGTTCCTCCAGGCGTCCTGGGCGGCCTCGGCGGTCGGCGGGGCCGCCCCCATCGACGTGGGCGCGGCATCCCTATGGGGCATCGCGGACGTCCGGGACCACGCCCGCGACCTGGGCATGATGTGGTGGTCGGTCAGCCCCTTCGCCGCGGACGAGGAGCTGGACGACGACACGCTGGGGCTGGGCATGCACGCCCCCGAGGTGTACCGCGGCGACACCGCCCGCGCCCTCGCCGACACCAAGGGGTGGCTGGCCGACGGCTGGCGTACGGTCTTCGTCACCGAGGGCCACGGCCCCGCCGCCCGTACCGTGGAGGTCCTCTCCGGCGAGGGCATCCCCGCCCGGCTCGCCGCGCCCGACAGCGGTACCGGCGCCGGCGCCGCTTCCGGTAGTGGGGCCGCTTCCGGCAGTGGTACGGGCGGGCTCGCGCAGCTCACGCCGTCCGTGGTGCACGTGGCGTGCGGCTCCATCGAGCACGGCTTCGTGGACCCCGGCCTGAAGCTGGTGGTGCTGACCGAGACGGACCTGTCGGGGCAGCGGGCCGCGTCCAGGGAACTGGGCCGGATGCCGGCCCGCCGCCGCAAGACCATCGACCCGCTCACCCTCCAGCCCGGCGACTTCATCGTCCACGAGCAGCACGGCGTGGGCCGCTACGTGGAGATGGTGCAGCGCACGGTGCAGGGCGCCACCCGCGAGTACCTGCTGGTCGAGTACGCGCCCGCGAAGCGCGGCCAGCCCGGCGACCGGCTGTTCGTGCCGACCGACCAGCTGGAGCAGATCACCAAGTACGTGGGCGGCGAGGCCCCCACCCTGCACCGGCTCGGCGGCGCCGACTGGACCAAGACCAAGGCGCGCGCGAAGAAGGCCGTCAAGGAGATCGCCGCCGACCTGATCCGGCTCTACTCGGCGCGGATGGCGGCCCCCGGCTACACCTTCGGCCCCGACACGCCCTGGCAGCGCGAACTGGAGGACGCCTTCCCGTACGCGGAGACGCCCGACCAGCTCACGACGATCGCCGAGGTCAAGGAGGACATGGAGAAGTCCGTCCCGATGGACCGGCTGATCTGCGGCGACGTCGGGTACGGCAAGACCGAGATCGCGGTGCGCGCGGCCTTCAAGGCGGTGCAGGACGGCAAGCAGGTCGCCGTGCTGGTGCCGACGACGCTGCTGGTGCAGCAGCACTTCGGCACGTTCAGCGAGCGCTACGGGCAGTTCCCCGTCAAGGTCCGGGCGCTGTCCCGGTTCCAGACGGACAGCGAGGCGAAGGCGGTGCTGGAGGGGCTGAAGGACGGCACCGTCGACCTGGTCATCGGCACCCACCGGCTGTTCTCCTCCGAGACGAAGTTCAAGGACCTGGGCCTGGTCATCGTCGACGAGGAGCAGCGGTTCGGCGTCGAGCACAAGGAGCAGCTCAAGAAGCTCCGCGCCAACGTCGACGTGCTGACCATGTCCGCGACCCCCATCCCCCGGACGCTGGAGATGGCGGTCACCGGCATCCGCGAGATGTCCACGATCACCACGCCGCCGGAGGAGCGCCACCCGGTGCTGACCTTCGTCGGCCCGTACGAGCAGAAGCAGATCGGCGCGGCCATCCGCCGCGAACTGCTCCGCGAGGGCCAGGTCTTCTACATCCACAACCGGGTCGAGTCCATCGACCGCGCCGCCGCCCGGCTGCGGGAGATCGTGCCGGAGGCGCGCATCCAGACGGCGCACGGGCAGATGGGCGAGACGCAGCTGGAACAGGTCGTCGTCGACTTCTGGGAGAAGAAGTTCGACGTGCTGGTCTCCACGACCATCGTGGAGTCGGGCATCGACATCTCCAACGCCAACACCCTCATCGTCGAGCGCGGCGACAACTTCGGTCTCTCGCAGCTGCACCAGCTGCGCGGCCGCGTCGGGCGCGGGCGCGAGCGCGGCTACGCCTACTTCCTGTACCCGCCGGAGAAGCCGCTCACCGAGACGGCCCACGAACGGCTCGCCACCATCGCCCAGCACACCGAGATGGGCGCGGGCATGTACGTCGCCATGAAGGACCTGGAGATCCGCGGCGCGGGCAACCTGCTGGGCGGCGAGCAGTCCGGGCACATCGCGGGCGTCGGCTTCGACCTGTACATGCGCATGGTCGGCGAGGCCGTCGCCGACTACCGAGCCTCGCTCGACGGGGAGACGCAGGACGAGGCGCCGCCGGAGGTGAAGATCGAGCTGCCGGTCGATGCGCACGTGCCGCACGACTACGCGCCGGGCGAGCAGCTGCGCCTCCAGGCGTACCGCTCCATCGCCTCCGCCACCAGCGAGGAGGACATCAAGGCCGTCCGCGAGGAGCTGACCGACCGTTACGGCAAGCTGCCGGAACCGGTCGAGAACCTGCTGCTCGTCGCCGGCCTGCGGATGCTCGCACGGTCCTGCGGCGTCGCGGACATCACCCTCCAGGGCTCCAACATCCGCTTCGGACCGGTGGAACTGCGCGAGTCGCAGGAGCTCCGCCTCAAGCGGCTCCACCCCCGGGCCGTCATGAAGCCGGCCACCCACCAGCTCCTCGTGCCCCGCCCGACGACGGCCCGCATCGGCGGCAAGCCGCTGATGGGCCGTGAACTGCTGGCATGGACAGGAGAGTTCCTCACCACGGTCGTGGGCTCATAACCGGTGCCGCGGGCCCGTCAGCGGTGCCGTAGCTCATAACCGGTGCTGTGAGTCCGTCCGTGGGTTAGCAACCGTGGGTTGGTAACCGTGGGTTCGCAGGGGCGGGTGCCGGGCAGCCTTTGAAAGCGACGGCACCCGCCCCCGCTCTGTCGCGGGGGACGGCGGTCTGTCCGTTTTAGGATCTTGCGGGGCGCGGGGTGCGCCCCGCTTTCAGCCGCCGATCCCAGAGTGGATGTTCCCTGACGTGAAGAGTCTCCCGCTGCCTGCCCGCCTCCGCTCCCGCCGCCGCGCGCTCGCCGGCACCGCCCTCGCCGGCGCCGCCCTGCTGGCCGTGACCGTCACCGGCTGTTCGCCGGACGGCGACAGCGGCGGCGGCAACCAGGACAAGTCCGCGGACAAGCCCGCAGACCAGTCCGCCGGAAAATCCGGCAGCGCCCTGTCCGCCGTCTCCTCACTGAAGGTCAAGGCGAGCGGCACCATGGACGGTTACGCCCGCGACCGCTTCGGCCGCGCCTGGCTCGACACCGACGGCAACCACTGCGACACCCGGGACGACATACTCAAGCGCGATCTGACGGACGTGAAGTTCACCGACGGCCACTGCAAGGTCGCCTCCGGCACGCTGACCAAGGACCCCTACACCGGCAAGACCGTCCGCTACGTACGCGGCCACAGCAAGATAGACATCGACCACGCGGTGGCCCTGTCCGACGCCTGGAAGAAAGGCGCCCGGCAGTGGTCGCCGAGCAAGCGCATAGCGCTCGCGAACGACCCGCTGAACCTCATCGCCTCCGACGCCTCCGCCAACCGCCAGAAGGGCGACGGCGACACGGCGGCCTGGCTGCCCTCCAACACGGCCTACCGCTGCGACTACGTCGCCCGCCAGGTCTCCGTGAAGAAGAAGTACGGCCTGTGGGTGACCGCCGCCGAACGCGACGCGATGAAGAAGGTCCTCACCACCTGCCCCTCCGCCGAACTCCCCACCGGCGGCAACCCCACCGAGGCCCCCGTCCGCTTCAAGGCGAAGTAACTCCGTAGGGGCAGCTGCTCCGGGGCGAGTCAGGCGCGCGACGCGACGGCTTCGGCGTGAGGCAGCTGCGCGGCGCGGCAGCCTCAGGGTGAGGCCGGAGCGTGGCGCGGCGGCCTCAGGGTGAGGCCGGAGCGTGGCGCGGCAGCCTCAAGGTGAGGCCGGAGCGTGGCGCGGCGGCCTCAGGGTGAGGCAACGGCGGTGGCAGGCACGGCAGCCGCCGTGATGGTGGGTGCGGCGGCAGCGGTGGCCCCGGCGGCGGCTGGCGCGGCGGCCCCGGTGGCGGCTGGCGTGGCGGCAGCGGTGGCGGTGGCGGGTGCCGGGGTGGGGGCGGCCCGCCGCAGCACGACGTACCCGCCGTCGCCGCCGAGGTACGTGTAGGCCGTACCCGGATGCATCCGCTGGATCTCGTCGAGCAGTTCCGCCGGCGTCTTCGCCTCGTCGTTGCGCAGCGCCACATAGTCGGGCCGTATCCCGCCGGTCCCTCCTATCCAGAACACTCGGCAGCGGTCGGTGAGCCTGCTTATCGGGCCGACGTTGGCCTCGACGGTCGCGTTGTCGGGGATGCGGTTCAGGAGCCGGTCGACGGCGTTGACCGCCGACGACTTGCGGTAGGTGTCGGCCTCGGTGAGGTCGGCCAGGGGGAGTGACGTGGTGAGCGCGAGCGCCGCGGCGGCCACGGCCGCGGGTATGTGCTGGGCGTACGAGCGCAGCCACGCGCGGCTGCTCGCGCCCACCCCGGCGAGCGCGTCGACGAGGGCGATGAACACGACCGGCATGAGCACCGCGCTGTAGTGCCAGTCGACGCCCCAGTAGTGGTCGTCGTGGGACAGGAACCGCCAGGCCATCGTGGGCAGCGCCACGATCAGCAACGGGGAGCGCAGCGCGAGCAGCCCGGTGGTGGGCAACAGGATCCACAGCAGGGTGCGGACCGCCGTGTCGAACGGAATGGTGGGCGCCGGCCCGCCGTCGCCGTTGAGCTTGTTCCAGTAGTCGTACGAACCGCTGTTGTTGAACCCCGGAATGATGACGCCGAAGGTGATGACGGCCGCGACGAGCCCGAAGGCGACGAGCCCGGCGGCCAGCGCGACCATGCGCGGCTGCTCCTTGCCGCGGAGCCGCACCAGCATGACGGCCCCTATGGCCGCGACGGTCAGCCCGAGGTCCTCCTTGACCAGGACGAGGGGGAGCGCCCAGCAGACCGCTGTCCACCAGCGGTGCCGCAGGACCGCTTCCAGGGAGAAGGCGATCAGCGGCATCGCGAAAGCGATCTCGTGGAAGTCGAATTCGACGGCGCGCTGGACACCCCAGGAGAGCCCGAAGGCCAGACCGATGGCGAGCCCGCGCTTGCGCCCCAGCAGATGGGCGGCGACGCGCGCCACGGGTATGACGGAGACCGCGAACAGCACCGCCTGCGCGACGAGCAGCGTCACAGGTGTGGGAAAGACCCGGTAGAAGGGCGCGAGGAGAGCGGTGATCGGGCTGAAGTGGTCGCCGAGGATGTTGGTCCCGGGCCCCTTCAGATCGGCGACCGGCGCCTGGAAGTGGGCGTAGGCGCGTATGGCCTGCTCGAAGATCCCCAGGTCCCACGACATCGTCAGCAAGCGCCGGTAGCGGCAGACGGAAAGCGCGGCGAAGGCGATGAAGAGCGCGGCTGCGAGCCAGTACGGGTCCAGGCGCGGGTTGCGCAGGGCCGCGGCGCGCGCACCGGCGGCGGGCGCGGCCTCGGCCGTGCTGCGGCCGGGGGTTGCGACTGCTGCGGCCGTGTCCATGGGCGGTCCTCGTCTCGGAGTCTTGGGGACTCGGGTCTCGGGGCTTTGGGGCTTGTGGGGCTCGTGGGCCTTGTCCGTGGCGTCGGTTCGGGGCGTCGATTCAGGGCGTTTGCCCGGGGTGCCGATCCAGTACGTCGCCCCAGGACGTCGCTCCAGAATGTCGATCCGGGCTGTCGAAAAGATACGCGAAGAGGGTGGGGCGGCTCGGACGCTCTTCGTGTACGAGCCACCGCCGCGACGCGCGGGTCTTCTCTGGTGAGAGTGATGACGGCCAGGCCGTCGTCGGTTGCGACCAGACCTTCGCGAATGAGGATCGGGCCCTTCTTTCTCCCCTTCTTCTCTCTTCCTCTGTGCTCCGCCCTCTGTGCTCCGCCCTCTGTGCTCCGCCCTCTGTGCTCCGCCCTCTGTGCTCCGCCCTCTGCGCTCTGTGCTCCGAGCTCCGGTCTCTCTTCGTCTCTTCTCTCTTCTCTTCTCGCGCCCGTGCTCGCGGGCGCGGTTCGGCTCTGCCCTTCCGCTCCCCTTCCCCACTCCTCTTCCTCGTGCGCTGGACCCGCCGCGTGAGCGGATACGACAATGACAGCAGGGCCTGTGAATCGAGTCAACCATGTTCACCGGTTCGAGTGAGTTCACGGCCGTGAAGGCGGTTTCGTGGATTCGATGGGTATGCTCGGCGTCACAACAGCTCGGAACAGTTCGGCACCCGCGGAACAGTTCAGGCAACTCACGAGTGCGAGGGGACGGGAGCGCATGCCGGACAACGCAGCAGAGGTGACGGCAGCCGGGATCGCCCGGCTCGCCGGTGTCGGCCGCGCCGCCGTCAGCAACTGGCGCCGTCGCCACGACGACTTCCCCAAGCCCGTCGGCGGCTCGGAGACCAGCCCGACCTTCGCGCTCAGCGCCATCGAGCGTTGGCTGCGCGACCAGGGGAAAGTCGGTGAGATCCCGCTGAGCGAGCGGGTCTGGCAGCAGATCGCCGGGCACCCGGCCGGCGCCGTGACAGCTCTCCGTCACGCGGGCAGTGTGCTCGTGCTCGTACAGGACCGGCCCGCGGACTGGGCCGAGCTCGCCGAGCTCGCCGACCCCGAAATGGCCGAGGCGCTGCCGCCGGCCCTCGGCGCCGCGCTGACCGCCCGACTCGGCAACCGGCACCCGGTCGCCCTGCCCAGCCCGGTCGAGGTGGCCGCGTCCGCTCTTCTTCTGCGCGGCTCAGCCGAGCTCGCCACCGGCCTCGGCCCCCGGACGGCGTACGAGTTCCTGCTCGGCCGGCAGCTCGACGCCAACCCCCGGCAATACACCCTCACCCCGTCCGCCCCCGCCGAGCTGATGGCCGCCATCGCCGAATCCGGTCTCGACCCGGACGGCGTACGTACCGTCTTCGACCCCGCGTCCGGTACGGGCAGCCTGCTGCGCGCCGCCGACACCAGCGGACCGCTGCACACTCGGGCCGTCTTCGCCCAGGAAGCCGACGTCGACCTCGCCGCGCTCGGCGCGCTGCGGCTCGCCCTGCACAGCACGGCCCAGGTGCGAGTGAGATCAGGGGACAGCCTGCGGGCCGATGCGTTCCCCGGACTGGAGGCGGACGCCGTGCTCTGCCACCCGCCGTTCAACGAACGCAACTGGGGCCATGACGAGCTGGCGTACGACCCCCGCTGGGAGTACGGCTACCCGGCCCGGACCGAATCCGAGCTGGCCTGGGTCCAGCACGCGCTCGCCCGGCTGCGCACCGGGGGCACCGCCGTCCTGCTGATGCCGCCCGCCGCCGCCTCCCGCCGCTCCGGCCGCCGCATCCGCGCCGACCTGCTCCGACACGGCGCGCTGCGCGCCGTCATCGCGCTGCCCGCGGGGGCCGCGCCGCCCTACGGCATCCCCTTGCACCTATGGGTGCTGCGCCGCCCCACCGCCCAACCCCTGCCCGCACCACACCTCTTGCTCGTCGACACCGCCGATCTGGCCGCTACCAACCGCGACCAGCTGCCCTGGCAGGCCGTGCGCACGGCGGTGCTCGACGCCTGGCAGGACTTCGACCGGAACGGCGCCACCGAGGGAAAACCCGGCGTCTGCCGCTCCTTGCCGGTCATCGACGTCCTCGACGACGACGTCGACCTCGCCCCCGCCCGACATCTGCCCCCGCCCACGGCGGGCGGCGGGGCCGCCGAGCTGGCCGATGTGCATGCGCGGCTCACCACCGCGCTGCGGCGAACCTCCGGGCTCACCCCCGACCCCGCGAGACCCCTCACCCCCGTGGAGGCCGCTGTTCCGGGCCGCTGGTCCACCACCACCGTCGGCGAACTGGCCCGCACTGGGGCCCTGGCGCTGCGCGTCGGGGGGAGCGGCGCAAGCCCCGATCCGACAGGCGCGCCTCCTGTCCTGACGGACCATGACGCCATAGCGGGCTCCGAGCCGTCGGGTACGCTCCCCGAAGGCGCGGCCGAGGAACCCATCCTCATCGAGGAGGGCGATGTGGTGGTGCCCGTCCTCGGCGATGTCACCGTGGCCCGTGTCATCGACGCGGCGAGCGCCGGGGCGGCGCTCGGCCGTGGGCTGCACCTCCTGCGGCCCGACCCGGCCACCCTCGATCCGTGGTTCCTCGCCGGATTCCTGCGCGGCACCGCCAATCAGCGCCAGGCCAGCAGTTACGCCTCCACCCCCACCCGGCTTGACGTCCGCCGGCTCCAACTGCCGCGCATACCCCTGTCCGACCAGCGGCGCTACGGCCGCCGCTTCCGGGCCCTCGCCTCCTTCGAGGAGTCGCTGAGGCTCGCCGGGCGGCTCGGCGAGCAGCTCGTACAGGGCCTGTACGACGGACTGACGGACGGCACCGCGCGCCCGGAGTGACCGCGGTTCGGAGTGACCGCGCGCTCGGAGTGACCGGCCGCCCAGGGAGCCGGGTGTCCGGAGCGACCGGCCGCCCAGGGTGATCGGGTGCCCGGAGCGACCCGGTCGGGGCCGGTCAAGGGCCAGGGGCTGGGCTCGGGGGCCGGGCAAGGACCGAGGTCGGGCAAGGATCGGGGGCTGGGCAAGGACCAAGACCGGGCAAGGACCGAGGTCGGGTAAGGGTTGGGCGGGGGCTGAGCCGGGGAGAGAGGGAGGCGTCGGCGCAGAAGCCAGGAAGGAGAGCAATCTGTGCGGAACGGCCCATAGCCGGAAGGCTGTTCCCCCTGTCACACCGTCACCAGCGCGCCGCATCTCCGTTCGTATCCCAACCGGCCCCGAATCGTTGGTCGAATCAGTGGCCTGGATCACGCGGACTCCCTAACATCGATCAACGCCAGCTCGATGCGACCGCCCGTCATCCGCTCGTCATCCGACCGCCACCCCCTCCAGGAGGGGCTTCGTACGGCCCTTGTCATCACGGCCCTTGCAATAAAAGATCTTCGCCGGGAGGCTCCATGCACCGCCGCAGGACTGCGCTCTCCGTCTCCGCCGCCGCACTGTTGGTCGCGGCCCCCCTGCTCACCGCGTGCGGCTCCACCCCGCATCCCGGCGCGGCAGCCGTCGTGGGCAAGGACCGGATCAGCGTGTCCCAGCTCCAGGCCCAGGTGAAGGACGTACGGGACGCGCAGCGGGGCTCGCCGCAGGCCGAGCAGCTCGTCGCGGCCAGCCCCAGGCTCGGCCAGGACACTTTGGTCCGCCTCATCCAGTACCGGATCGTGGACAAGGCCGCCGAGGACAACGGGGTCGGCGTGACCCGCCGTGAGGTGCAGCGGCAGCGGGCCGCGCTGGAGAAGGCGAACGGCGGTGCGGAGGCGGTGCGGGCCAGGTTCCTGTCGCTGGGCGTCGCGCCGGGCCAGATCGACCAGGCCATCAAGATGGACTACACCCGCGCCAAGCTGGACCAGCGGCTGGGGGCCGCCCGCACCAACCAGGTACTGATGGCGACGTCCAAGTCCATCGGCGTCGACGTCAATCCGCGCTACGGCAGCTGGGACGCCAGGCGCGGCACCGCTCAGGCCGCCAGTGAGCCGTGGCTGCGCGCGGCCACGGCTCCGCCCGAGCAGCAGATGTGAGCGGTCGCTTACGCTCGACGGCGTGAACGCTTCCGCGCCGGACGGCTCCGACCGCCACGACATCGCGCCCCCGCACCGCGCCGCCGCCCCGCAGGGCGGCGCCGGGCCCGCGGACGGTGCGGCCGACCCCGGCCGTATCGTCCTGCTGACCACCAGCCACCGGGTCGCCCCCGGTCTGCTGTCGTGGCCCGCCTGGCAGGTGCTGCGCACAGCCGACCGGGTGCTGTGCGCCGACCCCGGCCACCCTCAGCTGCCGTATCTGGGGGAGGCCGGCGTCGAGGCCGAGCGGGCGGTGCCGGACGCCCGTGAGCTGGTCGGCTACTGCCTGGACGGCGGGCGCACCGCCGTGGTCCTCACCTCGGCGGAGGGCGAGTCGGCGCTCACCGCCGGGCTCGCCCGGCTCGCGGGCTCCGGCCGGGAGCGGATGCCCGCGCTGGAGCTGCTGCCGGGCTCGTACGACCTGCCGGGGGCGCGCCTGCTCGACCTGGTGCAGGTCATGGACCGGATCCGCCGGGCCTGCCCATGGAGCGGGGTCCGTACGCACGAGGACCTCGCGAAGTACGCGGTCGAGGAGACCTACGAACTGCTCGAAGCCATCGAGGAAGGAGACAGGGAGGCTGTGCGCGAGGAGCTGGGCGATGTGCTGCTCCAGGTCGTCTTCCACGCGCGCATCGCCCAGGACGACCCGGACGAGCCGTTCGCCATCGACGATGTCGCGGGCACCATCGTCGACAAGCTCATCCACCGGCACCCGCACGTCTTCGGGGCGGAGAGCGCGGAGAGCGCCGAAGACGTGCGGGAGCACTGGATGCGGACCAAGGCGATCGAGAAGCAGCGCGAGTCGGTCACCGAGGGCGTACCGCTCGGCCAGCCCGCCCTCGCCCTCGTCGCCAAGCTCGCCTCCCGGGCGCGCGGGGCCGGGCTCGACGTCGAGGCGCCGAACGGGCCCGGCATCGGGTACGAGCTGCTGGCGCTCGCCGTGCGGGCCGAGGCGGAGGGGACGGAACCGGAGACGGCCCTGCGCGCGGCCGCCCGCACCTACCGCGACACGATCCGCGCCGCGGAGTCCACCCCCACCCCCACCCCCACCCCCGCCAAAACCGTCACCGACGACTGAGCCTGCCCCGCCAGGCCCGATGCGGACGGGGCCTCGCCGTGCCTGGTCCAGCTCACCCGCCGGTCCGCCAGGCAGTCCGCTCCGCGGAGTGGGGTCGCTGCGTCCGTACACCCGTTCGGCCTATGGGGCGACATGTCTGGGCGATCGGGGGGTACCCCAGTGCCATGCACTCAGAGATTTTTGATCTCGCTGCCGATAACGGGCTGCGTGGTGGGATTGCTCCGCTGGCCATCGGGATCATCGTGGTGGCCCTGCTGATCGGGGCTGTGGCCTTCGGGCGCAAGCGGCGGGCGCAGGAGCCCGCTCCGCCGCAGGAGCCGCAGGAGCGAGCCGGTTCGTGGCAGACGCCGGAGGAACAGGGCGGGGGCGGGCCCGTGGCCGCCGATCACGGCCCCGGCCATGACGGGGAGCGGGACGCGCTCGGCTATGTGAAGGAGGGGCGGGCTACGGATGAGCTGGCTCCGGACGGGCACCGTTACCTGCCGCACGAGCTGACGGACCCGGACAGCCACAGCGACCCGGAGCAGCAGCCGCGCAAGTGGAACGAAGGGGGGAGCGGCGGCTTCGGCAGCGGCGGCGGGGGACACACGTAGGCCCGAACGCCCCTCGGGCGGCGGGTGCGGGCTCCTATAGCGTCGGGGGGTGCACGACAAGAACGCCGACGCCCCCGTCCCCGCACTCTTCAGCTGGGAATTCGCCGCCGACCCCTACCCCGCGTACGCGTGGCTGCGCGAGCACGCGCCCGTACGCCGTACCGAGCTGCCCAGCGGGGTCGAGGCATGGCTCGTCACCCGGTACGCGGACGCCCGGCAGGCGCTCGCCGACGGGCGGCTGTCGAAGAACCCCGTGCACCACTCCGAGGCCGCGCACGGCAAGGGCAAGATCGGCATTCCGGGCGAGCGCAGCGCCAACCTGATGACGCATCTGCTGAACATCGACCCGCCGGACCACACGCGGCTGCGGCGGCTGGTCTCGAAGGCGTTCACGCCGCGCCGGGTCGCGGAGTTCGCGCCGCGCGTACAGGACCTGACGGACGGCCTCATCGACGCCTTCGCCGCGCGGGGCAGCGCCGACCTCATCCATGAGTTCGCCTTTCCGCTCCCCATCTACGCGATCTGCGATCTGCTGGGCGTGCCCCGCGAGGACCAGGACGACTTCCGGGACTGGGCGGGCATGATGATCCGGCACGGCGGCGGGCCGCGCGGCGGGGTGGCCCGTTCCGTGAAGAAGATGCGTACGTATCTGGCGGAGCTGATCCACCGCAAGCGTTCGGACCTCGGCGACGACCTGATCTCGGGGCTGATCCGGGCCTCCGACCACGGCGAGCACCTGAGCGAGAACGAGGCGGCGGCGATGGCGTTCATCCTGCTGTTCGCCGGGTTCGAGACGACCGTGAACCTCATCGGCAACGGCACGTACGCGCTGCTGCGCAACCCCGGCCAGCGTGAGCGGCTGCAGCGGGCCCTGGACGCGGGCGACGAGAGCCTGCTCGCCACCGGGATCGAGGAACTGCTGCGCTACGACGGGCCGGTGGAGCTGGCGACCTGGCGGTTCGCCACCGAGCCGATCACGCTGGGCGGGCAGCGGATCGGCACCGGCGACCCCGTGCTCGTCGTGCTGGCGGCGGCGGACCGCGATCCGGAGCGGTTCGCCGATCCGGACACCCTCGACCTCTCGCGACGTGACAATCAGCACCTCGGATACGGGCACGGCATCCACTACTGCATCGGCGCGCCGCTCGCCCGGCTGGAGGGCCGGGCCGCCCTCGCGACCCTGCTGCGCCGCCTGCCCGACCTGCGCCTCGCGGCGGAACCGGAGGAGTTGCGGTGGCGCGGCGGACTCATCATGCGCGGACTGCGCACGCTGCCCGTGGAGTTCACGCCCCGCCAGAAGTGACGAAGCGTCAAGCGATGTGACCTCCGCGTGACCTCGGCTACATCGGCTTGTGACTGTCTGAGCGCGTCGCTATCTTCAACCGACAACTCGGCAACCGACAACTCAGTAACTGACGACTCAGTAACTGACGACTCGGCAACCGACGACTCGACAACCGACAACTCAGCCGTCACACGAGAGGCAACCGCATGCGCACCGGGAACGGTCGACACCGCCGCCCCCGTCAGGTCCCGGCCATCGTCGTAGCGGCGGGGGTGACGGGCGCCGGAATCGCCATGCCGCTGCTCGCGGCCACCGGTGCGAACGCCGCGGACACCGCGACCTGGGACCGCGTCGCCCAATGCGAGAGCGGCGGAACGTGGAGCGCCGATAAAGGGAACGACTTCTACGGCGGGCTCCAGCTGTCGCAGTCGACCTGGGATCTGTACGGGGGGAGGGCGTACGCGCCGAGACCCGACCTGGCCAGCCGCGCCCAGCAGATAGCCGTGGCCCAGAAGATCCTGGACGACCAGGGCACCAAGCCCTGGTCGGGCTGCGCGGTCGCCTCCGGTCTCACGCGCGGCAGCGCGGCCCCCGGCGTCGACCCCGGCAGCTCCGAGGCGCCCTCCTCGAAGCCGTCCGCCGAGTCCTCCTCGAAGCCCTCCGCCCAGTCGCCCGCGCCGTCGCACAGCTCGGGGCCGTCGAAGGGCTCCTCGGGCGACGACCGTACGGACTCGGGCAAGACCCACTCCCCGAAGGGCGGGCCGAGCACGACGCCGAGCGGTACGGGCGGTCCGGGCAGCCCGGGTGATTCGAGTGATCCGGGTAAGAAGGGGACCGGTGAGGCGGACGCCGGTAAGAAGGGGTCCGGTTCGGCCGAGAGCCCCGAGCCCGGCGGCAAGCCCTCCCAGACGCCCTCCAGCACCCCTTCCACGCCCCCTGGGACCTCCGCCGACCCCACCACCCCCGCGACCGGGGCCACGGGCACACCGACGTCCGGCGAGGGCCGGCACCGCGGCGGTTCCGATGAGGGGGAGAAGGGGAGCGCGGGGAGCAAGGGGAGCGACGGCGCCGAAGGCCCCGCGCGGGACGACGGCGGGCGGAGCGGCGGCCGGCATGCCTCGCGCGGCGGGGAATCGCGCGGCGGGCACGCGTCCCGTACGCCCCAACAGGCCCCCCGTGACTACACGGTGCAGTCGGGAGACAGCCTGTCCGTGATCGCGGAGGAGCACTCCGTCTCCGGCGGCTGGAACACCCTCTACGAACGCAACCACAGCACCGTGGGAAGCGACCCCGATCTCATTTTCCCTGGTCAAAAGCTTGATCTCGGGACGTGAGTCCGACGGTACGGGCGGTATGTCCGTTCCGGCGGAAAGTGAGACATGGGTCTCGTTGACAGTCCCGGGTTCCCCGCCTGTCCGATCTTTCCCTACCGTCTCTCACCTGCGGAAATGCGCTGTTTCTGTGGGTAAGTAGAGGCAACTGCCGTCAGGGAGGGGGGTTTGAACCCTCCTGGGCAGTGTGTTTAACGTCGTCACCGCTCGCCACCGTGAGCACCACGATCGCCACGCCGAATCCTGCCGGCGGTCGCTGGATTCGTCGCGAAAGCGCCGTAGGCAGGAGCGGGGGAACCAGGTAGGCCGCCGGAACGGCCCGTCGACACCGACGGGGACCGGGACGGCTAGGGGTGAAGCCCCGTGTGCTCCGGCACACGAGGCCGGGCAGCTCACAGCCCGAACCCGACAGCTCACCTCGTAGGCGTCGGTGAGGAAACCAACATGCTTATCTCCAAGGGCAAGCACCGCCGTCCGTCCAAGGCCGTCCGTGTCGCCACGCTCGCCGGCGTCGCCGGTGCCGCTGTCGCCGTCCCGCTGATGGGCGCCACCTCGGCCTCCGCCGCCTCCGTCTCCACCTGGGACAAGGTCGCGCAGTGCGAGTCCGGTGGTAACTGGTCGATCAACACCGGCAACGGCTACTACGGCGGCCTGCAGTTCAACCAGTCCAGCTGGGCCGCCGCGGGTGGCACCCAGTACGCCCCGCGCGCCGACCAGGCCACCAAGGGCCAGCAGATCGCCACCGCCGAGAAGCTGCTCGCCATGCAGGGCCCGGGCGCCTGGTCCTGCGCCGGCGCCGGCAACCTGACCTCCGGCGGCCCCGCCGCCGGCGTCGACACCGGCTCCAGCAGCCGCGGCACGCAGCACGCGGACCGCAGCCAGCGCCAGGCCGCGCCGAAGCAGCAGGCCCCCAAGCACTACGCGCCGAAGCAGCAGGCTCCGAAGCAGCAGGCCCCCAAGCAGGCCGCGCCGAAGCCCGTCGCGCCGAAGTCCATCCAGAAGGGCGACGGCGAGTACAAGGTCAAGTCCGGCGACACCCTCGGCAAGATCGCCAAGGAGCACGGCGTCAAGGGCGGCTGGCAGAAGCTGTACAACCTGAACAAGGGCATCGTCTCCGACGCCAACCTGATCTACCCGGGTCAGCAGCTCCACCTGAGCTGATCCGTTCCCTGGGGGCGGCTTCACCGCCGCCCCCGTCTCTCCGCTCATGAGAGACCGCCCCGCTCCGGCGCGCCATCCCCCCCCCCGATCGCGCCGTAGCGGGGCACTCGCATATCCGGGGCCCGTCGCCGGTCCTTCGGACCTGTCCGGTTCCCGCCCCATTCCCCCTTCGGCGAACAACGCCGTCATTCATCCTCTGATCTGGCTCTTCGGCCCATTTTTCCGCTCACGGTCCGGGCTGCGCGCGGGCGGACGTCCCCCGGCCCGTTAGGCTCGGGGTGCAGAAACCAGTCACCCCATGAAGGAGACACTCGTGCCGTCCATCGACGTCGTCGTAGCTCGCGAGATCCTCGACTCGCGAGGCAACCCCACGGTCGAGGTCGAGGTCGGCCTCGACGACGGCTCCACGGGCCGTGCCGCCGTGCCGTCCGGCGCCTCCACCGGTGCCTTCGAGGCGCTGGAGCTGCGTGACGGCGACCGCAACCGCTACCAGGGCAAGGGCGTCGAGAAGGCCGTCCTCGCCGTCATCGAGCAGATCGGCCCGGAGCTCGTCGGCTACGACGCCACCGAGCAGCGCCTGATCGACCAGGCGATGTTCGACCTGGACGCCACCGCGGACAAGTCCTCGCTCGGCGCCAACGCCATCCTCGGCGTCTCCCTCGCCGTCGCGCACGCCGCCTCCGAGGCGTCCGACCTGCCGCTCTTCCGCTACCTCGGCGGCCCGAACGCGCACCTGCTGCCGGTGCCGATGATGAACATCCTCAACGGCGGCTCGCACGCCGACTCCAACGTGGACATCCAGGAGTTCATGATCGCGCCGATCGGCGCGGAGTCCTTCTCCGAGGCGCTGCGCTGGGGCGCCGAGGTCTACCACACGCTCAAGAGCGTGCTGAAGGAGCGCGGCCTGTCCACCGGCCTCGGCGACGAGGGCGGCTTCGCCCCGAACCTGGGCTCGAACCGCGAGGCGCTCGACCTCATCATCGAGGCCATCAAGCAGGCCGGTTACGCGCCCGGCCAGGACATCGCGCTGGCGCTCGACGTCGCCGCCTCCGAGTTCTACAAGGACGGCGTCTACGCCTTCGAGGGCCAGGAGCGCTCCGCCGCGCAGATGACGGAGTACTACGAGGAGCTCGTCGCCTCCTACCCGCTGGTCTCCATCGAGGACCCGCTGTACGAGGACGACTGGGCGGGCTGGAAGGTCCTCACCGACAAGCTGGGCGAGAAGGTCCAGATCGTCGGCGACGACCTGTTCGTCACCAACCCGGAGCGGCTCGGCCGCGGCATCGAGGAGGGCGCCGCCAACGCCCTGCTGGTCAAGGTCAACCAGATCGGCTCGCTGACCGAGACCCTCGACGCCGTCGAGCTGGCCCAGCGCAACGGCTTCAAGTGCATGATGTCCCACCGCTCCGGCGAGACCGAGGACGTCACCATCGCCGACCTGGCCGTCGCCACCAACTGCGGCCAGATCAAGACCGGCGCCCCGGCCCGCTCCGAGCGCGTCGCCAAGTACAACCAGCTGCTGCGCATCGAGGAGATCCTCGACGACGCGGCGGTCTACGCCGGCCGCTCCGCGTTCCCGCGCTTCAAGGGCTGACACCACCGCCCGCGAGCTCGCGGAACACGGCCGTACGCGGCTGAGCGCGTAAGCGAAGCGTCCCCGGCACCGGTCCCGTACCGTTGCCGGGGACGTGTACGTACGCGGGTCGCACGGGTGACGAGGGCGACGCAACAGGCGAGACAGGGGAGGCGGCTGTGCCGGCGGATCGGTTCTCCACGGCGACCAGGCTCAAGGCGCTCGGCGAGCAGGCCGCCGCCCGCGTCTACCGGACCCGGCCCGTGCGCCGCAACCGCCTCACCGGCCGGGCGGCGCTCCTCGCGCTCGTCGTCTGCTCGCTGGTCGTCGCCCTGGCCTACCCGATGCGGCAGTTCATCACCCAGCGCTCGGACATCGGCGACCAGCTGCGGCAGTCGCAGAAGGCGCGCGAGGAGGTCAAGCGGCTGCGCGAGGAGAAGGCGCGGCTGAAGGACCCGGCGTACATCGAGCAGCAGGCGCGCGAGCACCTGCACTACGTACGGCCGGGGGAGACCGGCTACAGCGTGGTGGACGGCGGCGGCGACGCCAAGCGGCCGAAGGACCAGGGAGGCGCGGGCCGCTCCTGGTCCGACAACCTCTGGGACGGGGTGGACAAGGCCGACGGGCGGCGCTGACGGGGCCCCTCCGGGCCGGGCGCCTGCCTCCGTGCGGGGCTGCCGGGGCCGCCCGGCGCCCCGGCGCGCAAGACCGGCCCGTACGGCACCGCCTCTGCGCGACACCGGCCCGTACGACCCCGCCCCCCGTACGACAGACACCGCCCCCGTACGACAGACACCCCCCGTACGACCCCGGCCCCGCGCGACACCCGCCCGTACGGCCGCGATGCCGGTCCGTACGGCCCCGGCGCGTACGATCCGGGCCACCGACCGAAGACACGAGAAGACCGAGCACGAGCGAGCCCATGGACACCCCTCCTCCCCAGACCGAGCCCACGACGCCGACGGACGCGGACATCGCCGCGTTCAAGGAGCAGCTGGGCCGCCCCCCGCGCGGCCTGCGCTCCATCGCGCACCGCTGCCCCTGCGGCAACCCCGACGTGGTCGAGACCGCGCCGCGCCTGGAGGACGGCACGCCGTTCCCGACGCTCTATTACCTGACCTGCCCCCGCGCGGCCTCCGCGATCGGGACGCTGGAGGCGGACGGCGTGATGAAGACGATGACGGCCCGGCTGGCGACCGACCCGGAGCTGGCCGCCGCGTACCGCGCCGCGCACGAGGACTACATCGCCCGCCGCGACGCCATCGAGGTGCTCGAAGGGTTCCCGAGCGCGGGCGGCATGCCGGACCGCGTGAAGTGCCTGCACGTCCTCGTCGGCCATTCGCTGGCGGCGGGGCCGGGCGTCAATCCGCTCGGCGACGAGGCCATCGCGATGCTGCCGGAGTGGTGGCGCAAGGGCCCGTGCGTCGCGCCGTGCCAGGCGGCGGACGCCCAGGAGCAGGGCGTACAGGCCGAAGGGGGCGCCGAATGAAGCGCGTCGCCGCCGTCGACTGCGGTACGAACTCCATCCGGCTGCTGGTCGCGGACGTCGACGCGGCCACCGGCGAGCTGGTCGACCTCGACCGCCGGATGACGATCGTCCGCCTCGGCCAGGGCGTGGACCGTACGGGCAGGCTCGCGCCCGAGGCGCTGGAGCGGACGTTCGCCGCGTGCCGCGAGTACGCCGCGGTGATCAAGGAGCACGGCGCGGAGCGGGTCCGCTTCGTGGCCACCTCCGCCTCGCGGGACGCCGAGAACCGCGACGAGTTCGTCCAGGGCGTCCTGGACATCCTGGGCGTCGAGCCCGAGGTGATCTCCGGCGACCAGGAGGCCGAGTTCTCCTTCACCGGGGCGACGAAGGAGCTGGCCGGGGACGGCGGCGAGTACCTGGTCGTCGACATCGGCGGCGGCTCGACGGAGTTCGTGGTCGGCGGCGAGCGGGTGCGCGCCGCCCGTTCCGTGGACATCGGCTGCGTGCGGATGTCGGAGCGGCACGTGCGCCACGACCCGCCCAGCGCCGAGGAGATCAGCGCGATACGGGCCGACGTCGACGCCGCGCTCGACCTCGCGGAGGAGACCGTTCCGCTGCGTGAGCCGCGCACCCTCGTGGGCCTCGCGGGGTCCGTGACGACGGTCGCCGCCATCGAACTCGGCCTGGAGCGCTACGACTCGGCCGCCATCCACCGTTCGCGGATCTCCTACGAGCGGGTCAAGGAGGTCACCGGCGCCCTGCTGGCGGCCACCCACGACGAGCGGGCCGCGATCCCCTCGATGCACCCCGGCCGGGTGGACGTCATCGGCGCCGGAGCGCTCGTGCTCCAGTCGGTGATGGAGCGCACCGGCGCCGCCGAGGTCGTCGTCAGCGAACACGACATCCTGGACGGCATCGCCTTCGCGCTGGCCGCACTCGACGACGAGTAGGCCTTAGATCGAGTAGGCCTTAGATCGAGCAGGCCTCGGATCGAGTAGGCCTCAGATGTTGCGGTACACGTCGCGCCGGTCGCCGACCTTGACGACGAGGATGACGAGTTCGCCGTCCTCGACCTGGTAGGCGACCCGGTAATTGCCGACGCGGAGTTGGTAGAGGCCCGAGGGGCCGGTGAGTTTTTTGACGTCCGCGTCCTCGCGGTAAGGGTCGTCGCCGAGCGCGGTCAGCGCGGCCAGGATACGCATGGCGGCGGGCCGGTCGATGGCTCGGAGCTGTCGCTGGGCCGCCGCGGTGAACCGGAACGCGTACTTCACGCCGCGTCGCCGGCGCGCTCGTCGAACAGGTCCGCCAGGAGCTCGGCCATGCTCACGGTCGGGCCGCCCTGGGCCAGGACCGCTTCGGCCTCGCGCGCCAGCAGCACGTCGGCCGCTTCCTCCAGCGCGTTGAAGTCCGCGATCGGCACCACGGCCGCGACGGGCTCCCCGTTGCGGGTGATCAGCGTAGGCGTGCCCTCCTCGGCCCGGTTGATGTGGTCCGCCAGATGCGCGCGGGCTTCCCGTACGGTCACGGTGTTCTCAGCCATGAGAGCAGTGTACGCGGAAGCGTGTACACGTGCCGAGATGGTGGGCGACGCCCCGGGCCGGGGAGGTGCTCGACAGCATTGCCCGCGCTTCGGCCGAGCGGGTGACGGGGCTGTTCCCGGGCGCCCCGGGGCGGGCCTCCCGCCCGCCCCGCGGGCCCCGTGAACCGCCGTCGCGAGAAAGTTCGTGAACTTCTTCACAAGGAAAAAGGGCCTGTCGGCCTCGGTTCTGGGTCCTATGGCCTAGTTCCACGGGACGGGGGCCCCTGTTGTATGTGTTACGGGCGTTTTCCCAGGGTGTGTGGTCCGTGTGAAAACCGGCAGTGGTCTAGTTGCGGATTGCATCACAAGGCCAGTTCAGTGGGGGTGAACAACGCGTTCGGCGGGGTTGTGGTTCCCTGATGTGGCTATGGCGTCGGTCACGGTGGCGGCGGAGTGTAGCAGACAGGGGGGCGATCCTTGTGAAGGGGCTCACGAACCCCCGTGGGGCGGGTGCTGGATACTCGAATCATGAGCACCACGGAGCGTCCCAGGATCCTCGTTGTAGGCGGTGGGTACGTAGGCCTGTACGCGGCACGCCGCATCCTCAAGAAGATGCGGTACGGCGAGGCGACCGTCACGGTCGTCGACCCGCGCTCGTACATGACGTACCAGCCCTTCCTCCCTGAAGCTGCTGCCGGCAGCATCTCTCCCCGCCATGTGGTGGTGCCGCTGCGGCGTGTGCTCCCCAAGGCGGAGGTCCTCACCGGCCGCGTTACCACGATCGACCAGGACCGCAAGGTCGCCACCGTCGCGCCGCTCGTCGGCGAGGCGTACGAGCTGCCCTTCGACTACCTGGTCATCGCCATGGGCGCCGTCTCCCGCACCTTCCCGATCCCCGGCCTCGCCGAGAACGGCATCGGTATGAAGGGCGTCGAGGAGGCCATCGGCCTGCGCAACCACGTCCTGGAGCAGCTCGACAAGGCCGACTCCACGACCGACGAGGAGATCCGCCGCAAGGCGCTGACCTTCGTCTTCATCGGCGGCGGCTTCGCGGGCGCGGAGACTGTCGGCGAGGTCGAGGACATGGCGCGCGACGCCGCCAAGTACTACCCCAACGTGAAGCGCGAGGACATGCGCTTCCTGCTGGTGGACGTCGCCGACAAGATCCTCCCCGAGGTCGGCCCGAAGCTGGGCACCTGGGGCAAGGAGCACCTGGAGAGCCGCGGCGTCGAGGTCTACCTCAAGACCGGCATGAACTCCTGCGTCGACGGCCACGTGGTGCTCAACAACGACCTTGAGGTCGACGCCAACACGATCGTGTGGACCGCGGGCGTCAAGCCCAACCCGGTCCTCTCGCGCTTCGGCCTGCCGCTGGGCCCGCGCGGCCACGTCGACACCGGCGCCACCCTCCAGGTGCAGGGCACCGACTACATCTGGGCCGCCGGCGACAACGCCCAGGTCCCGGACCTCGTCGGCCGCAAGGCCGGCAACGAGAACGCCTGGTGCCCGCCGAACGCCCAGCACGCGCTGCGCCAGGCCAAGGTCCTCGGCGACAACGTCGTCTCCGGCATGCGGGGCTTCCCGCAGAAGGAGTACAGCCACGCCAACAAGGGTGCGGTCGCGGGTCTCGGCCTGCACAAGGGCGTCGCGATGATCGTCATGGGCAAGACGAAGATCAAGCTCAAGGGCCGGATCGCCTGGTACATGCACCGCGCGTACCACGGCATGGCGATGCCGACGTTCAACCGCAAGATCCGCGTCTTCGCCGACTGGACGCTCGGCATGTTCCTCAAGCGCGAGGTCGTCTCCCTCGGCGCGATGGAGCACCCCCGCGAGGAGTTCTACGAGGCGGCCAAGCCCGCCCCGCAGGCCGCCGCTCCGGCCGGGAAGAGCGACGAGGCCGACAAGGCCGCGAAGGGCGAGAAGGCCGCGAAGGGCGAGAAGGCGAAGGCTTCCTGACCTCGCGGTCGGGCCGGGCTTCGCCCGCCTTCCGGGGCTGAGGAGCCCCCGGCCTTCCGGGCCGAACAACGACCGAAACCGAAGGGCGTCCACCAATCCGTGGGGTGGGCGTCCTTCGGCGTACCGGGTTATTTTGCAGATTCCAGGCCGTTTCCGGGATGGGATGGAAGCTCTCCGGTGTTTACGTGGTCAGTGAACGTACTTTGTCTCTGATGCTCCACCACGGAGGTGTGCGACATGGCCGACGCCGCTGGACGGCTCACCGCGCTCGCGGAGGAGGTGCTGGGAGCCCCGCTCCCGGTCCGCATCCGCGCCTGGGACCACAGCGAGGCCGGCCCGCCAGGCGCCCCCGTGCTCGTCATACGCCACCGCAGAGCCCTGCGACGACTCCTCTACAAGCCGGGCGAGCTCGGCCTCGCCCGCGGCTGGGTGGCCGGTGACATCGACGTGGAGGGCGACCTCTACCAAGCCCTCGACCTGATGGCCGGCCTCATCTGGGAGCGCGGCACCCCGGCCAGACGCCAGCCCGTACTGTCCACCGCCCTCGCCGCCGTGCGCGACCCCCGGATGCGCGCCGCCGGCCGCGAGCTCCTCTCGCTCGCCGGGGCCGGCCTGCCGCCCGCGCCGCCGCGCGAGGAGGCCCCCAAGAGCCACGGACCGCTGCACACCCTGCGCCGCGACAAGCAGGCCATCAGCCACCACTACGACGTCGGCAACGACTTCTACGAGCTGGTGCTGGGTCCCTCCATGGTCTACTCCTGCGCCTACTGGGAGTCCCCGGAGTCCACTCTGGAGCAGGCGCAGTACGACAAGCTCGACCTCGTCTGCCGCAAGCTCGGCCTCGAAGCCGACCAGCGGCTGCTGGACGTGGGGTGCGGCTGGGGCTCGATGGTGCTGCACGCGGCGCGCGAGTACGGCGTGCGCGCCGTGGGGATCACGCTCTCCGAGGAGCAGGCCGCCTACGGGCGCAAGCGCGTCGCCGAGGCCGGGCTGACGGACCGCGTCGAGATCCGGGTGCAGGACTACCGGCAGATCCACGACGGCCCCTACGACGCGATCTCCTCGATCGGCATGGCCGAGCACGTCGGCTCGGCGCTCTACGCGGAGTACGCGGCCGACCTCCATGGGCTCCTCAAGCCGGGCGGGCGGCTGCTGAACCACCAGATCGCCCGCCGTCCGCTGCTCGACGAGGAGAACTACCAGGTCGACGAGTTCATCGACCGGTACGTCTTCCCGGACGGCGAGCTGGCCCCGGTCGGCCGGACCGTCGCCCAGCTGGAGGAGGCCGGGTTCGAGGTGCGCGACGTGGAGGCGCTGCGCGAGCACTACGCGCTGACGCTGCGCCAGTGGGTGGCCAACCTGGAGCGCCACTGGAAGGAAGCGGTCCGGCTGACCACGCCCGGCCGGGCCCGCGTCTGGCGGCTGTACATGGCGGCCTCCGCGCTCTCCTTCGAGCGCAACCGCATCGGCGTCAACCAGGTGCTGGCGGTCCGTACGCCCGAGAGCGGGACGTCCGGGACGCCGCTGCGCATGCGGCAGTGGGGCACGGCCTCCTGACCGAAGACTGCGAAAGGTCCGGCCCCGCGGTGGAGACCGCGGGGCCGGACCTGTTGTGCGCGGCATCCGCGCGCGCTGGAGTGGAACGGACTACTCCGACTTGATCGCCGTCAGCATGTTCAGCCGGGCGGCGCGCCGGGCGGGCCACAGCGCGGCCAGGATGCCGACCAGCGCGGACAGCAGCAGGAAGATCCCCATCCGGCCCCACGGCAGCACCAGCTCGTACGTGGCCAGGCTGGTGCCGATCAGCTCGCCGGCCGCCCAGCCGAAGAACACGCCGAGCGCGAGGCCGAGCACGCCGCCGAAGACCGAGATGACCAGCGACTCCAGCCGCACCATCCGCTTGATGCCCTTGCGGTCCAGGCCGATGGCGCGCAGCATCCCGATCTCCTGGGAGCGCTCGAAGACCGACATGGCCAGGGTGTTGACGACGCCGAGCACCGCGACGATCACGGCCATGGCGAGCAGCCCGTAGAGCATGTTCAGCATCAGGTTGACCATCGAGGCGATCTCGTTGACGATGTCGCCCTTGTCCTGGATCTGGATGGCCGGGTTGTCGCCGAGCGACGTGCGCAGCGCGTCCTTGGAGCTCTCGCCCGCGCCGTCCTTGGTCTTGACCAGCACCTGCCGGTCGGTGGCGTCCTTCTGGTGCGGATCGAGGGTGGCGGTGTCGACCAGGATGCCGCGCATCAGCTCGTTGCCCTTGTAGACGCCCGAGACCGTCATCCGGCTCTTCTTGCCGTCCTCGAAGGTCGCGACGTAGGAGGAGCCGGCCTTCAGACCGTGCTCCTTGGCGGAGTCCTCGTCCATGACGGTGTTGTGGCCGCCGACGTTCAGGGACCCGGAAGCGAGGTCGAGCTTGGTGAGCTTGTCGAGGTCCTTGCCGTTGACGCCCGTCAGATAGCCGCTGTCGCCGTTGATGTGGGCGCCCGAGCTGCGCATCGGGCTGGACGCGATGACGTTCGGGTCGGCGGCGATGTCCTTGCTGACCTGCGGGGAGAGCGGGAGCTTGCTCGCCATGGAGACGACGTAGTCGGCCTTGAGGGAGTCCGTGGCCATCTTGCCGACGGCCTTCTGGACGCTGCCCGCGATGACGGTCAGACCGGTGATCAGGGTGAGGCCGATCATCAGCGCGGAGGCCGTGGCGGCGGTGCGGCGGGGGTTGCGGACCGCGTTCTGCCGGGCGAGCTTGCCGGAGATCCCGAAGGCGCGCAGTACGGGCCCGGCGGCGGCGATCAGCGGCCGGGACAGCAGCGGGGTCAGCACGAACACCCCGATCAGCAGCAGCCCGGCGCCCAGGCCCAGCACGCCCTTGCCGCTGTCCGCGCCCATGCCCGTGGCGGCCAGTACGGCGGCGATGCCCGCGCCGGAGAACAGCGCGCCGATGGTGTTGCGGACGACCAGGGACCGGGTGGTGGCGACCGCGTGCACGCTGTTCATGGCGGCGATCGGCGGGATCTTCGCGGCGCGGCGGCCCGGCAGCCAGGCGGCGAGCATGGTCACCACGATGCCGACGATCAGCGAGATCACGATCGTGGAGGGCTCGATGACGAGCGGGCCGTCGGGGACGGTGGCGCCGTTGCCGTTCATCAGGGCGCGCAGCGCGGCGCCGATGCCGATGCCCGCGAGGAGACCGGTGACGGCGGCGATCGCGCCGACCACGAACGCCTCGATGAGCACGGAACGGGTCACCTGGCGGCGGCTCGCGCCGACCGCCCGCATCAGCGCCAGCTCCTTGGTGCGCTGCGAGACCAGCATGGTGAAGGTGTTGGCGATGATGAAGATGCCGACGAAGAGCGCGATGCCGGCGAAGACCAGCAGGCCGGTCTGCATGCCGCTCATGCTCGTGGCGATGGCCTTGGCCTGGTCGTCGGCGAGCTTCTGGCCGGTGGTGGACTTGGCGGTGTGGGGGAGGACCTTGTCGATCGCGCTCTTGAGCGTGGCCTGGGAGGTGCCCGGTGCGGCCTTCACGTCGATCTCGCTGAACTCGCCGGGCTTGCTGTAGAGCTTCTGCGCCGTTCGGGTGTCGAAGAGCGCGAGGCTGCCGCCGGCCGTGACGTTGCCGTCGTCGGTGGTGAAGACGCCGACGACCTTCTGCTTCAGGACGGGTCCGTTGACCGACATCCGGACGGTGTCGCCGACCTTGACGCCCGCGCGGTCGGCCGTCTTGGTGTCGAGCACGATCTCGTGGGGGCTGTGCGGCGCGCGGCCGTCCTTGAGCGGGTACCGGATATCGGCGCCGCCCTTGCCGGCGTAGTAGTTGCCGCCGGCGGAGGTGAAGCCGTTGCCGACGAGCTTGCCGTCCTTGCCGGAGACGGCGGCGAAGCCGCTGACGGTGCCGGTGACCGAGTCGACGCCGGGCACCTTGGAGACCTTCGTCAGCAGGCTCTGGCGCAGCTCGTGCCACTCACTGGGCTTGTCGGTGCCCTCGTTGCTGTTGTTGTCGGAGGACCCCGAGGGGGTGATGGCGATGTCGGTGTTGGTGAAGCCCTTTTCCGAGCTCTTCTGGAGAGCGCCGGTGATGGTCGAGGTGAAGACCAGGGTGCCTGAGACGAAGGCGACGCCGAGCATGACGGCGAGCACGGTCATCAGCAGCCTGGCCTTGTGCGCGAGCACATTGCGCAAGGCGGTACGGAACATGGTCAGTCCTGGGGGGAGGCTCCGCGCCCGTGGTCGGCCGGGCACGGGGCCGGGGCGCGGGGGCTGCGGGGAAGTCTGGGCGGGTGGGGGCGGGGTGTGCTGCGGCGGCTGAGCTCGTACGGGCGGGTCGGCGTCGGCGTCGGCTCGTACGGGCGGGCCGGGGCCGGCGTCGGCTCCTACGGGCGGGCTCGGGCCATCGGCTCGTACGGGCCGGGGAGGCGGGGCGTCCGCTCGGCCCGGCCGACTCGGCGCGCCTGCTCAGCGGCTCCGTCGGCTCAGCTGGTGCGCCCCCGGGCGTCGAAGCGCTTCATCCGGTCGAGCACGGCGTCCGCGGTGGGCTCGCGCAGCTCGTCGACGAGCCGCCCGTCGGCGAGGAAGACGACGCGGTCGGCGTAGGCGGCCGCCACCGGGTCGTGGGTGACCATGACGACGGTCTGGCCGAGCTCGCGCACGGAGTTCCGCAGGAAGCCGAGGACCTCGGCGCCGGAGCGGGAGTCGAGGTTTCCGGTGGGCTCGTCGGCGAACATGATCTCGGGGCGGCCGGCGAGGGCGCGGGCGACGGCGACGCGCTGCTGCTGACCGCCGGAGAGCTGGTTGGGCCGGTGCTTGAGCCGCCCGGAGAGGCCGACGGTGTCGACGACCATGTCCAGCCACTTCTTGTCGGGCTTGCGGCCGGCGATGTCCATGGGGAGCGTGATGTTCTCCAGGGCGTTGAGCGTGGGGAGCAGGTTGAACGCCTGGAAGATGAAGCCGATCTTGTCGCGGCGCAGCTGGGTGAGCTTCTTGTCGCTGAGCGCGGTCAGCTCCACGTCGCCGATCCGGGCCGAACCGCCGGAGACCGAGTCGAGCCCGGCCATGCAGTGCATCAGCGTCGACTTGCCGGACCCGGAGGGGCCCATGATCGCGGTGAATTCCGCCTGGTGGAAGTCGAGGGAGACGGCGTCCAGCGCGACCACCTGGGTCTCGCCCTGTCCGTAGACCTTGGTCAGATCCGTGGCGCGGGCGGCCACCGCGGTGGTGCGTACGGCGGTCTGGGCGCCGAAGGGGGAGGTGGTCACGGCGGGGGACTCCTGTCGGAACGAGCTTTTTGGGGACTGACACCATGGTCCGTGCCGAAAGCCGCCCGGGGATCAGACCCTGCTCCCGTTCCCTTGGGAGACCAGGGAGGTACCGCGCAGGAGTCACATCATCCTTTGGTAGGAGCGCGACCCTGACCCCGGAACGACGGCCGCGGCCCGTTCGGGGCGGCGAGATTGCGACAATTCCGCCTCCGGGCCCTGACGGGAGGGTGACCGGTCGGGAACAGCCCGTGGCATGTGCCGTTGGCGTCGGCCGGGTACTGATGCACCCTCAGTTGCCAATAAAATAAGACAACCTCGGGCCAACGTTCCGCTGTTCGGGGGGCCGCTCGGGGCTAGGCTCGTCATGCTCTCCAAGGGGAGGGCCGTGCGCCTCCCTGTACGCACGGACCGAGGGCCCCTGCCCGGATGGTGGAATGCAGACACGGCGAGCTTAAACCTCGCTGGCCCTCGGGCCGTGCCGGTTCAAGTCCGGCTCCGGGCACCTCCACCCCAGACTTCCCCGACCTGCGACGACGGCGGGTCGGAGGCGCCGCGCCCGCCGCCGTGGGGCCGGGCGGGAACGCGCGGTCCGCGATCACGTGCAAGGCGAGCGTACATCCGTGAACCGTACGACAGGGCCTAGCCGCCGGTCGGGTGCGGTGGGGGAGCCTGCGCGAACTCGCCAGGCCCGCACCGCTGTTCACTGGTCCCGCTCGACCAGGAGGCGTGCGATGTCGGTGAGGTACTCGACGGCCTCGGTCGGCAGGTCCGCGTTCCGCAGCGCCTGTACGGCTTTCTCATGACGGACGCGAATCATGTCTTCGACTCGGGCGCGGGCGCCGGTATCGGATATGACGCCCCTTGCGACCTCTGCCTGCGCTTCGGTGAGGGTGGGGCATCCGAGGAGCGGGCGTACTTCGCTGATCTGGGCGGAGGACGCACGTCGCAGGGCGAGGGCTATCAGGGCGGTGGCTTTGCCGTCTCGCAGATCGTCCAGGGCCGGCTTTCCGGTGGCGGCGGGGTCGCCGTACACACCCAGAAGATCGTCACGGAGCTGGAAGGCCTCGCCGGCGGGGAGGGCGAAGGCGCTGAGCGCGGACAGCACCGGCGGCCCGGCGTCGGCGAGGATCGCGCCGATGTGAAGCGGCCGCTCGACGGTGTACTTGGCCGTCTTGTACCGGCTGATCGCCAGGGACCGGTCGACATCGGGCGTGGGGTGTCCCGTGGAGGTGAGGTCGAGGTACTGGCCGTACATCACCTCGGTTCGCATGGCGTCGACCACGGGGAGGACCCTGGCGAGCTCGCCCGCTGTCAGACCCGCGGTATGCAGCAGCTCGTCGGACCAGGCCAGTGCCAGGTCGCCGATGAGCATCGCGGCGTTCGCCCCGAGCTGGTCGGCGGCCTCGGCGGTCCTGCCCGGACGGTAGCGCGCCGAGAGTGCCCGGTGGACCGTGGGGCGGCCGCGACGGCTGCTGGAACAGTCCATGAGGTCGTCATGTATGAGGGCGAACGCGTGGAACATCTCCAGGGAACCGGCCACCCGCAGCACCTGGGGCGGCAGTGGACCGCCGCCCCCCGCGCACCAGCCGACGGCACACAGAATGGGCCGCATCCTTTTGCCGCCCCCGCTCAGGAAGGCGCGCAGCGTTTCCGCGCCCTCGTCCGCAACGGCCCGGCCGCCCCCGGCGCCGACGTGAGTCTTGGCTGCCAGGAAGCCGTCCAACACCGCCTCTACATCGCTGCGGATCTCCGCGAAATCCAGCGGAGGACTGTCGGCCCGCGCGGACATAGCCATGAGAATCCCTCGCCATTCCGGGAGTTGAAAGCCTGCGGAGTGGCCGACTGGCGCCGTCCCGCGTCTCCCAGTACACGCCCGGACGAGAACCCGCGGAAGGCCGGGCCGACTTCGGGTGCGTGCACGCGTTGAACGCTTGCGCGTTTGTGAATTCCGCCCAGTGGGAACCTCCGATCCTGTTCCCACCTGGTCGGGGGCCGGGCGGGGAACTCCGAGTGCGGCGTTCCCGCTTTCGTCGCGGCCGTCTGTCCGTGTACCAGGGATTGCTCAGACATCCGGGTACGGATTGGAGGACAGAGGCAGGTGCAAAGGACGCTCAGATCGCATCGGTGGACGGCGCCGGACGCGGTGCCGGCGGGTGACGTGGTGGTCGCGCGGGCGGTGGTCCATACCGGGCGCGGCCATGTGGAGTGCCGGGGTGCGGAGCTTTTGGCGGGGGAGTTACGGCGTACGGGACTGTCCGTGCGGTTCGCGGACTCTGTGACGCGGTCCGGCTCGGAGTGCGGGGGCGAGGCGGCGGGTTCGGTGGGGCAGTTGCTGTCCTACGTAGGGCGGGACGGGCGTGCGGTGGGGCTGGGTGCGGTGTCGGCGCCGGTGTCGGAGCCGGCGGTGGCCCGGGCTCTCGCGGTGTGGACGAGGGTGATGCGTACGCGCCGGGTGGTCGTGGCCGGGACGGATCCGTGGTGCGGAGGTGCGCGTCGGACCCTGACCGCGGTGGACGCGGCGCTGGCGTCCGGGGCCGGCCCCCTCGCCCTGCTCGGCGGCGCGGTGTTGGAACCGGCTCTGGAACGGGACGGCAGGACCGGTCGGGTCCTGGTGACGGCTATGGACGTGGAGGCCGTACCCGACGGCGCGACGGTGATCATCGGACCGGAAGGAGCGCCGCCCGCGATCCGCGCCGGCTTGGCCTCGCGGGGAGTGAGGCCGGTGGATACGGGGTGTCCGCTGATCGCGGCGGCCCAGGACGAAGTACGCAGGTTCGCCGCGATGGGGGAGACGGTGATCGTGGTGGGGCGGCCCGGCGATGCGGTGGCGGCCGGCCTGGTGCGCCAGGCGCCCGGGGCGGTACGCGTGGTGGAGAGCGAGGAGGGCGCCCGGCGTGTACGGGTGGCGGACGACGCACGGGTGGCGGTGGTGCTTCAGCCGGGGCTGCCGGTGGAAGAGACGGAGCGGGTCGCGGAGGCGGTGCGGGCCCGGTTCGGCCATGTGCTGCCGCAGGACCCGGCCACGTACTGCCACGCCGCCGGTGACCGGATCCGTACGTTGCGCGGGCTGGCGGCCGCGTGCCAGGTCGTGCTGGTGGTAGGGCCCGTGCGGGCCGCCCGGCCGGCGGTGGCGGTCCTGGAGCGTGCGGGCACGGGGGCCTACGCGGCGGGGGCGGCCGGTGACGTGCGGCCGCAGTGGCTGTCGGGGGCGGGCGCGGTCGGGGTGACGGCCGTATCCGGCGTATCGCCGGCTGCGGTGTCCGGGGTGCTGGAGGCGCTCTCGGGGCTGGGGCCGTGTGCGGTGACGCGTCAGGAGACGTTCACCACGGCGATGCCCGCGGCCGCCGGGGAAGTGCCTGACGCTCCTTCAGGCGCCGGCGGATTCGGTGTGCCGCGCCTGGTCGAGACGCTCGATCACCGTCCGCACCGCGGCCGATCGCTGGTGGGTGCGTAGCCGGGAACGCAGGGACGCCAGCACCTGATCGGCGCGCGTGGACTGCAGACCTGTCGCGTCGTCGAGGAAGGCGTGGCACCGGGCGGCGGCTTCCTCAATGCTGCCCTGGTCGAAGTGGAGGTGGGCCAGGCGGGCGGTGGTCAAGGCGCGTGCCCGCCGTTCCCCCGCGGGCCGGTGCCGCAGTGAGAGGTTCAGGGCGCGGATCGCACCGGCACGGTCCCCCGTACACAGCAGCACCTCGGCTTCCTGGTGGGCGAGTGCCGCCGGATGGTAGACGCCGATGGTGCCCTGATCGTCTTCCCCCTGGTCCAGGAGGCGTTCGGCCTGGGCGAGATGGCTGAAGGAGGCTCGCCGGTCGCCCCGCCCGGCCTCCGCCACCGCCAATTGCGCGGTGAGCAGCCCCGCCTGCCCGCCGGGCACCCGGTGGTGGTGGCGGCCGGCGGCCTCGGCCAGGTCCAGGGCTTGGGCGCGGTGGCCGAGGTGGTAGGCCTGGATGCTCATGGCGCGCAGCGCGGTGCTGTACCCGACCAGGTCGCTCGCCGCCGCCGCGAACTCGGCGGCGCTGCGGTAGTAGACCTGGGCGACGCCGTTGAGATGCTCGTCGAAGCACATGTAGCCGGCCAGGTAGGCGAGTTGGGATGCCGTCCGGAGGAGACGGCGTCTGGTACTGGCACTCGCGGGGGCACGCAGCCGGCCGGCGACGTCGGTGGCCAGGTAGGCGGTCAGCGCGGTGCGGGCGCGGCCGCCGCCGAACATCGCGTCGCTGTCCGCGAAGACTTTGACCATCAGTTCCGCCGACTGCCCGTGCACGGGCCCCACCTTGGCGGCGGCGGACGCAGAAGTGGGTGCAGGGCTGCCGGCGGAGAGGGGCGAGGGCAGGCCGGGGAGCGTTGTGCCGGTGCTGTAGGCCATGGGCCGCGGCACCGCCCGTCGGCCGCGGCCGGTTCCGGCGAGCTCGACCAGGCGCGCCACCGGATCCTCCGCTTGTCGAGGCGCGGCGTTCGCGGGGGTCGGGTGATCGGGGCGGGCCAGATTCGTGTCGGCGAGCGTAATGGGGCGGTGGAGCCTGCGGGAGAGAGCTTCGGCGACCAGTTCGGCGATATGAGCGGAGGGGCGGGTACCGGCGAGCCAGTGAGCGACCGACGTACGGTCGTAACGCAGCATCAGGCCGTTCTCGCCGCCGCACGCATTGACCGCGGCAGCCAGTTCCCGCCCCGTCCACCGAGCTTCGTCGAGCAGGGCCCGCAAGGGGAGATTCGGCGCCCGGCCGCTTACCATCCGGCCCCACCACCTAGGTCGCTTCGCTTCCGATGGCTCTTGAGCGGTGTCGCGAAGCCGGCTGACGATCGTTCTCACGGTCAGGGTGCCGTTCCACGGAACAGCCGCCCCACCGGCAACAACGGCTCGGTCTGCCGCCGCCGTGCGTCGGTCGGTTCAAGACGCCGCACCATACAAGGCACCTGCCCAGCCCCAGAACTGATCCACCCACTCGGCGAGAGTCATCAGAGGCTTTCAACACGGGGCAACTTGCAACACATTCTGGTCGGGGCTGGTCTGGCCCGGCACAGCAGAGTGCGTTCAGATGGAAGTCTGTTCCGCTTGGCGCATCGCTCCGGGGGCGTCAGCTCGCTGCGACAGTGCTGCATCTGTCCCCTGTCGAGATTGTCCGGCTGATTCGCCGGATAGCCGTCCAACGGCCTGCATGCGCTGCACGGGAAAATTCCGCGGAAACGTCTGAAGGAGTTGCGCCATATGGACGCGTTCGCCAATGTGTGGAGTGCCGAATCCTGTGGCCTCATCGATGCCGGCAGCACACGTTTTACTCAGTTGGCCGATATTCGGATGAACCCGGAGGGGAAGGAGGCGGTCCGGGCCCAGGGCGAGGGGGCGCCGAACTCGGATAGCGATGCGACCACGTACATGATTGCGGAGCCGTCGTACACTCCGCACGTGTCCGGGAAAGTGCGGCGGCATCACCAGGGCGACGATATGGGCTGGAAGGTGATCCGGGCCGCGCATTCAGGCGAGCTGCGGGAGTCGATAGAATCAAGCCCTGTCGCTGAAACGGTGATGAATGTGGTCTCCTTGGTGAGGCGCGAGCTATGGGGAGCGGAAGGAGCGCAGTCCAAGGCGATGGATTTACTCTCCGAAATTAATCCGAAAAAAGGAGGGGAGGTTCGCAGGCTGCTGGACGAGTACGTGGCGCGAAACGCCGCGTCGGCCGAAGCGGCGATACCGATGATTTTGCGTGACTTCTTTGCCAGTATCTATCGTTGGCAGATCCCGCGAGTCCGTGACGGCCGGATGCTCGATCTCTGCGGAGCGACGCGCAACCTCACTATGGCTGTCGACTACCCCGGCGCCCCTGATGATTCAGCCGGGGGCGGTTATGATTCATACGTCGCAGCAGCAAGTGAAGGTCTCGCGTGCCTGGGCGGGAAAGCCGCGACACAGGCCCTGAAGGATTCGGCGGTGACCGACGCGGTCATCCTGATGAAGAATTCCATGACGGAGTCCTGTCTGGATTCTTCAGGCGGGGAAGAAGATTGCCTGCCTGCTCCCGAGATCGTCACGCCCGACGAATACCTGGTGGCCCGTTGGTGGGACGGGGACATGGTCGGCTTCTACCGCCTGGCCATGGGGACAGCCGAGTACAGGCACCTCTCGGATGAACTCGGATGTTTTCAAGCGATCCAGACCTGTGGCCGGATGAAGCGCGCCGTCGAGAATCTCATTCGGTACAATGACATCATCGATGTCATCTCCGACTATACAAGCCGAGAGGCGTTCAACGAACTTCATGTGGCACTGTCCGCAAAGGGGAGCGGCAGCGTAATCGGCTACGCCAACGCGTTGGCCGCCGTGACGGACCGCGTTATCGATTGCGGCTGTCAAGAGGACGGTCACCAAGAAGCGGCAGAAATGGCCATGGGGGCCTGCCTGTGGTATCTGATGGTTCCTCGATATCGTGGAAGGGCTCAGATCGACTGCCTTTCACGTACGCCGCGAGACGACGTGCGGGCCAGTTTCGACTGGCTTCCTCGCGGCGAGAGGCTGACCGATGTTTCCTCCACCGCTCTGGCGGCCGGAAATACGCTGCACTCGCCCGAATGGGAGCCGCTGTGGTTCAAGGAGCCCCAGGGCGCCGGTGACAGGGGCGCCGATTCGCGGGCCGCTGTCGAGGACCTCGCAAGGCGAACGGCCCGGAGGATACGACTTCCCCGTGAAGCGGAGATCGATCCCGTGATCGAGACCCTTCGAGCCGACGCGAAGGAGGTCCTCGAAGGGTGCGAGAGCCTCACCGATACGGAAAGTTTGTGCGCCTTGTCGGAAAAATGGTGCAAACTGTTCGATACTGGAGTTCTCGATCTGGACGGGAAGCCGGTCCATTCTCGCGAATCCCAGAAAGAGTTGCGGAGCCTCATTCCTCGAATATGGAGTCACGTCGTCGTCGGCTCTGAAGGAATGGCGACGAGCGATACGGACGAGGGCCTGTTCATCGACGTCGACCGGGCAGTCGCCCGTACCTACCTGGAATCTCAAGAGGTCGGCCTGATTCTCCGGCGAGCCTTCTTCGGCGTGACCACAAGCGCCGTGGAACTCAGCGGCCTCAACCCTTACGGCCGCCTGGCGGACGGCGTCGCCAGGTTCTGGGGACGCTACGAATGACGGTGTGCCCGGTGGCCCCCGCGCACGCGGGAGCCGGCATCGGCCAGGCCCGCGAACTGGTGGGTCGTGGGGGCGGCCCCCCCCCCCAGGGGGGGGGGCGGCGCCCCGCCGGGCCCCGGCCGGGGGGCGGGCCCCCGCCCGGGGGGCGGGGGGGCCCCCC